>JBBRRW010000009.1:0-25608 GCA_038245975.1 Burkholderiales bacterium
GGTGACGAGGCGACCGCCTTCGACGGCATCGAGTTCGACCCTGAGCTGCGCTGGATCGACGTGCTGAACGACATTGCCTTCGTCGCGATGGACCTGATGGCGCACGGCGAGCGCGGGCTGGCCTTTCGGTTCGTCGATGCATACCTGGAGGCGACCGGCGATTACGAGGGCCTGCCCGCGCTGCGCTTCTACCTAGCCGGTCGCGCCTTGGTGCGGGCGCAGGTGGCCGCCATCGTCGAGACCCAGGGCGGGCATGCGCCGTCCGGCTACGGCACTGCCGATTACTTGGCTGTGGCGATGCACATGGTTCGAGAGACCGACGCGCGGCTCGCGATCACGCACGGCCTGCCCGGGTCGGGCAAGAGCTTCGTGTCGCAGGGCCTGCTCGAGGCGGCTGGCGCGCTCCGGGTCCGCTCCGACGTCGAGAGGAAGCGCCTATTCGGGCTGGGCGCGTCGCAGTCGTCGCAGGGTCGTGTGGCCGCAGGCATTTACGATAGCGCGAGCACCGCACACACTTACGCGCGCCTACTCGAGGTGGCCCGCATCGCGCTGGTCGCGGGCTGGCCGGCGATTGTCGACGCGGCGTTCCTGCTTGCTGCGGAACGGTCGAACTTCGCCGCGCTCGCGGAAGAACTCTGCGTGCCGTTCGCCATTCTCGATTGCCGAGCGGCGTTGCCGCTGCTGCGCCAACGGCTGGAGCGGCGAAAGTCGAGCGGCAGCGATGCGTCCGAGGCCGACGTGGCGGTGCTCGAGCGGCTGCGTGCTGTGGCCGAGCCGCTGACCAAGGCCGAGCGTATTTTGGCGATCGCAATCGATGCCGGGCAGCCGTTGTCAGCGGCGGCGTTGGCAGAGCGCTGGCGTGCATTCGCAGCGCACGGCTCAGCAAACGCCGGCGCGCCGCCGGCCTGACTCGGCCCTCGCTCTCAATGCCACACGAGTACCGGAATGCCTGAATGGATGAGCACGCGCTGCGTCTCGCTGCCGAGCAACAGGCCGCCGATGCCGCGACGCCCGTGCGAGGCCATCACGATGAGGTCGCAAGCATGTGCCCTGGCCACATCGATGATCGACTGGAAGATATCGTCGCTCCTCTCGCTCAGCGTCTCACAGGAAACCCCGCTCTCGGCGGCCGCCTTGCTGATGAACGCCAGATAGCGTTCGGCGTGGACCCGACTGTCGCGCTCGTACTCGTCTCGTGTTTCCTCGAGCATGTCAGTGCGGTAGGTCAGTATGTGGAAGCGCGGGCTGACGTTGACGCCCGTCACCCGTGCGCCGAGTACATGAGCAAGCTGGATGCCTTGAAGAACAGCGTTTTCGGACAAAGGCGAGCCGTCAGTGGGCAGCAGAAGATGTTTGAACATACGAGCCTCTCGTCAGTTGTTTGCATGCGTCGAAGGTAGCACCCGTCGGCCTCGACAATTTGACAAGGATCAAGTTCGAGTCGTTGACCGGGATCAAGCTCCTGCGGTTGCGAACGGATAGACTTTCGCATCGGCGCACAACGCTTTGTACGAGGACGCACCATGTACCAACACATCCTCGTTCCCGTGGACGGCAGCCCGCCCTCTGACGGCGAGACTCGACAAGGCGGTATCAAGCTCGCCCGAGTGACCGGCGGACGGGTGCGTGTAGCTAGCGCACTTCGCCGGTCTTATGCCCCTGTAGATCAACGCCGAAGGCTACGGCGCCGTGTCCAGTGGTTACTACAGAGACGAGATCGGCGGCACGTCGATAGCGTACAGCTCGGGACATGCGTCTGGATATCGCGGGCGCTCATGCCGCGCGCGTAGAGCGCGCTGATCTTGTCATCGAAGCCGGGGAAGCGGCGCCGATATTTGGCAATCAGTACCGCATCAAAGCGGCCGTGTCGGTCTCGCGGGATCGATAGCTCGATCGTGCCGTCGGGCGTCAGCACGGTCTTGGCGCTGCTGCCGTTGGGATGATTGCCGGGTTCGATCTCTGCATCGCTGCCTAGATGAACATCCATCTCGGCGTTCCGCATCCGGTCGGCCAGCGCCTTTCTTGAGATCGCCGATCAGACCACCGGTTTCGAGCACCGTCTTCGGGTCACGGCCGGCTAATAATTGATCAAGCAGCTCTGGTGCAAGTGGCCCTGTCTGTGTCTTTGCCATACAGCCCTTCCTCGCCCAGCGAGCAGTTTAGGACTTACACCTATAATTTCAGACAGGCCCGCTCGAAACTCACGCCACCGGGCGGACCCGACCCGGCCCAGACTACAAGTCAGCGCGCTGCTCCCGCCGCAGCGTCTGGCCCACCGCACGCAGCACCATCGCCCGCATACCTGCGATGTGACGAGGTCGCTTCACTCGATCGCGATCGAAGAGGTGCCCCCGCCCTCGCGCTTGGGCAAGGTAAGCTTCAAAACACCATATTGCAGCTTGGCGACCACACCCTCGACGTCGACTTCGTGCGCGAGCGAGAACCCGCGCGCGACGTTGCCGACATAGGTTTTCTTTACCAGTACGCGGCCGCCCAACTCCTCTTCCTTCTCCTTCCTGACCTCGGCCGCGATCGAGACGAAGTTGCTGTCGACACTGACGCGGATGTCTTCCTTCTTGGCCCCGGGAATCTCGGCACGGACCTGATAGTCCTTGTCGTTCTCGGTCATGTCGTTGCAGTATTTCTCGTAGTCGATGACGCGGGCCATTTCCTGCATGATTGGAAAGTCGCCGAGCACATGGAGCAGCACAGCGTGGTCGTCTGATCGGTGGCCAGTGCGATCGATTCCTTCAGGCCGAGGCGTGCGCTATCGTTGCCGTCGGATCGGGTCGGACTCATGGCGATGAGATGAAAGTCCGTACGAAGTCGAGCGATGACAGCACGCCCTGGATGTCGGCGCCCTCGGTCACGACCACGTGATGGATGCTCTTCTCGACCATCAGCCTAGCCACTTCGCCGACTGTGGCGTCTGCGCGAACCGTAATCGGCTTGTAGGTGCACAACTGCCACGCGCAGACCTTCGAAGGGTCCTTCTTGTCGGCGTGAAACCGCAGCAGGTCCGAGGCACTGATGATGCCCAGGACCACGCCGTTCGATTCCAGCACCGGCACCCACGACAGGCTCTTGGCCGCCATATGCGCTTCGACGGTCTGCACCGTCTCGTCGAGCCCGACCGACCATACCTGCCGTTGCATCAATGACGATATCGATTGGCTCATGACATGCTTCCAGCCACCTTTGGCGGCGTTGGATTCGTCGGTGCGGCGCTGCGCGGCGGACGCGCGAGCCGCGCCTCCACGGCCAGAACGTCGCGCGTGATCTTCAGCAGCGTGTCGGGCGTCACGCTCATCGAGTCGATGCCGAGCTCCACCAGGTACTCCGCCATTTCTGGATAGTCCGAAGGCGCCTGGCCACAAATGCCCGCATGGCGATGGTTGCGCCGTGCGCCCTCGATGGTCTGGCGAATCATCTCCTTGACGCCCGGATCGCGTTCGTCGAAGTCGAATGCCACGATGTCCGAATCGCGATCGACGCCGAGCACGAGCTGCGTCAGGTCGTTGGAGCCGATCGAGAAGCCGTCGAACAGCTGCGCGAACGCGTCGATCTGGATGACGTTATTGGGGATCTCGCACATGACGAAAATCTCGAGGCCGTCCACGCCGCGCTGTAGCCCATGCGCCGCCATCTCTGCAAGCACACGCTCGCCTTCCTGCACACGGCGGCAGAACGGGATCATCAACTTGACGTTCGTAAGCCCCATCTCGTCGCGCACTCGCTTCATCGCCGCACATTCCAACGCGAACCCCTCGGCATAGGCTGGGTGCGAGTAGCGCGAGGCGCCGCGAAAGCCCAGCATCGGGTTGGCTTCGGCCGGCTCGAACCAGCGCCCGCCCAGCAAGCTGGCGTACTCGTTGGTCTTGAAGTCGGACATTCGAACGATGACCGGTTTGGGATAGAAGGCCGCGGCGATCGTACCGACGCCTTCGGACAACTGCCTGACGAAATAGTCGGCCGGCTGTGCGAAAGAGCGCGTGAGGCGGGCGATTTCGTCGCGCACGGCCGCATCGTCGATCTTCTCCGGATGCACGAGCGCCATCGGGTGCACCTTGATGTGCTCGGCGACGATGAACTCCATGCGCGCCAGCCCGACGCCGTCGTTGGGGAGCAGGGAAGTCTGGAACGCAGTTTCGGGGTTGCCCAGGTTGACCATCAGGCGGGTCTGCGGCCGCGCGAGCGTCGAGACGTCGGTGCTGGTCGTCGTGAACGCAATCGCTCCGGCGTAGACGTGGCCCTCAGCGCCCTCGGCGCACGACACGGTGATCTCGTCGCCGGTGCGGATCGCGCTCGTCGCCCGGTCGCAGCCGACCACCGCCGGGATGCCCAGCTCGCGCGCCACGATGGCGGCATGGCAGGTGCGCCCGCCGTGGTTGGTCACGATCGCGGCGGCGATCTTCATCACCGTGCCCCAGTCGGGCGCGGTCGTGTCGGCGACCAGCACCTCGCCGGCTTTGAACTCGTTCAGCTGGGCCACGTCAGTGATCACGCGCGCCCTGCCCGAGGCGATCTTTCCGCCCACGGCGCGGCCACTCACGCGCACAGTCCCCTTGGCGGCGAGCCGATATTCGTCGACCAGGCTGAGCGGCTTCTGCGACGCGACCGTCTCCGGGCGGGCCTGAACGATGTAGAGCTGCCCATCCAGGCCGTCCTTGGCCCATTCGACGTCCATCGGTGTCGGCTGTCCGGCCTTGCGGCTGTAGTGGTTCTCGATCTTGATGGCGGCGTCGGCCAGTGTCAGCACTTCGTCGTCGCTGATGCAATAGCGTTGCTGGTCGTCGCGCGGCGTCGGCACGTTGCGCGTGGTCTCGCGCCCCGCTGCCTTCGCGTACACCATGCGGATCTCCTTACCGCCGAGCTTGCGCCTGAGCACGGTTCGGTGACCCTGTTGGAATGTGGGCTTGAAGACGTAGAACTCATCCGGATCGACCGTACCCTGCACGACGTTCTCGCCCAGGCCATAGGCGCCGGTGATGAAGACCACATCGCGAAAGCCCGTTTCGGTGTCGAGCGAGAAGGTGACGCCGCTGGCTGCGCGGTCGGAACGCACCATCTTCATCACTCCCACGGACTGGAAGACTTTGAAGTGATCGAAGCCCCTGTCGACGCGGTAGCTGATGGCCCGGTCCTTGAACAAGCTCGCGAAGCACAGGCGCACCGAATCGAGCAGCCGTGCCTCGCCGGAGATGTTGAGGAAGGTCTCGTGCTGGCCTGCGAAGCTCGCGGTGGGTAAGTCTTCGGCGGTGGCCGAACTGCGCACCGCAACGGTCAGCTCGTCGCCGTACTCGGCTTTCAGCCGCGCATAGGCTGCGAGAATTTCGGCGCTCAGATCGGCTGGCAGAGGGGCACCCTGGACGATCTCGCGCGCCGATTGCGCGCGCCTTGCAAGGTCATCGACGTTTTTCGCGTCGAGTCCGTCGAGCGCACGGTGCAGACTTGGCCACGCATTGGCCTGGTCGAGCACATGGCGATAAGCCTCGGCCGTGATCGCGAAGCCGTTGGGGACCCGCACGCCCTGCTCGCCCAGCTCGCGAAACATCTCTCCCAGCGACGCGTTCTTGCCGCCCACCAGCGGCACATCGGCGACGCCGAGTTCGGAAAACCAGCGTATGAATTGTGTCGTCATCGTGTCTCCCGATCAAGAGTGTTGGTGCCCCACGGTTGCCTGCAGTTCATGCGCGATCCGCTCTTCCAACTCGCGCAAACCGTAGCTGGTCAGGTCCACGTCCGCCGCAGCGCGCAGCGCCTTCTTCGCCGCCGGGCTGAGCTGCCCTTTCAACTCGCCCAAGAAGGGGCTCGAGGCATACAGCGTGATGCGGCCGCAGTCGCCGCCGGCGAGCCCTTCGCCCAAGCGCTGCGCCAGCGTGCGCGCGAAGTGCAGGTGCTGCTTGCGGTGCAAGTCCGTGCGCGGCTCGAAGCTCACCCCGCCGTAGCGGCGGTCGGTCGAGTCGTGGCCCAGCCGGTCATCGGCGAGCTCGCTCGTCTTGAGGCGGCTTTTCAAGTGTTCAAACGTGTGCAGAAGCACCAACGCCGCGCTGTCCGACTCGCGGCTGAATAGCCGAGCCAGTGACGCGTTGGCGATGAGAATCCATTCGTTTTTCATCATCCGTTTTCTCCTCAAAACATCTCGTAGGCAGCGTCGGACAGCGATTCACCGGCCCTCTTAGGCGCCTTGGCGACCACGCAGTCGATCGTCAGCACCAGACTCGCGATCGCTGCAGCGTTCTGCAACGCCAGGCGCGTGACCTTTGCCGGGTCGATTCGCCGATTCTATGTAGAACGATGGACGGCTCGTCCGCCGCGTTGTCGACGATGCGACGCAGCGGCTCCTCCAGCGCACGCCGGTTGATCTTGATGCCAGACTTCTGGTCCAGGTTCGGGGCCCGGCAGCCAGCACCTTGCGGGCGCGCAGCAGCGCCACGCCACCTCGGAACGATGCCTTCCTCGACCGCCGCGCGACGCGATGTCCTGCAGCACGGCCTTGCGGCGATCGCCGAATCCGGCGCCTTCACCGCATAGGTCTTGAACGACACCGCGCACGCTGTTGACGACCAGCGTGGCGAGCGCATGAGCGCACCCGACTTGGCGATCGCCTCCAGCAGCGGCAAGGGCTCGTCGTTGACGGTGGACAGCTTCTGGTCGCACAGCACGATGGCCGCATTCTTTAGCACGGCCGCTTGCTTCTCGGCGTTGTTGACGAAGTAAGGCGATAGGTAGCCGCGGTCGAACTGCATGCCCTCGACCACTTCCAGCTCGCTCACCAGGCCCGAGCCGCCCTCGATCGTCACCGCGCCCTCGCGCCCGACCTTGTGTCTCGCGCGGGTGATCAGCTCGTCGATCGAGCGGTCGTTGTTGGCCGAGATCGCCGCGACATACGCGATCTCCTGGGAGTTGGTGGAGGGCTGGGCGATGGTCTTCAGTTCGTGCACCACAGACCCGACGGCCAGGTCAATGCCGCGCTTAAGGTCCATCGGGTTCATCCCCGCGGCGAGATACTTCAAACCCTCCTGGATCATCGCGTGGGCCAGCACGGTGGGGTAGTCGTCCCGGCGCCGGCCATTTTGCTGGTGCGAGACGCGCCCTCGCGCAGCAACTGTGCCCCCATGTTTGCGAAGCGGTCCTCAAGCTCGATCGCCTTCGCCACGACGACCCGGAGTTGACGATCTGCGGCGGCCCGAAGTCGCGGTCGATGATGACGGTGCGCCCGCGCGGCCCGAGGGTCAGCTTCACAGCGTCGGCAATTGCATTGACGCCTCGGCGGATCTTGTCGCGCGCGTCGTCGCGGTTGAGAAGCTTTTTGGTGGTCATGCCTAGTCTCCCCGTTGCTGGTTCATCAGACCCTAGCCGTTGCGGCCCCGCTGCGCCTTGCGCCAGCGCAAACGCGCTGGTTTCCTGCGCCAGATCAAATCGCCTCGGTCGCATCTCTTTATAGTGCTCTTGGCGGGCGCGGCGGAATGGCCGACCGGCGCACACCAATGCGCAGAACGGTGGCCGCGGCGGCGGCGCACTGAGCCTGCGCGCAGCGTCGCCGTACTGCAGACCTGAAGCGAGGAACCCCGGATGTTTCGTGATCGCGAAGAAGCAGGGCGCTTGCTGGCGGCGGCGCTCGTCAAGCGGCACTTGTCCGACCCCATCGTCGTGGCGCTGCCGCGTGGTGGCGTGCCGGTGGCCGCACCAGTGGCTCGAGCGCTGCATGCGCCGCTTGATCTGCTGCTCGTCCGCAAGATCGGAGCGCCGGGTCAGCCCGAGCTTGCGGTCGCGGCAGTCGCGGAGGGCACGCCGCCCTCGGTAGTCGTGGACGAGGAGACGCTCGGCTGGTCGGGAGCCGACCATGAATACGTTGCGCGCGAGGCGCAGGAGCAGGTGAAGGAAATCGAGCGTCGCCGCCGCGTCTACCTGCGCGGGACGCCGCGCCTGCCCCTGGCAGGCCGCACAGTCGTTCTGGTCGACGACGGTCTGGCCACCGGCACGACGGTGCGTGCCGCCTTGGAGGCCATCCGGCGTCAGCACCCGTCATGGGTCGTGCTCGCGGTACCGGTGGGATCGTCGCAGACGGTGCAGCAACTCCGCGGCGCTGTCGACGAGGTGGTGTGCCTGCTGCAGCCGGAGTTCTTCGGCGGGGTCGGCGATCACTACGCCGACTTTCATCAGGTGAGCGATGACGAGGTGATTGCACTGCTGGATGCGGCGCAGTCGGTGCACGGCACCGCCAACTATCGAGCCGATGGCCAGCCGCACGATGCAGCCTGAGGCGCCGTCCGCTGCCGTCGGGGTGCCCGGCGCGTTCCCCGTGCCCCGGAGGCACCGGGCTCCTGTTTGCAGTCCCTCGATATGGTTTCACTATGGGTGCCGCTGCGACGACGGATTTATGCCGCGGAAGAAGCGGCGTGCGACGCAAGTGCTGTGCATGAACTGGCGCCGCAGCTTCGGCTCCACGCGCGCTGCAGCCATCTGGCCGCCCCATGCATGACGCGGGCGAAATCGATTACTGCGGCGCGTTCTCGGCGGAACGCCTCGACAGGTGCTTGGCGAACCAGTCGCACGCCGCCTCGGCCGCGCGCTCCAGGGTGCCGGCCTCCTCGAACAAGTGCGTGGCGCGGGGCACTACCTCGAGCCGCTTCTCGCAGTTGAGCAGGCGATACGCTTCACGGTTCAACTGCAACACCTCGGGATCGGCCCCACCGACGATCAGCAGCGTAGGCGCCCGCACGCGCTCGAGTTCGGTCGAGGCGAGATCGGGCCGGCCACCACGTGACACCACGGCAGACACATCCTGCGGCCGTTCGGCGGCGGTTACCAGTGCCGCCGCAGCGCCGGTGCTGGCGCCGAACAGGCCGAGCGGCAGCGCGGCCAGGTCGGCTCGCTTGCGCGACCATTCGATGGCCTGCACGAGCCGGCGCGCCAGCAGCTGGATGTCGAAGACGTTGCCCCGATCCGTCGCCTCAGCGTCGGTCAGCAGATCGAACAGCAGGGTGCTGAGCTGGTGCCGATGCAAAGACTCGGCTACCAAACGATTGCGCGGGCTGTTGCGACTGCTGCCGCTGCCGTGGGCGAACACGACAAGACCGCCAGCGTGGTCGGGCAGCGTGAGTTCGCCCGGCAGCGCCGAGAGTCCGATGGTGACTTGTTCCTGGATCACGAGCGTCTCCTTCGCTGTTCATGGACGATGCGCGAAACCTTTCGGTGCGCGACGACTCCGGCTGGAAACGATACGGCGTGTCAGGCGCTTGGTCATTGATTTCAAGCAACGCAAAGCAACGCAACGAAGCCCCTGCGTGGGGCCTCGGCGACGCCTGTCCTTCCCGTGCATCGGGTCCCACAAGGCCCGCGGCGAGTGGGTCTTGTTGCGCCATCGCAAGGCGCTGGCTGCGCGCGCGCCTATCGTCGAGCGACGTCCGCCAGCACCGGCCGGTAATTCCAGAAGGAGCGGAGCCATGAAACGCAAAGCGAAACCACGCAAGAAGGCGGCGCTGCCGCCGGCCGCCGGCGTCGCGTTGGCCGTCGAAGCCGGCCCGCCGCCCATCGTCGAGCGGCCGGACGGCTACTACCGGCAGGCGCCCGACGGCCACCCGGAGTTCGGTCCCTTCGAGCGTTACGAACTGGTCGAGGCGGATCGGGACGCGGTCGGCGTCGAGGCGCTGGCGGCCGGCGAGTCGCTGCAGGAGGACGAGCACGAGATCGGCATCGCGGACTGGATCGATCCCGAGACCGGCGAGCCGGCCGAAGGCGGGTCGCCGCCGAATCTGCAAGAGGACTGACGGTGCAGCGCTTCGACGTCTGCAACGGCGATGCCGATGGCCTGTGCGCAGCCTTGCAGTGGCGATTGCACGAGCCGGCGCCCGCCACGCTGGTCACCGGGCTGAAGCTCGAGATCGCGCTGCTCGAGCGCGTGCCCGCGCATCGCGGCGACGAGGTCAACGTCTTCGACCTGTCGATGCAGCGAAATTGTGTGGCCCTGCTGCATCTTCTCGACGCCGGCGTGCGCATTCGCTACTTCGATCACCACGCAGTGCGCGACATCCCGTCCCATCCGGCCCTCGAGGCGCACATCGATGTCGCCAGCAACATCTGCACGAGCTTGCTCGTGGATCGCGCGCTCGGCGGGGCCTTTCGCGCCTGGGCGCTGGTCGGCGCCTATGGCGACAACTTGGCGCCTGTGGCCGACCGGCTCGCGGTTGCTTCGGCAGTTGATGCCGAGGACCGCGGCCGTCTGCGCCGGCTCGGCGAGGCGATCAACTACAACGCCTATGGCGACGAGGAGCGCGATGTGCGCGTGGCGCCGCGGCACCTGTACGAGATCCTCGCCCGCTATCGCGACCCGCTGGACATGCTGGCGCACGAGGGCATCGTCGACGAACTGGACGCCCTGCGTCGCGCCGACCTGCAGCGGGCCAAGGCTTGGCCGCCGCACTGGCGGGACGAACGGGGCGGCGTGTATCTGCTGCCCGACGCGCCATGGAGCCGGCGTGTCATCGGCTGCCTCGCCAACGAACTGGCCAACGCCGAACCGGCGGGTGCCCACGCCGTGCTCAAGCCGGCAGGCGGCGGAGGTTACGTCGTCAGCGTGCGCGCGCCACTGGCCTTGCCCTCGGGCGCGCACGCCCTGTGCAGCAGCTTCGGCGGCGGCGGGCGCGCAAGGGCCGCGGGCATCGACCATTTGCCGGCGGCCGATCTCGAGCGCTTCGTCGCCGCGTTCGCGGCGACTCGCTGGGGCGAAGCGGCCTGATCGCGCCCACCGCCCACCACCCAGCGACTTGCGCCGCATCAAGCGGGCGCGGCGGCACGGAGCGCAAACTGTGGATTCTTCGGACACTGGCCCTGGAGGCGACCCGTCATGTTGATCTTCTCTCTCGACCAAGACAGCGCGTTCGCACAGGCCCTGGCAGCCCGCCTCGAGCACCCGATCGCGCCGCACGAGGAGCGCCACTTCGCCGACGGCGAGCGGAAGCTCAGGCCCTTGGTGGACCCGCGCGGTGCGGACGCCTACGTCTTCCACAGCTTGCACGGCGGGCCGGCCGACAGCCCGCACGACAAGCTGTGCCGGCTGCTGATGTTCATCGCCACCTTGCGCGAACACGGCGCGGGGCAGGTGACGGCGGTCGTTCCCTACCTCGCCTATGCGCGCAAGGACCGGCGCACCAAGCCCTATGACCCGGTGGGCCTGCGCTACGTGGCGCAGATGTTCGAGGCCGTGGGCACCGCGCAGCTCATCGCCTTGGAGGTACACAACGTGGCGGGCTTGCAGAACGCCTTTCGCTGCACCACGCAACACCTCGACGCGCACCCGGCCTTCCTCGCCGTGGCGCAGGAAAACGCAGCGGCCGAGTCGCTGTCGGTCGCGTCGCCGGACCCCGGCGGCGTGAAGCGTGCGCAATTGTGGCGCGAGGCATTGGAGGAGAAACTCGCTCGGCCCGTCGGCTTCGCGATGGTCGGCAAGCGGCGCAGCGCCGGCCTACTCGACGGTACGCATCTCGTCGCGGGCGAGGTCGAAGGTGCGACGGTGCTGCTCATCGATGACCTGATCGCCAGCGGTGAGACCATGCAGCGCGCTGCCGCGGCACTGCGCCACGCCGGCGCGCGCAAGATCGTCGTCTGCGCTGCACACGGCTTGTTCGTCGACTCGGCAGCTAGCGCGTTGGTCGACGACAACATCGCCGAGGTGGTGGTCACCGACTCGGTGCCGCCGTTCCGTCTGCCCGAGGGCAGCCCGGCGCGCAAGAAGCTGCGCGTGGTGTCTTGCGTGCCCCTGTTTGCCGACGCCATCAGGCAGAGCCATGAGGCATGGCGGCGCTGAGCCGGTAGCCGTCGGCGGACGCCGCCGCCTGCAGGGCTTCGCGCGCGCGGGCCAGGTAGCGCCGTGCACGCGGCAGCCACTTTTGCGGCGAGCGCGGCTGCGCATCGAGCAAGTGGGCCGCAGACAGCCTGGCGCGCAGCAGCGCGCGGCTGGCCGTATACAGCTGCAGCAGGGCGGTCGGCGGGGCATCGTCGAGCGCCGCGGCGCAGCGCGCAAGCAGGTGCGGTACGAGCCAGGACGGGGCACCGGCCATCTCGCACTCCAGCGCAAGGAACATGAGTTCATCGAAGGGGTCTACCTGGCGCAGTGAGGCATCGAACTCCAGGCCATCGATGACCACCGGCGGCCGCAACAGGAACACATGCTCGGGGCGCAGATCGCCGTGGCCGTCGACTAGCCGGTGCTGCAGCACGCGCTCGCGCAGCGCGGCGGTCTGCGCGTCGAGCGCCATGTCCAAGCCGTCGAGCGCGGGGGCCGCGTCGGCAAGGGCGAAGCGCGCCTGCAGCAATACCTCGCGGTTGCGTGCCTGCTCGCGGCGAAAGTGGGCGAGATAGTCGTCGGGGCCGAGGCTCGCGCGCGCAGCGCTTCGGTAAAAGGGTGCCAGCACGTCGATCAGCGCGTCGATGTCGGCGCGCGTCACGCGGCCCTCACTGATCACGCGGTCGAGCGTGCACTCGGACGGCAGGCGCTGCATCAGCACCAGCCAGTCGACCGTGCGGCCCACCGCCGGCAGGTCGGTCTCGGCCACGAGCCTGAAACGCCGGTCGTGCCATTGCAGCGCGACGAGCCCGAGATAGACCTGCGGTGCCAGCCGCCGGTTCAGCCGCAGTTCCTGGCGCGCGTTGCGTTCGCGCGCCGTCACGGTCGAGAAATCGAGGAAGGCGGTGCGCACCGGCTTCTTCAGTTTCAGCGCGCGTTCGCCGGCGAGTACCACCCAGGACATGTGCGTCTCGATCGCCTCGATCGGCCCGCTGATACCCGGGTGCGCGGCGCGCGAGCGCAGGAAGCGCAGCTTGGCCTGCGTGTCTGGCGTCGACTCGTGGCGGCTCATCCGATGGTCCATGCGCGGCATTCGAGCACGCGTCGCAGGACGCAAGGTTGACGATGGTCAAGCATGAACTTCCGCTTGGCTTAGACGAAGATTATGCAGGGCCGCCAACTACACCCAATAAACTTCTTATGCCGAACGTTGACGTTTGTCGTTGCGCTCATCGCGCTTGCTCGTTGAAGAAGCGAATGAACTCGGCCGTGGCATCCACGCCCGCGGGATGCGTGTAGCTGCCTCGCGCATCGCCGCCCGACCACGCGTGCGGTGCGCCGTGCAGGGTCCAGTGCTCGGCGATCGTCCCTCCGTCCGGCATCGCATGGACCTCGCGGGTATAGCGTTGGCCGGCGCCGGGGGCCGGATCCGTTTTCACGGGTTCGATCGTCGCCGCGCTGCGCTTGACGAGGTCTGCGACGATCGCAGAGGCGTTGGCCGGATGGACCGTCTGGTCGTCGTCCCCATGGAAGACGATCGTGGGAACGATCTTGTCCGGACGGTCTACGGCGGCGCCGTTCGAACGGTTCGCCACCGGGGCGCGCGTGTGGAGCCGGCCGCTGCGCATCGCCGACAGGGCATCGGGCAGGTTGTGTGCCGCGCCTGCGGCGAGGCCGGAATGGATGCCGATGGCTGCAAAGCGCTCCGGGTATTCGCTCGCCAGGATCGCGGCCATGGCGCCCCCGGCGGACAGACCGGCGACGAATACGCGTCGCGGATCCAATCCTTTCGAGTCGACGACGCTGGCGATCAGATCGGCCAGGAAGGCCGCTTCGCCGCTGCCGCGGTACTGGTCCCTGTCGTTGAACCAGTTCCAGCACAGACCCGGATTGGCCGAACGGGACTGGATCGGGTACAGGACAACGAAGCCCTCCCGCTCCGCCCATTCGTTCATCCGCGTCCCAGCGGCGAAGTCGTCGGCGCTCTGCGTACAGCCGTGCAGCATGACCACGAGGGCCGGCGAGCGGCCCGCGGATGCCGGTGTGAACAGCTTGAAGCGACGCGTCAGACCCTCGTGGACATGCGACCCCTCGACAAATCCGCGCTCGGGCTTGTCGCTGACGATCGAAACGTCGGCCACCCCTTCCGTTTCCCCGAAGCGCGCGATCCGGTCCGCCAGGATGGCCGTCGAACGGGACAGTTCGGAGGGCACGTCGGGTACCGCGATCGGCGACGGTTCCGCACGCGCGCGCGCTTTTCCCGCTGCCATCGGCGCGGCGGGCGACGCCATCAGCTTCTGGATGACGCGCGTGGCATCCATCAATTGACCGCTCCGGGTCAGGCGTGTGGCGGCGCGAATCATGGTCTTGAATGTCTTCATACGATCCTTTTGTTGCATCGCAGCATACACGCGATGCGCGCGCAGGGGAGCGGACGTCTCTGCTTCCCGGCCGCGGTTCGGCGCCGCGAGTCAGCCCGGCGCGCCGAATCGGCTTACGCGGAGCGCAAGTTTGGGTAAAAGAGACGCGGATAGACGGGCTCGAGCCTGTGGCCATCACGCTGACGCGGCAGACGTCTCGAACACCACCCACGTCCGGCGGGCGACGGCTACGCCCTCGCTAAAGCTTCGGCCAGTTGAACTGCAGCGGCGGCGTGTCCGGGCCGACGTTGAGGAAGGTGATGCCGCGATCCGGGACCGCGACATGGGATCCGAACACGCCGTTGACGAGTGACGGCACCTTGCGGAACACGATCTTCATCGTGGCTCGGTCGACCATGGGCCTGGTGCCGAGCCTGATCTGCAGTCCGATCGTCTCTCCGGTGCTCAGCTTGTGGAGTCCGACGATGCCCTTGCCCGCCAGCCACGTGAACCCGGCGCGATCGGGCTCCATGGCGCCGTACTCGGCCTGCGACAGATCCGCCGGCGGATCGATGGCGACCGTCGCCAGCTTGTTGAACGTCGCGCTCTTCGGATCGAGGTCGAGGATCCGCAGATAGGGCGTCTTGGTGACGCCGACCAGCAGCTTGCGGTCCTCGACGACCGTCAGGCAGGTCGATCCGTACTGATCGACCGGGTTCTGCCACGACGTGTCGGGCGGCGACCCGTCGCCCTTGACGAAGGCGAACCGTTCGGCGAGCGAGCCGTCGGCGTTGGTCTGGTACGGCGACACCACCTTGTCGCCGAAGAAGAAGCCCTTCATGAAGTCGACCGCCACCGCGACGCCGTAGCCGCCCACGGTATAGAAGTAACGGTTGCGCGCGCCCTTGTAGAACGTGTCGCCGCCGCCGAACTCCTTGGCGACGTCGTAGTAGCCGATCGGGTTGTAGTGGGGACCGGAGCCGTAGAACGTCCACGTGACGAGCAGGTCCGGACCGAAGCCCCACCGCGCATCGCGATAGACGTAGCCGTTGTAGCCGTGCATCGTCTTCAGGATGCCGTGCTCGTCGGGCGTGCCGTCGCCCGGCATGGCCTGCTCGGCCTTCTCGGCGGGCGCCTTGTTGCGCGCCTGATAGGTCAGCGTATCGAGGTTGGCATAGACCACCGCGCCCATGTTCACCGCCATGTGCCCACCGTTGGCCTGCGCGATTTCATGGGTGTTGCGGATGTACGCGGCCCCCGGCCAGATCTCGGTGACGTTCTGCGCGTGCGGCTTCAGGAACGCGGGCAGCGCTTCGCGGATCGTGTTGCGGAAGGGGATGGGACCGAAGCGGCCTTCGGGCAGCACCCACGCGGCGGTCGTCGGCGCCTTTCCGTCGGCGCCGGTGGCCGCATGGGCGCCGGCGCCGAACAGCGACACCAGCAGCGCGAACCCGATCAGCGATACGAGACGTCGGTTCATTCGGCAGGTCTCCTCATCCTTTCGCCGGCGAGCGCGCAGAAGCGCGAGCAGCCGACCGATCCGATCACCGCACACAGCATCGGCACGACGAACGCATGTCCAACCCACGTGAACTCGAACACCAGCACGATGGCGGTCAGGGGCATCGCCATCGACGCCGCGAGGAAGGCGCCGGCCCCGACCACCGCGTAGGCACCGGTCTCGGGGCCGGGCCACACCAGCGACCACGCGGCCCCCAGCCCGATCGCGAGCAGCGCGCCGCACGACAACCCGGGCGTGAGCAGGCCGCCGTGGGCGCCGGCGCGCAGTGCGGCCATCACCACGGCGACCTTGAGCACCAGCACGATGACCGCGATGCGCACGCCGAGTTCGCCGTCGAAGCCGAGTTGCGCCGGCCCCTTGCCGTTGCCGAGGACCTGCGGATAGAAGCCGGCCAGCACGCCGATCGCCGCGAACAGCGCGACGGACAGCAACGCCCTCTTCCACCCGCGCAACGCGCCCGGCCGCCGTGCCGCCGCCGTGAGACGGCGGAAGACATAGGCCGCGACACCGATCACCGGACCGGCAACGACCGCCCAGACGATCAGCGAGGCATCGACGGCCAGCACGGGGACGGTGTACTGCGTCATGTCACCGAGGCCGATCCACGCGACGACGGCCGCGATC
The DNA here is from genome assembly GCA_038245975.1 of Burkholderiales bacterium. Lineage (GTDB taxonomy): Bacteria > Pseudomonadota > Gammaproteobacteria > Burkholderiales > Burkholderiaceae_D > CAHJXF01. The sequence continues at coordinate 16,295 of JBBRRW010000009.1, forward strand.
ACCGACGTGGCAAAGGCCGGCAGCAGCGCGCGCCATGCGAACGTCGCGAGCAGCCCCTCGAGCGTGAACAGGGCGCCGGCCAGAGGCACGTTGTAGACGGCCGCGAGGCCGGCGCCCGCGCCGCACGCCAGCATGATGCGGACCTCGTCGGGCGCCAGGCCCGCACGGCGCGACAGCCCATACGCGAAGACGGCACCGACCTCGCGCGGCGCGAGCTCGCGTCCGAGCGGCGAGCCGAGCGCGACCGTGAAGATCTGCAGCAGCGCATGCGCGACCGTGGTCACGAACGGCATGCGCGGGTCGTCCGCGCGGAGCGCCTTCGGGACGTCGACGCGCGGCCGTCCGTAGCGGTCGAGCGCCCACCAGCCACCGCCGGCCACGAGGCCGCAGGCCAGCAGCGCGACGAAGCGCCGACGTTCGCTCGCCGCCGCCACGCCGTCCAAGAAGCTGGTGTGGCCGACCAGGTGACCGAGTTCGTAGCCGTACGCGACGTGCTGGATGGCGTGCAGCACCAGCGACAGGAACAGGCCGCCCAGTCCGGCGACGACGCCGACGAGCATGGTCACGACGATGCGCGCGGCCAGCGACGAATCGGCGTCGCCAGTGGACGACAGGCCGGCGCGATCGGTGGGCATCGGGGGCATCATGGAGCGGGAACGCGCGGGCGGAGGTCGCGGTCCGGGTGTCGAGGCGATCGTCGTTGCCGAGCGACCGGACGCTTCAGCCGAACAGGCCCGCGACCGACAGCAGCAGCAACAGCAGCGTCCACAGCAGCATCGAACGCCAGACGAGCCCGACCGCGCTGCGCAGCGCGGCGGGACTGGCCTCCACGCCGGGCATCGCATCGGACGCGGCGTCGTAGCCGACCGCCGTCGGGTCGATGGTCGACGGCATCGACAGGTCCGGCACGTTGCGTGCTGCGGGTCCGAGACGGACGCCGAGCGCGCCGGTCCCGGCCGCGAGCAGGATGCCGCGCGACGCATCGGCCCACTGGTGGAGGTGGTTGCGCCAGCAGAACACCGCGTCCTCGAAGTTGCCGACGACCGCGAAGCCGATCGCGGTGAGCCGCACCGGGACCCAGTCGATCCACTGGAAGGCGCGCTGCGCGAAGTGACCGAACGGTTCGAGCGGGGCGTTCCGGCTTGGCGCGTTCCAGCGCCGCGCGAGGAAGTCCGCGAGCCGATACAGGACGGCGCCCGAGGGACCCGGCAGCAGCACGAACCAGAAAAACACGCCGAACACGTGACGGTGCGACGCGACCAGCGCCTCTTCGATGGCGAGGCGACAGACCTCCGACAGCACCAGATCCGCAGCCGAGAAGCTCGGATCGGCCGCGCGCTTCCATTCGGTCAGCAGCGCGCGTGCGCGCTCGAGGTCGTTGTCCGCCAGCGCGAGCTGGATGTCGGTGTAGTAGTGGCTGAACTGGCGGAAGCCGAGCGTCAGGTAGAGCAACAGCGCGTTCCACGCGAGCCCGAGGAAGGGATGTACGCGCAGCAGCAGGAAGTAGATCAGCCACGCGAACAGCGTGACCGGCAGGACCAGGATGAACCACGCCAGCATCCCCTGCTGCTTCTCGCCGGCGTTGAAATTGCGCTCGAGCGCCTCGGCCGTCCCGCGCACCGCGTTGTAGGCGACGTTGTGCGAGTGCAGCGGCCGGACCTGCTCGACCAGCAAGGCGATGATCAGTGAAAGGAAACCCATGCGAGGCGGTGGGATTTGCGTCGGGTGGCGGGAACGGGTGTGGCGCGCGGCGGATGAGCGGGTCGCGCAATCGACACCGGGCATCGATCGGTCACGCGTCCTGGACACCACGGATTGTATCGCCCGCTGCGCGGGCTCCCTCGCGCGCCAGTTCGCCCCTCGCCACCACGAATCAGCGACGTTGCGAGGTTGACGCCGGAATGCGGCAGACTGCGACCATGGACCGACACTACCTCGCCGCGCTGCTCGCACCCGAATCGATCGTCGTGTTCGCGGACAAGGGCGACCCCGGAAGCGGACGGCCCTCCCTCGGCGCATCGCTGGACGCGTCCCTGCGGGCGCAGCGCTTCTCCGGCACGATGCACTTCATCGACGTCCAGACCCGCGGCACGCTGGCCGAGCTCGCGTCGTCGCGGTCGGACCTCGCGATCATCGCGCTGCCGCCACGTCACATCGCCGAAGCGCTGCAGGTCGCGGGGCGCATCGCCTGCCGCGCCGCGCTGATCGTGTCGAGCGGCATCGACGCGGAGACGGCCACCGAGCTCACGGCGATCGCGCATCGCGCGAACGTCCGCCTGCTCGGCCCCAACTCGCTCGGCTTCCAGCGCCCGTCGATCGGCCTGAACGCCAGCGCGATCGGGCCGCTGGCGTCGGCCGGTTCGCTGGCGCTGGCCTCCCAGTCGGGCTCGCTGACCGCGTCGATGCTGGACTGGGCCAGCCGCAACGGCGTCGGCTTCTCGACCGTGGTCTCGCTCGGTCCGAACACTTCGGTCGACATCGCGCAGGTGCTGGACTTCCTCGCGACCGATGCGAAGACGCAGAGCATCGTGGTCTACCTCGAAGGCATCGTGAACGCGCGGTGCTTCATGAGCGCGTTGCGTTCGGCCGCCAACGCCAAGCCGGTGGTCGTGCTGAAGGCCGGTCGCCGGCTCGCCGGGAACAAGGCCGCGCAGACCCACAGCGGAACGATCGTCGGCAGCGACGACGTGTTCGACGCCGCGCTGCGACGCGCGGGTGCCGTGCGGGTCCGTTCGTTCGTCGAACTGTTCTCCGCGGCCAAGTGCCTCGCGTCGCGCTACCGGCCGACCGGCAACCGCCTGGCCGTGGTCACCAACGGCGGCGGGCCGGGCGTCCTCGCCGCCGACTGGATCAACGAGATCGGGCTGCAACTCGGCACGCTGTCGGCTGCGTCCGCGACGGCCCTGAAGGAACGGCTGCCGCCGCTGGCTTCGCTGTCCGAACTGATCGACCTGTCCGAAGACGCCGACGCCGGCCACTTCCGGGCAGCCATCGAGGCCGCGTCGGCCGACCGTGCGATCGACGGCATCCTCGTCATCTTCTCGCCGAAGACCGGCGTGGACGCCGAGGCCGTCGCGCAGGCGATGGTCGACGCGAGTGCGCCCCGCGGCAAGCCGCTGCTGGCGTGCTGGATGGGCGACTCGTCGGTCATCGCCGGGCGCAAGGTCCTCAACGACGCCGCCGTGCCGAGCTTCCGCACCCCGGAAGCGGCGGTCGGCGCGTTCGGCAACATCTCGTCCTTCCATCACAACCAGAAGCTGCTGCAGCAAACGCCGCCGCCGCTGTCGGCGCTCGCCAAGCCCGACGTGCAGAGCGCGCGCCTGGTCATCGACAGCGTGCTCGCCGAGCGCCGCAACGTGCTCACCGAGACCGAGTCGAAGGCGCTGCTGTCCGCGTTCCACATTCCGATCACGGAGACCGTCCTCGCACGGAGCGCCACCGAAGCGATGATGGTCGCGACCCAGCTCGGCTTCCCCGTCGCGCTGAAGATCGACTCGCCCGACATCAGCCACAAGTCCGACGTGCAGGGCGTCGCGCTCAACGTGATGAACGCGGTCGGCGCGCGCGATACCTATCTCGATCTGGTCGACCGCGTCGCGCGGCTGCTGCCCAGTGCGCGCATCAACGGCGTGACGGTCCAGAAGATGGCGCGTGCGGCCCGCGGTCGCGAGGTCTGCATCGGCCTGACGACCGACGATCCCTTCGGTCCGGTGATCGTGTTCGGCGCGGGCGGCACGATGATCGATCTGCTCGACGATCGCGCGATGGAGCTGCCGCCGCTCAACCAGTTCCTGGCGCGTCGCCTGATCGAGCGCGCGCGGGTCGCCGGAACGCTGGCCGAATGGCGCGGCGCGCCGGCCGTGGATCTCGAAGCGCTCGAGCACGTGCTGCTGCGGGTCTCCGAGATGGTGTGCGAACTGCCGCAGCTGCGCGAGATGGACATCAACCCGATCATCGTCGACGCGTCCGGCGCGGTAGCGGTCGATGCGCGGATCGTGGTCGACGGCGCGATGCGTGCCGAAGGCGGCGGCACGAATCAGTACGACCACCTCGCGATCCTGCCCTACCCCTCCAGCTACGAACGCCGCTGGCCGATGCAGGGCGGCGGCGACTACACGGTGCGGCCGGTCCATCCGGACGACGGTCAGATGCTGCAGGCCTTGGTCCAGCGCCAGTCTTCCGAGAGCCGCTACTTCCGCTTCGCGTCGCTGATGCACGAATTGCCGCCGAGCATGCTGGCCCGCTTCACGCTGATCGACTACGACCGCGAGATGGCGATGGTCGCCGTCGTCCGCGAACGGACCGACGCCGCCGACGGCACGCAGGCGACGAGCGAACGCATCATCGGCGTATCGCGCTACATCACGCAACCGGACCGCACGAGCTGCGAGTTCGGGCTGCTGGTCGACGACGCCTTCGTCGGCAAGGGCCTGGGCTCGCGCCTGATGGAGACGCTGATGCAGGCCGCACGCGAGAAGGGACTGGCCGAGATGATCGGGCTCGTGCTGGCCAACAACACGCGCATGCTCGCGTTCACGAAGCGCCTTGGCTTCGTCACGAAGAGTTATGCGGACGATCCGAGCTTTCGGCTGGTGGTGCACGTGTTGTGACGTTCATCCCGGCGCAGGCCGGGACCCGATGTCTGGCAAGCCGAGCGCCTGGCCATTTGGCTTCGGCTCGCGCCGGGGAGACCCTGCGATTGAAGGACCCGCCGCTCCACCACCACGGCAGCGCCCGCACGAACCGGCCTCAGGCAGCCGTCTGCGCAGCCAGGAACAGATAGAGGTTGCGCAGCATCGCCGCGGTCGCGCCCCAGATGAAGTGCGAGCCATAGGGCATCGCGATGAAATGCCGGACCTGCCGGTCCATCACGATCTCGCGCCGTTCGTGGTTGGCCGGGTCGAGCAGGAAGCTCAGCGGCACCTCGAAGGCCTCGGCGACTTCGTATGCGTCGAGGGTCAGCGCGAACGGCGGCGACACCAGCGCCACGACCGGCACAACGTTGAAGCCGGTGATGGTCGGGTAGTCGGGCAGTCGGCCGATGACCTCGATCCTCCCGCGATCGAGGCCGATCTCCTCCTCGGACTCGCGCAGGGCCGTGTCGACCACATCGACGTCCTCGGGTTCGGCGCTGCCGCCGGGGAAGCTCACCTGTCCCGCGTGGTCGTTGAGGTGCGCGGTGCGTTCGGTCAGCAGCATCGTCGGCTGTCCGTGCCGGACGACGATGGGGACCAGCACCGACGCCGGCACGAGGCCGGTCGCGCCGCTGCGCAGGCGCGGCTTGCGCGACTCGTCGGAGCGCTCGGGCTGCCACGGTCGTGGCGCGACGAAGGCGCGACGCAACCGCGTGACGGTCAGGTGCTCCGCGGCGATGGCCGGCCCCGACGCCTTGCCCACGATCGGCGCCCGTTCGGGATCGAACAGCGGGCGCGCTGCGGGGGTCGGAGCCGGTGTGCCGCTGTCGTCGTAGGTGCTGCTCATGCCGGTTGAAATGAAAAGGCGCGCCACCAAGGGCGCGCCTGCGGTCTCATCGTCAACATCGGGCCGACGACGAGGCTTTCAAGCCAGTGTCAGACGGCCTTCGCATCGTCGCCGGTCTCGGGAACCACCGGCGCGTTCTTCTTGGCCGCCGCGCCGCGGGGACGCGTGGTGAGCTTTTCCTTGATCCGCGCCGACTTGCCTGAACGCTCGCGCAGGTAATACAGCTTGGCACGACGGACGTCGCCACGACGCTTCACTTCGATCGACGCGATCGACGGTGAATAGGTCTGGAACGTGCGCTCGACGCCTTCGCCGCTCGAGATCTTGCGAACGATGAAGTTCGAGTTGAGGCCGCGGTTACGCTTCGAGATGACGACGCCTTCGTAAGCCTGGACGCGCTTGCGCGTGCCTTCGACCACGTTGACGTTGACGATCACCGTATCGCCGGGCGCGAACTCGGGGATGACCTTGCCCAGGCGGGCGATTTCTTCTTTTTCCAGCGTTTCGATGAGGTTCATCGCAATACTCCTTCAGCCATCGTGCGCGGGCCTGATCGTTGTGGATCGGTTTCTATGGCCGCGTAGAGGATGGAGTTGATAACGCGGCACCGTGCCGCTCCTTCCTGCAACTGCTGTTCACTGGTCCTGCCACTGCTTCAATCGGGGCTGCCGGCCTGCATCAACGGCCGCAGCACCGCCTCGTCCTGCTTCGACAACCGGCCTTCGCTGCGCGCCCTGGCGATCAGGTCGGGCCGCTTGTTCCAGGTCGCCTGAAGCGCCTGCTCGCGTCGCCACTGCGCGATGCGCGCGTGATGACCCGACATCAGCATCTCCGGTACCGCCACGTCGCGCCACACCTCGGGCCGCGTGTAGTGCGGACAGTCGAGCAAACCGCCGGCCTCGACGCCCGCGAACGAATCCTGTGCCGCCGACTGCTCGCCGCCGAGCACGCCCGGCAACTGCCGGACCACCGCGTCGATCAACGCCATCGCCGCGATTTCACCGCCCGATAGCACGAAGTCGCCGAGGCTGATCTCCTCGTCGACCACGCGCTCGATCAGCCGCTCGTCGATCGCTTCGTAGCGCCCGCACACGATGACCGCGCCGGGTGCGTCCTTCATCGCCATCACCCGGCCGTGACTCAACGGCCTGCCCTGCGGCGACATCAGGACCACCTTCGGCTTCGGCAGGCCCGCTGCGACCTGTCTCGCCTGCGCCGCCACGATCGCGTCTTCCAGCGGCTGGGCCAGCATCACCATGCCCGGCCCACCGCCATACGGCCGATCGTCGACGGTCCGGTAGTTGTCGCTCGTGAAATCGCGGGGATTCCAGGTCTGCAACGTCCATCGACCGTCTTCCAGCGCGCGCCGCGTGATCCCCGACGCGGTCACCGCAGCGAACATCTCGGGAAACAGGGTTACCACATCGAACTGCATCGTCGCTCTCCGATGTGACGCCTGCCCCGACCCATTCAGTAGTCCAGCTGCCAGTCGACGACGATGCGCCGCGCCGCCAGGTCCACCGTCTTCACGAAGGCATCGACGAACGGGATCAAGCGCTCGACCGTCCTGCCTTCATCGTCCTGCAGGCGCACCACCAGGTTCTGGTGCGCGCCGTTCTCCATCAGTTCGGCCACTTCGCCGAAGGACTCGCCGGCCTCGTTGAACACCCCGAGACCGATCAGGTCGACCCAGTAGAACTCGTTGGCGTCCGTGACCGGGAAGCCGCGGCGCGGTACCGAGATCCGCGCGCCCCTGAGCGCCTCGGCGGCATCGCGATCGACGATGCCGACCAGCCTTGCCGTCACCGCGCTGCCGTGCACCTTGGCCGACATGACGTCGAAGGAACGCACCGTTCCCTTGACGTCGAACCACCATTCCCGCGCGTTCAGCAGCGCCGACGCATCGGTCGAGTAGGGCGCCACCTTCACGCTGCCGTCGAGTCGCCACGCATCCAGCACGTGTCCGACAAGTACCAGGTCGGCCGGGACATCCATGCCGACCTGCCTTGCCGCGACGACTTAGGCCGCTGCCGCTGCCGCCGCGGCCTGGACCTGACCGTGCTTCTTGGTGAAGTCCTTGACCAGGCGAGCGACGGCCGGCGACATCTGTGCACCGACGCCCTGCCAGTAGCTGACGCGATCGAGCTGGATGCGCAGGCCTTCTTCGGCTCCGGCGGCAACCGGGTTGTAGAAGCCGACGCGCTCGATGAAACGACCGTCGCGGCGATTGCGCGAGTCGGTAGCGACGACATGATAGAAGGGACGCTTGTTCGCGCCGCCGCGTGTGAGTCGGAGGATGACCATGACCGAATACTTTCTTGACGTGTTTCGTTATGAAATCGGGAAAGGGCGATGACCGCAGTCTTGGCCGCAGCCTGTTCCATCCCCGACGAGTGGCATGTGATCGATGAGGTTCGGGGGCCGTCGCGAACCGTGTTTGCGGTCCTGCCGACCATCCGACTGCGGATCGCCACGCGGCGCACGCCTGGAAAAAATGAAGGGCGGCGCCAAAACCCAAAGCTCGCGATTATAGCGGGCGTATCGCCGGTGGGCAATCCCTGACGTGGTTTCCCGCTGCCGTGCCGGTCGAACGCGCCCGGCTCAGTCCCCACCCATCAGACGCTGCGGGTGGATCTCGACCATCGTCTCGGGGCTGCTGAACCAGACGATGCCGTCCTGGATCGTGGCCTGAAGATCCATCGACCGCTGCGCCATCGCGGCCAGGGCACGCGACTCTTCGGGCGCGACGCGGATCACTTCGAGGTTGCGGGCCCGGGCCAAGCCGCCCGCGATCCCCTTCCACCACAGATCGACGCTGTGGCCGTAGGCCATGACCACGACCCGGCCCGCGCGACCGCAGGCCTTCAGGATCGCGCGTTCGTCCGGCAAGCCGACCTCGATCCACGTGTCGATCGTGCCGGTCAGGTCGCGATCGATCAGGTCCGGCTCGTCGACGTCCGACAGCCCGCGGCCGAACGCCAGCGTGTCGCTCGAATGCAACGCGAACATCAGCACGCGGATCATCATCCGCTCGTCGGTCTCGGACGGATGGCGGGCCACGATCAGCGCATGCGTCGCATGGCGGTCGCGATCCATGTCGCTGACGGACAACTGGGCCTTGAAGACGGTCGCGCGCAACGCCATACGGGAGCCTCGGAGCAGGGGGCGACGCCGTCGACGTCGCGCGTTGGGGAGAACCGGGCCCGAAGAATACGGGAGCGTTCGAGGACGCGCCGCGTATTTTCGGGCACCCTGCACGCCGAGCGATGACTGTCGAGCATCCCGCCTCCTTCTGCAGCGCCTTCCCGAGCCCATCATGACCATCACCACCCGCCACGCACCGCTGTTCCGGTCCTTCGAACTGTGGAGCCGTTTCGCGCTCGACAACACGGCGATGTTGTTCGCGGCGGGCGAAGTGATCGGCAAGCGGACCGCACAGATGGCGACCCACGGCATCGCCCCCGACGCGCAGCAGCGCCGCGAGATGCACCGCATGGTCGAGGAGAAGCGTGCAGCCGTGCTCGAAGGATCGCTGGCGGCCTGGACCGAATGGATGCGGCTCGGGCAGGCGAGCTGGCTCGAGACGGCTCGCGTCGCGATGCGCAACGGCGCGGCCTTCGCACCGCTCATGGTCGGGATGCATCCGGGCAATGCGGTCGCCCGCGGCAGCCTCTACGCGAGGCGGGCGACCACGCGGTCGATGGCGTCGGCGAGCCGACAGTGGACCGCACCGCTGGATACCCAGCTGAAGATCGCGGAGGCGGCATTCAAGCCGGTGCGCGCGCGCGTCGCCGCGAACCGCGAGCGACTGTCGGCCTGAGGCGCGCGATGAC
>JBBRRW010000010.1:0-25452 GCA_038245975.1 Burkholderiales bacterium
GTCGGCGCTCGCGGCCGATGCGGCGCTGCTCGATGGCCCGCAGGTCGCGCGCATCCGCTGCGCGATCGAGGCGGTCCGCAGCGTGGGCGACGGCAGCGACCACGCGGCCATCAAGGACGCCATCGATGCGCTCGCGCACGGCACCGAACATTTCGCCGAGCTGCGCATGGACGCCAGCGTGCGCAAGGCGCTCGCTGGCAAGCGCCTCGACGAGATCGCCTGAGCGCGGTCGGCCGCGGCCTCACTCCAACTATTCATCCATGCCGAAGATCACCATCCTGCCCCATCCGAGCGTCTGTCCACAAGGCGCCGAGTTCGATGCCGAGGTCGGCAAGAGCCTGTGCGTCAACCTGCTCGCGCATCACGTCGAGATCGAGCACGCCTGCGAGATGTCGGCCGCCTGCACCACCTGCCACGTGATCGTGAAGCAGGGCTTCGACACGCTCGCGCCGTCGGACGACAACGAGGACGACCTGCTCGACCAGGCCTGGGGCCTGACGCCGCGCTCGCGGCTCTCGTGTCAGGCGCTGATGGCCACCAGCGACCTCGTGCTCGAGATCCCGAAGTATTCGATCAATCACGCGAAAGAGAACGGCTGAGCGCGACCCGCTCGACGTTCGACGACGGAGGCCTCCCCATGAAGTGGACCGATATCGACGACATCGCGATCGCCCTGCACGACGGGCATCCCGAGATCGACCCGCTCACCGTGCGGTTCACCGACCTGCATCGCTGGGTCACCGAGCTCGAGGAGTTCGACGACGATCCGGCGCGCTCGGGCGAGAAGATCCTCGAGGCGATCCAGGCGGCGTGGATCGACGAAGCGACGTAGCGGCGCATGCGCTGGCCGTTCTCCCGCGCCCGTCCGTCGCCGGCCGACCGCTCGACGTGGATCGCCGACGATGACTGGACTGCGCTGGTCGCGAGCCAGCCCTTCCTGGACCGGCTGAACGGCGACGAACGTCAGCGCCTGCGCAAGGCGTGCGGTGTTTTTCTCGCGACCAAGGCGGTCAACGGCGCCGGCGGTCTCGTCGTCGACGCCGACGTGATCGGGCGCATCGCGACGCAGGCCTGCCTGCCCGTCCTGGAACTCGGGGCGCTCGCCTATCCGGCCTTCGACGAGATCATCGTGTACCCGAGCGACTTCGTCGTCGAACGCGAGATCGTCGACGGCGACGGTGTCGTCCATGCGTGGCGCGAAGCGGTCGCGGGCGAAGCGTGGCAGGACGGGCCGGTCGTGCTGGCGTGGGACGCGGCCGCGCGGACGGCCAAGGACGACCGGCCGTCGCCATTTGCATTCAACGTCGTCATCCACGAGTTCGCGCACAAGCTCGACATGACCAACGGTGTCGTCGAGGGCATGCCGGCGTTCTCGCGGACGCTGCATCCGGACCTCGATGGCCAGCGATGGCTCGACGTGCTGCATGCGAGCTTCGACGACTTCGTCACCCGGCTCGACGCGGTCGAGCGCGCGATCCCCCGTCACGTCGACCCCGACTCCGCGCGGGCCGACCGCTTCTATGCGGCGTTGCCGATCGACGCGTACGCGGCGACCGACGAAGGCGAGTTCTTCTCGGTCAGCAGCGAAGCCTTCTTCGTCGCGCCGCTGCGGCTGCGGGAGGCCTATCCCGACTGGTACGCCCTGCTGCGCGCTTATTACCTGCAGGACCCGCTGCGCGGATAGGCCGGTGGCCGATCAGAGGATCTGCGCCGCGACGATCTGGATCTCGACCATCAGTTCACTGCGCGCGAGCCGCGCCTCGACGGTGGCGCGCGGCGGGGTGCTGCCAGGGACCACCCACTCGTCCCACGCGCGATTCATGTCCGCATAGAACTTCATGTTCGCCAGGTAGACGGTCGCGCTCAGGATGTGCCGCTTGTCGCTGGCGGCTTCGGCGAGCAGTCGATCGATGTGGCGGAGGATCTCGCGAGTCTGGCCGAACGCGTCGGTCTTGGTGTCCTCGGCGATCTGTCCTGCGAGGTAGACCGTGCGGTTGAAGATCGCGCCTTCGGAAAGTCGCGGTCCGACATGGAGACGGGTGACACCGGCTTCGTCCTGCATCCTGGGTTCCTCGATGATTGGGGTGGTCGGGTGTGCTGGACCCGGATGCTAGCGTGAACTCGTTCGCGAGCGGTCGGTGCCGACGCCCGGCGCCATGGGATTGCCGATGCGCGCCAGGTAGTCGCGCCCGAGAACGGTCGATCCGTACGCGTGGACCTCGATGTGCCGATAGAAGCAGTTCTTGATGCTGGTGCCGTCCTCGGCCGCCGGCTTGAACAGGACGGGATCGCACTGGACGTGATGATCGTGCGCACGGCTCCGTCCAGCCGATCGAGCCGATGCAGCGGATAGCCGATCCAGCGTTCGGCGATCACCACATCGTCGAAGAGGCGGCTGCGGATCAGCTTGAAGTCGCGCCCGGGCGCGTCGAGGCAGGTGGCGGTCATCGCATCCGGCACCGGAGGCAGCGGATTCTCGAGGGCCAGGCACTCGCTGTTCGTCAGCGCGTAGACCTTCACGTGCGCCGCGTCGTCCAGCACGCGCACGAAAGGCTCGAAGTGCCGAGCGTGGGAGTCGCCGATCAGCAACGCGCTTCGTGTCCCCTGCAGATCGCCCATCGTGCACGGCTCGATGTCGGCGTTGCGATAGTCGTGGCACGCAGTGAGGATCGTCGACTCGTACGCCTTGCGGTGCGCGGTCGCGCGCATTGACTCCGGACCGAGCCGCGCCGGGAAGCTGTGGTGCGCCTTCGACAGCAGGTACAGGCGAACCGGCTCATCGGCGCCCCGGCAACACCCGTGGCGTCGTCACGCGGCGAGCAGGAAGTCCTTCGCGATCGCGATCTGGTCCGCGTGCAGGAAGGTCGGCGCATGACCGACGTCGGGGATCGTGACGAGCGCCGCCTTGGGGCCCCGCGCGGCCATCTCCGTCTGTGTTGCGGCGGACAGCAGATCCGAATGTTCGCCGCGCACCGACAGCACGGGACAGCGGATCGCGTCGTAGAGGGGCCACAGCACCGTGTCGGTCTGTGGAATCTCCTTGAACGGCACCGCGAGCGCCGGATCGTGTCCGCGGATCCAGGCGTCCCCGTCCCGGCGCATCACGACTTCGGTCAGGAAGCGCCACTCCGCATCCGTGTGTGCGCCGAACGGCGCAGAAATCCGGCGGATGTAGGCCTCGGCCTCGTCGAAGGTCGCGAAGCGGGGCATGTCGCCGACGTACGCGCCGATGCGCGCGAGCGCCGCGGCGCCAAGGACCGGACCGGCGTCGTTGAGGATCATGCGGCGGATCGGCGACCCGGACAGCGATGCGAGCCCCATCCCGATCAGCGCGCCCATCGACGTGCCGAACCAGTGGACGGTGCGTGCGTCGAGCCGCGCCAGCAGCGTGACCATGTCGCCGACGTAGGTCGGCAGTTGATAGAGCATCGGGTTCGCCAGCCGGCCGCTGCGTCCGCGACCGACCGCGTCGGGACACACGACGCGGTAGTGCGGGGCGAGCGCTTTCGCTAATTCGTCGAAGTCGTTCGACACGCGCAGCAGTCCGTGGACGCAGACAAGCACGCGCTCGTTGTCGGGGTCGCCCCATTCGCGATACGCCATGCGATGGAGACCGGCCGACGTGACGCACTGGACGTCGCGCAGCCGGACCTCGGGTTCGTGGATGGTGCTCATCGCGTCTTCCGGTTCAAAAGGGGCGACCGATGGTAACGGTTTGCGAAAAACGCAGGCGTGTCGCCACGCGCCCTTCCGAAGTCAGAAGGCACCGGTAGGACGCGTGCTGAATTCGCTGCAGTGCGCTATGAAGCCGGCCTGCAAATCCCTAGACTTCGGGGTTCTGGAGGGTCCGCGCCGGCGGACCGCACGCAGCCACCATGAAAACATTCGACATCGACTGCAAGCTCGTCTACGAGGTCAACGGACCCGCCGAGTTCTTTTTCCAGATCGAGGCCGCTCGCATCCCCGAGCACACGATCCTTTCCGAATCCTTCGAAGTCACGCCTTCGATCGCGGTCCCGCGCGAATACCTGCCACCGAACTCGCACAACCGTTCGCTGCGCGTCCACGCACAGGCCGGCACCACGGCCATCGTTTATCGTGCGCGCGTCGTCCGCCGCTTCGAGGAGCCCGATCACAACGCGGCCGAGCTCAACATCGCCGAACTGCCCGACGAGGTGATGCAGTACCTGTTGCCCACGCGCTATTGCGAATCGGACGTGCTGTCCGGCATGGCCCAGCGCACCTTCGGCCACCTGCCGCGCGGTTATAGCCGCGTCGAAGCGATCGTCGCGTGGATCCGCGCACACATTTTCTATCAGATCGGCCATTCCGACGTGACCACCACCACGCGCGACGTGCTCGCGAACCGTGTGGGCGTGTGCCGCGACTTCGCGCACGTGGGCATCACGATGTGCCGTGCACTCAATATCCCCGCGCGCTTCGTCGTCGGCTACGTGCAGTTCGACGAACCGCCGCCCGACTTCCACGCGATCTTCGAGGCCTACCTCGGCGGCAAGTGGATCCTGTTCGATCCGACGGGCCTGGCGCCGCTCGAGAACGTCGTGCGCATCGCATCGGGTCCCGATGCGATGGACGTCGCGTTCGCCACGATCTACGGTCCGGCGCGAATGACCGACATCCAGCCGAACGTCAGCGAGTACGTCGGCGAAGCCGACCGTTGGCAGGCTCGCAATGCGCCGACGGAATCGCTGGCCGCCTGACGACACGGCAAGGACCATGACGGCGGACTCTCGGGTCCGCCGTTTTCATTGCGACTGCGGCGCGCGGTTGCGGTCCTGGGCCAGAGTCTGGATCTCTTCGCGCGGCGTGGGCGCGACGCGCGTCTCGAGATCGCTGGGGATCTTGGCCCGCACGGGCGCGGCGCGCGGTGCGGTCCCTTCCGACTGCGTCGAGTACTGGCTGCCGGCCATGCGCGTCGGTTCGGTCGAAGCGTCGTCAAGCGAGCCCGACGCATCCCACTGCGGCGCGGGAATCTCCAGGAAGATCTGCTTGAGGCGCTCGCCCCACGTGTCGTGGATCATGCGGAAGTATTCGTTGTTCGCATCGATCATCGCGAAGCGCGTGACCGCGAAGCGATTGACTTCGTAGCACAGGAGGTCGAGCGGCAGGCCGACCGAGAGGTTCGAGCGCATCGTCGAGTCCATCGACACCAGCGCGCACTTCGCGCCTTCCTCGAGCGTGGACTTGGGCGTGATCATCCGGTCGAGCACCGGCTTGCCGTACTTGGACTCGCCGATCTGGAAGTAGGGACTCTCGGCGAGCGCCTCGATGAAGTTGCCGGCCGAGTAGACCAGGAACAGGCGGCAGTGCTCGCCCTTGATCTGGCCGCCCACGATGATGCTCATCGTGAAGTCGAGGCCCGCGTCCTCGAGCGCCGCCGCGTCGCGGGCGCGCACCTTGCGCACCGCGTCGCCGACGATGCGGCAGACCTCGAACATGCTCTCGGCATTCCAGATGCTCATGCCGTCGGCGTCGCGCGTCTCGGAGACGAGTTGCCGCACGGCCTGGCCGGCGGCGAGGTTGCCCGACGTCATCAGCGTGATGACGCGTTCGCCCGGCCGTTCGTAGACCGTCAGCTTGCGGAAGGTGCTGACGTGGTCGACACCGGCATTGGTCCGGGAGTCCGCAAGAAAGACGAGGCCTTCGTCGAGGCGCATCGCGACACAGTAGGTCATGGCAGGAGCCGGCAGAGGCAAGAGGCGAAGGGCCGATTCTATCTCGCGCGACGCGTCCGACCGATCCTCTTGCAGCACGATCGTCGCGGGACACTGATCGGTGATTGCTGTATCGTCGCGGCCATTATTTTAGGGGAGAAGCCGTCCGCACGGTCGCTGCGCGACAGGCCACGAACATGAACCTTTCCTTCGTCAATCAAGCCCCCGACAGTCCCTGGGCCACCTACCTGTCGCAGGTCGATCGCGTGCTGCCCTATCTCGGCCCGCTCGCGCGCTGGTCCGAGACGCTGAAGCGGCCGAAGCGGGCGCTGATCGTCGACATCCCGATCGAGCTCGACAACGGCACCGTGTCTCACTTCGAGGGCTTTCGCGTGCAGCACAACCTGTCGCGCGGTCCGGGCAAGGGTGGCGTGCGTTTCCATCCCGACGTCACGCTCGAGGAAGTGATGGCGCTGTCGGCGTGGATGACGGTCAAGTGCGCGGCGGTGAACCTGCCTTACGGCGGCGCCAAGGGCGGCATCCGCGTCGAACCGAAGTCGCTGTCGCTGAAGGAACTCGAGAAGCTCACGCGTCGCTACACCAGCGAGATCGGCCTGATCATCGGACCGCATTCGGACATCCCGGCGCCCGACGTCAACACCAACGCGCAGATCATGGCGTGGATGATGGACACGTACTCGATGAATACCGGCGCCACCGCGACCGGTGTCGTGACCGGCAAGCCGATCGAGCTCGGCGGCTCGCTCGGCCGCGTCAAGGCCACCGGTCGCGGCGTGTTCGTCGTGGGCCGCGAGACCGCGCGTCGCATGAACGTGCAGATCGACGGCGCGCGCGTCGCCGTGCAGGGCTTCGGCAACGTCGGCTCGTCGGCCGCGGAACTGTTCGTCGGCAGCGGCTCCAAGATCGTCGCGGTGCAGGACCACACCGGCACCGTCTATAACTCCAACGGCCTCGACATCGGCGGCCTGGTCGCGGAAGTCGCGGCGCACGGGGGCATCGGCGAGTTCAAGGGCGGCGACCACATCGCCAACGAAGACTTCTGGGACGTCGAGACCGAAATCCTGATCCCGGCGGCGCTCGAAAGCGTCATCACGCGCGAACGCGCCCAGCGCATCAAGACGCGAATGGTCCTCGAAGGCGCGAACGGTCCGACGACCCCCGACGGCGACCTGATTCTCGGCGAGCGCGGCATCATGGTCGTGCCGGACGTCATCGCCAACGCGGGCGGCGTGACGGTCTCGTATTTCGAATGGGTACAGGACTTCAGCTCGTTCTTCTGGAGCGAGGACGAGATCAACGTGCGCCTCGACAAGATCATGGTCGGTGCGTTCAAGCACATCTGGGAGATCGGCGATCAGCACAAGATCCCGTTGCGCACGGCGGCGTTCGTCGTCGCCTGCGAGCGCGTGCTGCAGGCCCGCGAGAAGCGCGGGCTGTATCCGTAAGCCGGTCGCGAGACCGCCCCGACCTTCATGACGACTCCGGCTCCCCGACGACTGGTCATCGCCACCCGCGAGAGTCGGCTCGCGATGTGGCAGGCCGAACACATCCGCGCTGCGCTGCAGCGCCTGGATCCGGACTGCGAGATCGTCATCGACGGCATGACGACGCAGGGCGATCAGATCCTCGACCGGACGCTGTCGAAGGTCGGCGGCAAGGGGCTGTTCGTCAAGGAACTCGAATCCGCGCTGCTCGAGGGCCGTGCGGATCTCGCGGTGCATTCGCTGAAGGACGTGCCGATGACGCTCGCGCCCGGCCTGCTGCTGGCGGCGATCCCGGTGCGCGAGGATGCGACCGACGCCTTCGTCTCCAACCACCACGCCACGCCCGAGGACCTGCCCGACGGCGCCATCGTGGGTACGGCGAGCCTGCGCCGCGAATCGCAGTTCCGTGCCGCATATCCGCACGTGCGGATCGCGCCGGTGCGCGGCAACGTCGGCACGCGCCTCGACAAGCTCGACCGCGGCGACTTCGACGCGATGCTGCTCGCGACCGCCGGCCTGGTCCGGCTCGGCCTCGCGTCGCGCATCCGCGTCCGCATGGACCCCGAGCTGAGCCTGCCGTCGCCGGGCCAGGGAGCGCTCGGTATCGAGATCGCCGCGGATCGTCCCGACCTGCGGGCGTGGCTCGCGCCGCTGCACGATCGACGCACCGGCCTCGCGGTCCTCGCGGAGCGCGAGGTCTCGCGCACGCTCGGCGGCAATTGCACGATGCCGCTCGGCGCCCATGCCACGTGGATCTCCGACGACCACCTCACACTCGCCGCGGTGCTCGGGCGTCCGGACGGGTCGGTCCTGCTGAGCGCATCGATGACCGCGGCCATCGCGAAAGACGGCAGTACCGAGGTCGGTGCCGCGGAAGCGCTCGGCCGGCAGGTCGGCGAGCTGCTGATCGGGCAGGGCGCGCTGGCGCTGATCGAAGCGCTTTGAGCCGGGTGCCCGGTGCGTCGACCTCGCAGGGCATCGATCCGCGTCCGACGTTGATCGTCACGCGTCCCGCGCAGGACGCGCGTGCGTTGATCGCGGCCTTGCGGGCGCGCGGCCGCGACGTGGTCGCGTTGCCGGTCATCGCGATCGAGGCCGCCGCCGACCCGTCGACGCTCGCGACGACGATGGCGCACGTCGAGGATTACCGGCTGGTGGTCTTCGTCAGTCCGAATGCGATCCGCCAGGCGCTCGAGCAGCGCGTCGACGAATGGCCCATCGCCGTCCCCATCGGCGTGATGGGGCCGGGCAGCGTCGAGACGCTGAAGGCACTCGGCATCGCAGGTCCGACCCATCGCGTGATCGATCCCCGGGTATCGACCCGACCCGACGCGGCAGGCGACCGCTTCGATTCGGAAGCACTGTTCGCGGCGCTCGACGATGCGTTGGGCCTGTCGCGCGGTTTCGAGGGCCGCGTGCTCATCCTGCGCGGCAATGGGGGGCGCGCCTGGTTCGCGGAACGGCTCCGGTCCCTGGGCATCGCGGTCGACGAGGTGGCCGCGTACCGGCGCGTGCGCCCCGACGCGGATGCGGATGCGGCGGAGCGCCTTCGGCGACTCTTCGCCGCGCGCGATCGGCCGGTGTTCATCGTCACCAGCTCGGAAGGCATAGCCAACCTGCTCGCGATCGTCGAACGGGCGCTTGCCGACGACGGGTCGGCACCGCTCGCCGACGTGCGGTCGTGGCTGCTCGGCTGCAGGCTGCTCGCACCGCATCGGCGGATCGCTGAAAAGGCACATGAAACGGGCTTCTCCGAGGTTTCGGTGTGCGCGCCCGGTGATGCCGGCATCCTCGCCGCGATAGAATGATGCGGGTGTCGAGTACCCCACCGATCCCCCTGTCCAAGGCCGTCGCGATCCCTGCCATCGATCCGGCGCAGATGCACGCGGCCGAAGAGCTTCGCCGACTGCGACGATCCGTCATCCTCTGGATGGTGCTCGGCTTCGGCTTCGTGCTGCTGATCGCGATCGCGCTCTGGTTCCTCGCCGCGAACCGGCTCGACCGCAGCGAACGCGAGTTCGCCCGCCGCATCCAGGACGACGGCATCGCCAGCCGGTCTGCGCAGGCGACCGCGAAGCAGGCGCAGGACCAGGCGCTCGCCAATGCCGCGAAGCTCGGCGCCGTCGAGGCCCGGGTGTCCGACTCGCAGAGCCAGCAGGCCTCGCTCGAACAGCTCTACGCCGACCTGGCCCGCACCCGCGACGACTGGGCGCTGGCCGAGGTCGAACAGATCCTCGCGGTCGCTTCGCAGCAGTTGCAACTGGCCGGCAACGTGCAGGGCGCGATCATCGCGTTGCAGAACGCCGACCAGCGTGTCGCGCGGACCGAGCGGCCGCAGTTCATCGTGCTGCGGCGAGCCATCGCCAAGGATCTCGAGCGGCTGAAGGCGCTGCCGTCGGTCGACATCGCCGGCAATGCGCTGCGCATCGACAGCATCGTCGGCATGGTCGACAGCCTGCCGCTGCTGTCCGACGAACGTCCGGCCCCGCGTCCGCGTCTCGATGCGCAACCGGTCGACCGGAGCGCGAAGCCTGCCGGTTCTGCGGCGGGCGGCTGGCTCGAGCGTCTGCAGGACCAGCTCCGCTACATCGGCGCCGAGACCTGGCAGAAGTTCGGCCAGCTCGTCCGGGTCCGCGAGGTCACCGAGCCAGACGCGTTGCTGCTGGCGCCGACGCAGGCCTACTTCGTCCGCGAGAACCTGAAGCTGCGGCTGCTCAACGCGCGGCTCGCGCTGCTGGCGCGCCAGGAGTCGACCTATCGTGCCGACCTGCTGCATGCGCAGGAAGCGCTGCAGAAGTATTTCGACCTGCGGTCCCGCCAGACCATCGCCGCGGTCGCGTTGCTCAAGCTGGTGCAGGGCGCCAACACCGTCGTCGAGATCCCGACGCTCGCCGAGAGCCTCACGGCCGCGCGCAACGTCAAGGGTCAGCGGTGATGCCGCGCCCACCGACGGTTCGTCCGTCCTGAACCCCGCATGCGCTTCTTCCTGATCGGGGTCGTAGTCTTCGCGGGTGCGGTCGGGCTCGCGCTGACGCTGAGCGCCGACCCGGGCAACGTCGTCCTGTTCTATCCGCCGTATCGCATCGACCTGTCGCTCAACCTCTTCCTGCTGATCGAGGTCGTCGTGTTCGCGGTGCTCTACGCGCTGCTCCGCATCGCGAAGAAGACCGTGCAGATGCCGCAGCGCGTCGCACTGTATCGCCAGCGCCTGAGCGAGAAGCGCGCGTCGCGCGCTTTGCGCAACGCGTTGCAGGCGCACTTCGAAGGGCGCTACGGCCATGCCGAGCGCGAGGCCGAAGAGGCGCAGGCACTGCCCGAGACCGCGGGTCTCGCGGCGCTCGTCGCGGCGCGATCGGCGCACCGCATGCGCGAGTACGGCCGCCGTGACGAATGGCTGCGGCGCGCCGAGTCCGATCCGGGTCTTCGCGCCGCCAAGTTGATGACCGAAGCCGAGTGCCTGGTCGATGCGCGCGACGGCGTGCGTGCACTGACGGTCGTCGAGCAACTGCATGCGGCAGGTGCACGGCATATCCAGTCGTTGAGGCTCGGCCTCAAGGCGCATCAGTACGCGGGCGAATGGGATGCGGTGCTGAAGCTGTTGCGGACGCTGAACAAGCGTGACGCGTTGCATCCCGCGGCGGCCCGGCAGATCAAGACGCTGGCCTATCGCGCGCTGTTCGCCGCACGGGGTGACGACGCGCATGCGCTGCTGGCGTTGTGGCAGGGCGTGCCGAACGCCGACAAGCGTATCGGCGACGTCGCGCTGGTTGCCGCGCAGGCGTTCAACGCGGCGGGTCTCGGGTACCAGGCCCGCGTCGTCATCGAGAACGCGATCGTCGCGGAATGGGATCCGCGACTGGCCGAGGAGTACGCACGCAGCGGTGACGAGACGATCAACGCGCTGCTGGCCGCAGCGGATCGTGGACGCGGCGGCAGGACCGCGGTCGACGACGATCCGCGCCCGCAGATCGAAAGGGCCGAACGCTGGACGCGCGAGCATCCCGACGATCCGTCGGCCTTCTATGCACTCGGTGCGCTGTGCGCGCGCGAAAAGCTGTGGGGCAAGGCGCAGAAGGCGCTGCGCAGCGCGCTCGAGCGGGCGCCGGAGCCGCGACTCGCGACGGCGATTCATTTCGAACTCGGTCGCGTGTTCGAGCAGATCGAGGAACCGGAAAAGAGTCGCGAACACTTCCGTGCCGCGGCGATGACGCGCATCGGAGCGTAGCGGTCGTGGCCGGCGCGGCGTGACGCATGCTGCCTCGGGATTACCCGTGCTTGACGCTGTCGGGATGCGTGTCGAGACTACAGCCCGAACCAACGACAACGAGGAGCCCCCTTGATGAACGACGATCGATCGACGGTCGCAGCACAAGCTTGCTGGACGAACCGGTGGCCGCGCGTCGCCGCGACGGGATTCGCGATAGCGCTATGGGCGGGCGTCATCGCCCCGGTGCACGCACAGACGTTGATGAAGATCAGCATCTCGGTTGCCCAGAACTCGCATCAGGGCGTGGCGATCGACACGTTCGCGAAGGAGGTCGAGAAGCGCACCAACGGGCGCTACAAGGTCCAGCCGTTCTACTCGGGTGCGCTCGGCGCAGAGCGCGAGTCGGTCGAGGCGGTGCAGCTCGGGACGCAGGCGCTCACGTTCACGTCGTCGGGCCCGATCCCGAACTTCGTGCCCGAAACCAAGATCCTCGATGTGCCGTTCCTGTTCCGCGACTACGCGCACGCCCGGGCCGTGCTCGATGGACCGATCGGCGCGGAGCTGCTCGCCAAGTTTCCGTCCAAGGGCATGGTGGCTCTCGCATGGGGCGAGAACGGTTTCCGGCACATGACGAACAGCAAGCGGCCGATCCGCACGCCGGAAGATCTGAAGGGCCTGAAGATGCGGACCATGGAGAACCCCGTCCACGTCCAGGCTTACAAGGGCTTCGGCATCATCCCGACGCCGATGGCGTTCACCGAGGTCTTCACGGCCCTGCAGCAGGGTACCGTCGACGGGCAGGAGAACCCGCTGTCCGTGATCGTCGCCGCGAAGTTCGACCAGGTGCAGAAGTACCTGACTCTCACCGGACATGTGTATTCGCCGTGCGTCTTCCTCATGAACAAGGACGCGTACGACGCGTTGTCGGCCGAGGACAAGAAGAACTTCCTCGACGCTGCTCGGGAAGGCGTGAAGGCCAATCGCGCCCGCGTCGATGCCGACGAGAAGACGGCGGTCGCCGACCTCCGCGCGAAGGGCATGGACGTCATCGAGCACGTCGACAAGGCCAAGTTCCAGGAGGCGCTGGCGCCGGTCTACGTCGAGTTCGCCCGGCAGTTCGGCCAGGCCAACATCGACCGCATCAAGAACTACAAGCCGTGATCGCGCGGTCGGCGTCGGGCTGCGCACATCCATGTCCCGATTGAAGACCGGCTTCCTCGCGGTCGAACGCGTCGTCAACGGGCTCTCGATGGCGCTGGCCTGCGCGATGCTGGTCGTCGCGGCCTGTCTCGGCATGTTCCAGGTCGTCACGCGTTTCGTGCTCGAACAACCGGCCGAATGGAGCGAGGTGCTGACGCGCTTCGCGCTGATCTGGATGGTCTTTCTCGGCATCCCCGCCGCGTTTCGCCACGGATCGATGGTGTCGGTGGATGTGCTGCGCAACGCGCTTCGTGGCCGATGGGTCCGCGTCCTCGAGACCTTCGTCGCGATCGCCGCACTGGTGCTGCTGGCGATCATGATCCGCTTCGGCACCGACTACGCATTGCGGGGTCGCGTGCAGACCATCATCGGACTCGAGAGCTTCTCGATGGCCTGGGCCTACGCGGCCATCCCGATCGGCAGCGTCTTCGCCGTGCTCGGCGTGATCGCCAACTGGTTCGACCCGGAACGGCGCGAACTCGAGACCGCGCAGTAAAGACCCGGTCGGCGATCGGGCGCCCCGGGCGCGACCCACGCCCTCCAGCCCTCCTCCAGGACCCGATCCATGTCGCTCGCAATGCTCGTGACGATGCTGCTGTGCTTCGCGCTCAGCATCTCGGTCGCCGTGTCGATCGGACTCGCGAGCGTGTTCGGCGTCGAGGCTTCGCATCTGCCGCAACTGGTGACGGTCAAGGAGATGTTCTCCGCGATCAACAAGTTTCCGCTCGCGGCCATCCCGTTCTTCATCTTCGCCGGCAACCTGATGGAGACCGGCGGCATCTCGCGCCGGCTGGTCGAGTTCGCGCGATCGCTCGTCGGCGGCGTACAGGGCGGCCTTCCGATGACCTGCGTGCTGACCTGCATGATCTTCGCGGCGGTCTCGGGTTCGTCGGTGGCCACGACGTTCGCGATCGGGGCCATCCTCATCCCCGCACTGATCAAGCGCGGTTATCCGGTCGCCTACGCGGCGGCACTGCAGGCAACCAGCGCGGAACTCGGCGTGATCATCCCGCCGTCGATCCCGATGATCCTCTACGGGGTGGCCGCCGAACAATCGATCGGCGAACTGTTCATCGCCGGCTTCGGCCCCGGGCTGTTGATCGGCGGGGCGTTGATCCTCTGGGTGTTCATCACCTGCAGGCGCAACGGCTGGGGCAAGCGCGATGGCGAAGGCCGGCTGCCCCTCGTCACGGCCGCGCGCGACGTCGCGTTCGTCGCGGGGTTCGGCGTGTCGGTGGCGATCGCCAGTCGCGTGATCGACCACCCCGCGTTGCGACTGCTCGTGCCGCTCGGGTACCTGGTCGGCTTCCTGGCCGTACCGGCGCTGCGACGCATCGCGGTGGATCACGCGGCGCTCGCGCTGCTGATGCCGGTGATCATTCTCGGCGGCATCTACGGGGGCATCTTCACGCCGACCGAGGCGTCGGTGGTCGCCGTGTTCTACGCGCTGATCGTGGGGTCGGCGGTCTATCGCGAGACGGGGCTGTCCGACCTGGTGAACGTCTGCAGGAAGTCCGTGATCTCGTCGGCGGTGATCATGTTCATCATCGCCAACGCGGGGCTCTTCAGCTACCTGATCACGCGCGCCGGCGTGCCCGACGAGATCGGCGGGTTCCTCAAGGACACTCTGCAGTCACCCGGATGGTTCCTGCTCGGCGTGAACGTCGCGCTGTTCTTCATCGGCATGTTCATCGAGACGTCCGCCTCGATCATCGTGCTCGCACCGATCCTCGCGCCGGTCGCGATCCGCTTCGGCGTCGATCCCATCCACTTCGGCACGATCATGGTGGTCAACCTGGCGCTGGGCATGATCACGCCCCCGTTCGGGGTCAACCTGTTCGCGGCGTGCACCGTCGCCAAGATCTCCCTCGATCGCATGGTGAGGCCGCTGATCCCGTTCGTGCTCGTCGTGGTCGGCTGTCTGCTGCTGGTGACCTATTTCCCGTGGATCTCGCTGGCCTTGCGCGACGCGGTCTATCACCGCTGAAGCGGGTGGCACCACGTCATGACCCGCAACGACCTCGACCCGAGTCGCGACTGCCTCGCCACCTCCCGAGTTGATCGCATCGGCGACGTGCTTGCCCGCGGCCTGCGCGATGTCGGCGATCACGACCTGCGCGCCTTCATCGACGAAGCGTCGCGCGATCCCTTCGCCGAAGCGGGACCGCCGCGGGTCACGATCGCCACCTGTCGTCCGCTCGTTGGGCGTTGCGTACTCAGCCGTGCCTGATCGCGATCGTCTTCAGGGCCGTGAAGCCGTACAGCGCCTCGAACCCCTTCTCGCGTCCGTGCCCGCTCGCTCCGACGCCGCCGAACGGCAGCTCGACGCCGCCGCCGGCACCATAGTTGTTGATGAAGACCTGGCCGCTGCGCACCGCGTGCGCCATGCGCATCTGGCGCGCACCGTCGCGGGTCCACACACCTGCGACGAGGCCGAAGGCCGTGCCGTTGGCGAGCCGCACCGCGTCGGCCTCGTCTTCGAAGGACATCGCGGCGAGTACCGGTCCGAAGACCTCTTCCTGCGCGAGGCGGTGCAGCGCGGGGACGTCGCGTAACAGGATCGGCGCCTGGTAGAAGCCGTCGGCGGGCGCCTCGTCGACGACGCGACCCTGCGCGACGATGGGGATGCCGTCGTGCTGCGCATCCGACAGGAAGTCCCACACGCGCTGCTGCTGCGACTTCCGGATCAGCGGGCCGCAGTCGAGGTCCATCATCGCCGGCCCGACGCGCAGGCTCTCGAAGACCGACGCGAGCAGGTCGAGGAGCCGGTCGTAGAGGCTGCGCTCCACCAGCAGCCGGCTGCCGGCCGAACAGGTCTGCCCGGCGTTCTGCACGATCGCGTTGATCACGGCCGGCAGCACGGCGTCGAGGTCGGCGTCGGCGAACACGATCTGCGGCGACTTGCCGCCCAGCTCCAGCGTCACCGGCGTGTGATGCTCGGCGGCCGCGCGGACCACCACCTTGCCGATCGCCGGCGAGCCGGTGAACGAGAGGTGGTCCACGTCGGGATGCCTGACCAGCGCATCGCCGGCCTCGTGTCCGTAGCCGGTCACGACGTTGAGCGCGCCGCCCGGCAGCACGTCGGCGGCGAGTTCGGCGACGCGCAGCAGCGACAGGCAGGCGTCCTCGGCGGGCTTGACCACGCAGGCGTTGCCGGCCGCGAGCGCACCGCCGACGCTGCGCCCGAAGATCTGCATCGGGTAGTTCCACGGGATGATGTGGCCGGTGACGCCGTGCGGCTCGCGGACCGTGAAGACCGTGGTGCCGTCCTGATACGGAATCGAATGACCGTGCAGCTTGTCGGCCGCGCCCGCATAGAACTCGAAGTAGCGAGCGATCGCGCCCGCATCGGCGCGCGCCTGGGTCAGCGGCTTGCCGCAGTCCCTGGCCTCGATCAGCGCGAGCTCTTCGGCATGATCGGCAAGGATCACCGCGAGCCTCTGCAGGCAGCGCCCGCGCTCGGCGGCGGGCATCCTGCCCCACGGACCGTCCGCGGCCTTGCGCGCTGCCCTGACCGCGACGTCGATGTCCGCGGCACTGCCCCTGGCGATGCGATCGAAGACCTGCCCGGAAGACGGATCGATGACGTCGATCGCCAGGGATTCGTCTGCGAGATAGGACTTGCCGTTGATGAAGTGGGGATGCAAGTTCGTCGTCCGGAAGTCGTCGGCCTCCGAACCTACCACGCCGCGCCCGAGCGGCCGCACACGGCCCGCGGCCCGGAAGTCGTGGGGAATCCATCACGAAGCGCCCGGTAATTCTTCACGTGCGATACCGCTCGCTGCTCGCTAGATTGACCTATGCGGTCCGCATGCGATGCGTGCCGCCTGCGCACCGGGGAGTCCATCATGAAACGTCTTTCCCGCATCGATCGGCCACCGATCGAATTCCTGCTCCATGCCGCACTGCTGACCGCGGCGTGCCTACTCACCCTCTTCATCGTGACGAGTGGCGACGTGTTGTCGATGGCCGTCTTCTGATGGACGCGCGTCGACGAAGGCGGCTCGACGACCGCCGGCGACGGCCCCGGCCGGTCGCGGCGATGGGATTCGTTCACCGAACTGCAACGCGCTATGCACTACCCGAACCTGCTGATCAGGTTCTACCTTCGCTTTCTGTCGATCCAACCCGGTGACGAGGAAATCATGGATGAGCCCTGCGGGTCTTTGCTTTCGATCCTGGACGATCCCATCCGAGTGAGCCGCTCGCTGGCCGGCAATCGGCTGCTGCTGCGCGTGCTCGACGAGGTGGAAAACGGCATGCTGCTGGTCGACGGTGCCGGGCGGCTTCACTATGCCAATGCGCTCGGCAGGGACGAGCTCTTCGACGAGGCGGTACTGCACCTTCGCGACGGGATCGTCGGGCCTACGCTGCCGGCTCGGCGCGTCGCCTTCCGCAAGGCACTCGAAGAGGCGCTGAGCGGACGCCGTCAACTCTTCACGTTCAGCACGGGCACCGCGACCATGGCGATCGCGGTGACGCCGCTCGCGGAAGGCGACGACTGCGACTTCCACGGCGGCTCTCGCTACGCGTTGCTGGTCTTCGGCAAGCGGCCCGACACGACGGGCCTCGCGATCCATTTCTTCGCACGTGCGCACGGGCTGACGGGTGCCGAATCGACCGTGCTCGAGCATCTTGCGAAAGGCTTCGACCCCTGCGACGTGGCGCGGCATCAGTGCGTCCGCATCTCCACGGTTCGCAGCCAGATCGCGAGCATCCGGGCCAAGACCCGCAAGGGGAGCGTGCGGGAGTTGCTGGACTGCCTTGCGATGCTGCCGCCGGTCCGCACGATCGCGCGTCTGACGGCCCGCACGATGCCGCGCACGCCGGTCACCCTGACGAACTGACAACGAGGCGACGGAATGGACGAACTACTGCATGCTGTCGCGCGGGCGAACCGTGGCCCGCGACTTCGACGAGAGCGATGGAATGGGATGCATCCGGTGACGAAGATTTCCGGCGGTGGCTTGCCCGGCAGTTCGCTCGGCCAGTTGATCGCCCGCGGCGACCGCCGCAGTTATCGCCGCGGGACGATCCTGATCAACGAAGGCGATCAGGGCGATGCGCTGTTCGTGGTCCTGTCGGGTCGGGTCAAGGTGTATTCGGTCGACGAGCGGGGCCGCGAGATCACGTACGGCGTCTACGGCGAAGGCGAGACCCTCGGCGAGATGTCCCTCGACGGAGGCCGGCGGTCGGCCAGCGTCGTCACGGTGGAACCCACGGTCTGCGCGATGATCTCCCGGGACGTCCTCCGATCGCATATCGAGGCCCATCCGGAATTCGCGTTCGAACTGATCTCCAAGGTCATCGAACGGGCCCGCCTCGCCACCCGAACCGCCCGCAACATGGCGCTGCTGGATGTCTATGGCCGACTGGTCGAACTGCTCGAATCGCTCGCGACCGCGACCCCGGACGGGAAACGCATCATCACCGAGCGACTGACGCATGCGGAACTCGCCAACCGGGTCGGGTGCTCGCGCGAGATGATCAGCCGGTTGATGAAGGATCTCCGCTCGGGCGGCTATCTGCTCGTCAGCGGCAAGACGTGGCTCCTTCCCCGTCAGTCGCTCCCTTCCCGCTGGTAGGGGGAGCAGGCGTCGATGCCAGTCGGCCACACGACCGGTGAGCGCTGGATTTTTCTTCCGCTGGACGTCCGATGAAACCTTGGCATGCCCCTCCCGTTCCAGGCCCCGCAAGACAGACGCCCGGTGTCGAGGCCGCGTGGCGCGACGCGCTGGTCGAGCACGGTCTATTGCGCAGCTATCCCGCCAGGTCGATCATCGTTCACGAGGGCGATGCCGGGGATCTGCTCTATCTGATCCTCACGGGATCCGTCCAGATCTTCTCCACGAACGAGGCCGGCAAGGTCGTCGTCTACGACACCTTCGGACCGGGGGATCTCTTAGGCGAGCCGACGCTCGACGGCGGCGCCAGATCCGCTTCCGTCGTGACGCTCGAGAAGACGACGTGTTCGGTCATCACCGGCAGTGCCTTCAAGGGTCTGGTCGCGAACAATCCGGCACTCGCCATGGACGTGATCTTCAGGCTGATCCGTCTGCTGCGGTCCTCGAACGAGCATGTCAAGAGCCTCGCGCTCGAGGACGTCTACGGCCGGGTCGTGCGCCTGCTGATGAAATACGCGATCGCCGACGGTGATCGGTGGGTCATTCATCAGAAGCTGACGCACCAGAGCATCGCCGAGCACGTCGGATCGTCCCGCGAGATGGTCGGCCGGGTCATGAACGACCTGAGGACCGGTGGCTACGTCGTGGCGGAAAAGGGTGTCATCGTGATCGTCAGAAAGCCGCCTCCAGGGTGGTGATGCAGTTCGCGCGGCAGGTGATCCTTCCGGTTCGCGCAGGGTAATAGTTGGCGGGCACCGGCCCGTTTACTTCACATCCGCCGGCTCGGCCTTTCCATAGACTCCTCGCATCCGCAGCGACACCATCGGCGGATTCGCAATCATCGCTATCGGAGGACGCCATGGACTTCAATCCCGAATCAAAGAAGACATCACTGGATACGGTCATGCACTGTGGTCTGGCCATCGTGCTGTTTGTCGCGCTACTGGTACTCGCATCGTGGCCCGAGCTGCAGGCGTTTACGGCCTGAGCGAGGCCCGGCGGACCGCGGTGGCTGCGGTCCGCCGGAGAACGGCGCGTGGCGGAGGAGTGCGCCGCGCATTCGATCGTCGAACCAGAACGGTCGCATGCGCTCGCTATACTCGGGCTCTTCTCCTGTCATCCACCCACGCTCAATCATGAGTTTCGACAACGTCATCGCCGGCAAGGACATTCCCAACGACTTCAACGTGATCGTCGAGATCCCGATGAATGCGGACCCGATCAAGTACGAGGTCGACAAGGAAACCGGTACGCTGTACGTCGACCGCTTCATGGGCACGGCGATGCACTACCCGTGCAACTACGGCTACATCCCGCGCACCGTCGCCGACGACGGCGACCCGGTCGACGTACTGGTGGTCACACCGTTCCCGCTGGTCCACGGCGTCGTGGTCCGTTGCCGCGCGCTCGGCGTGCTGAAGATGAGCGACGAGGCCGGTGGCGACGCCAAGCTGCTCGCCGTGCCGATCGACAAGATCCTGCCCTGGTACAAGCACTGGAAGACCGTCGACGACATCAACCCCGAACGGCTCGCGCAGATCCAGCACTTCTTCGAGCACTACAAGGATCTCGAGAAGGGCAAGTGGGTCAAGATCGACGCGTGGGGCGGACCGGCCGACGCCGAGAAGGAGATCCTCGACGGCGTCCGCAACTACGAGGCGGCCAAGCTCGCGAAGTGAGCGATCGGCCGTTCAGCGCCGCCGACGCGATGCCCGGCACCGGGATCAGCAGCGCGAACGGCGCGACCACCGCGGTCGGATAGCGCCGCAGGTCGGACCATACGCCGAACCCGAAGGTCGTGACGATCACCGCCATGCCCGCCAGCGCCACGCCAGCCGCTGCTCGTCAGTGCGAGGAGGACGTGCGGCAGGCTGATCGCGCCGTCATGGAAGCGGCGTCAACGCGTCACGGTCCGGGGTCGCCGTGCTTGAACGGATCGCGTTCGTTGAGCTCGTCGACGTAGTGCCCGATGCCGATCGCCTCGCGCGCGAGGAAATGCTCGACGGCGTCGGCGAAGGCCGAATGCGCGAGCCAGTGCAGCGACCGCGTCTTCACCGGCAGGAAGCCGCGGGCCATCTTGTGTTCGCCCTGCGCGCCGCCTTCGAACAGCCGGATGCCGCGCTCGATGCAGAACTCGAGCGGCTGGTAGTAGGCGCATTCGAAGTGCAGGCAGGGCACGTGCTCGATCTCGCCCCAGTAGCGTCCGTAGAGCGTCGTCTCGTTGAAGACCACCAGCGAACTCGCGACCGGATGGACGTCGTCGCCGTCCGCGCGCTCGGCGACGACGAGCAGCAGGTTCTCCGGCATGGTGGCCGCGATGCGCCGGAAGAACGCGAGGTTCAGGTAGGGCGTCGAATGATGCGCGCGGTAGGTGTTGGCGTAGCAGCGCGCGAAGAAGCGCCAGTCGTCGTCGGTCGCGTCGCGGCCTTCGATGCGGCGCACGCTTACGCCGGCCTCCGCGACTTTGCGGCGTTCGGCGCGGATGTTCTTGCGCTTCTTGCGTTCGAGCGTTTCGACGAAGGCGTCGAAGGTCGGGTAGTCCGCGTTGGTCCAGTGAAACTGCACGCCGTCGCGCCGCATGCAGCCCGCGCTCTCGAGCATGTCGACCTCGTCGTCGCCTTCCGGGAACAGCACGTGCAGCGACGACAGCGCGCTGTCACGCGCATGACGCATCGCGGCCTTCGCCAGTTCGAGGCCCGCCTGCGCATCGACGGCGATCAGCCGCGGCCCGGTGACCGGCGTGAAGGGAATCGCGCACAGCAGCTTCGGGTAATAGTCGAGGTCGTTGCGGCGGTAGGCATCGGCCCAGGCCCAGTCGAACACGTACTCGCCGTACGAATGGAACTTGCGATACAGCGGCATCGCGCCGACCAGGCGATCGCCGCGCCACAGGCTCAGGTACTCGACGCCCCAGCCCGCATCGAGGTCGGCGCAGCCGGTCTCGTGCAAGGCGGCGAGGAAGGCGTAGCGCACGAAGGGATTGACGACGCCGGCGTCGCCGTCGGCCCGGCGCGTCGCGTCCGTACCGACCAGCCCATCCCAGCGTTCGCTGCCGATCTCTGCGAGATCGGCGATCAGGCGCGTGCAATAATTCATAGCTTCTGCACTGCAACCGTGCCGGCAACCGCCGGACACCGCGCCCCGATTGACGGCTCGATCCACGAGCGCCGGACCATCCGCTTGAACCCCATACCGAACGACAGTGTCATCCGGGTCGCGATCGCGCAGATCAACTGCACGGTCGGCGATCTCGAAGGCAATGCGGAGAAGATATTCAATGCGGCGAGGGAGGCTGCGGCGCGGGGTGCGGACATCGTCGTCACGCCGGAACTCGCGCTGACCGGCTATCCGCCCGAGGACCTGCTGCTGAGGCCTGCATTGTATGCGAGGTCCGACGCGACGCTCGCCGCGCTGGTGGCCCGGCTGTCCGCCTTTCCCGACCTGCATTGCGTGATCGGCCATCCGACGCTCGAAGGCGCGTGCCGCTACAACACAGTCTCGGTGTGGAAGGGCGCGACGCCGATCGGGCGCGTCCACAAGCGGGAGCTGCCGAACTACGACGTGTTCGACGAGGAACGTTACTTCGACCACGGCACGGAGCCGATGGTGTTCGACGTGAAGGGTACGCGCTTCGGCGTCGTGGTCTGCGAGGACACGTGGTTCCCGCACGCGCCGCTCGCGTCGCGCGCTGCCGGCGCCGAGGTGCTGCTGGTGCCGAACGCCTCGCCGTTCCACGTCAGCAAGCTCGCCCAGCGTCACAACGTGATGCGCGCCAACGTGACGGCGGCAGGGCTCGCGCTGGTCTATGCAAACCTGGTCGGCGGGCAGGACGAGCTGGTCTTCGACGGCGGCTCCTTCGTGCTCGACGGCGATGGCAACGTCACTGCGCAGATGAAGGACTTCGTCGAGGCGATCGAGGTCTTCGAGTTCGACGGCGCGGTGCCGCTGCCCGCGCGGATCGAACCGCCGCTGCCGCTCTCCGAACAGGTCTATCGCGCGCTGGTGCTCGGCGTGGCCGACTACATCGGCAAGAACGGTTTCCCCGGCGTGATCATCGGGCTGTCGGGCGGGGTCGACTCGGCGCTGACGCTGGCCATCGCGGTCGATGCGCTCGGCGCCGACCGCGTGCGGACCGTGATGATGCCGTCACGCTACACGGCCGACATCTCGTGGATCGACGCGCGCGAGATGGCCGCGCGGGTCGGCGTGCGCTACGACGAGATCGCCATCGCGCCGATGTTCGACGCGTTCCGCGCGCAGCTCGCGCCGCAGTTCGAGGGCCTCGCCGAGGACACCACCGAAGAGAACATCCAGGCTCGTGTGCGCGGCACGCTGCTGATGGCGTTGTCGAACAAGAGCGGCCGCATCGTGCTGACCACCGGCAACAAGAGCGAGCTCGCGACCGGCTACTGCACACTGTACGGCGACATGGCGGGCGGCTTCGCGGTCATCAAGGACGTCGCCAAGACGCTGGTCTACGAGCTGTGCAACTGGCGCAACGCATCGGCCGCGTTCGGCACGACCGACGTGATCCCGGAACGCATCATCACGCGACCGCCGTCGGCCGAACTGCGCGACAACCAGACCGACCAGGACTCGCTGCCCGCCTACGAAATCCTCGACGGCATCATGCGGCGCTTCATGGAAGAGGACGAGAGCGGCGCGGAGATCGTGGCGGCCGGCTACGCCGAGGCCGACGTCAAGCGCGTCGCGCGGCTGATCAAGTTCTCGGAGTACAAGCGCAGGCAGTCGCCGGTGGGCATCCGCATCACGCATCGAGCGTTCGGACGGGACTGGCGTTATCCTATTACCAACCGTTTCGAGGGCTGACGCGGTCGAACAAGCGTCGAACGAGCGTCGAATCGCGGTTTCCGCAAGCCCCATTCCACAACAAGAGGACCGACCATGAAGCGCATCACGGCGATCATCAAACCCTTCAAGCTCGATGAAGTCCGCGAAGCGATGGCCGCGGTCGGCATCACCGGTCTCACGGTCACCGAGGTCAAGGGCTTCGGCCGGCAAAAGGGCCACACCGAGCTCTATCGCGGTGCCGAATACGCCGTCGACTTCCTGCCCAAGGTCAAGATCGAGGTCATCGTGACCGACGATGCCGCGCAACGGACCATCGACTCGATCGTCGGTGCCGCGCGCACCGGCAAGATCGGCGACGGCAAGATCTTCGTCACCAACGTCGACGCTGTCGTGCGCATCCGCACCGGCGAGACCGGCGCCGACGCCGTCTGACCGGACCAGGCCGCGACCCGAGGCGTCTTTTCCTCGCCGATCGACGGGCGCCGCGATGCGCCCGTCGTCGTTTGGGCTGAGCTTCGCAGCACGCCGTACGCGATCGCGAGCGGCCGGTCATCCATCCCGTGCCGGCATCGAACCACGTCGCCGGTCTTCACCTCATCACCGTTCGTCCCGCGCGCAGCGACGGATCTCCCCATCGGCATGAACCGCACACTCGACCAATGGCTCGCCGCAATCGAGGCGCTGCATCCGCAATCGATCGCGATGGGCCTCGAGCGGTCGCGCGTCGTCGCCGCCCGTCTCGGCCTCGGCACGCATCTCGGCATCGACGTCCCGATCGTCACGGTCGGCGGCACCAACGGCAAGGGCTCGACCTGCGCGATGCTCGAGTCGGTCCTGCTCAACGCCGGCTATCGGGTCGGCCTGTACATCAAGCCGCATTTCATGCGCTTCAACGAACGCGCGCATCTCAACGGTGCCGAAGCGAGCGATGCCCAACTGATCGCGCAGTTCGAGGCGGTCGACGCGGCGCGACGGGTCGAACCGGCCGTCGAGCTAACGTACTACGAGTTCACGACGCTGGCGATCCTGCGACTGTTCTCGCAGGCGCCGCTCGACGTCGTGATCCTCGAGGTCGGCCTGGGCGGCCGCCTCGACACCGTCAACCTGATC
Source organism: Burkholderiales bacterium (assembly GCA_038245975.1). GTDB lineage: Bacteria > Pseudomonadota > Gammaproteobacteria > Burkholderiales > Burkholderiaceae_D > CAHJXF01. The sequence goes on from JBBRRW010000010.1 coordinate 24,134, forward strand.
GATGCCGACTGCGCGATCGTCACCGGCATCGCGATCGACCACGTCGACTATCTCGGCGACACACGCGAGGCCATCGGCTACGAGAAGGCCGGGATCTTCCGGGCCGGCCGTCCGGCGATCTGCGCCGATCCCGATCCACCGCGGTCGCTGGTCGACCACGCGACCGCCATCGGCGCGGACCTGTGGCTGATCGGGCGCGACTTCAACTATGCCGGCGACCGCCAGCAATGGAATTTCTCGGGCCGCGGCGTGCGCCGCGCGAGCCTCGCCTATCCGGCGCTGCGCGGCGCCAACCAGTTGTTCAACGCGTCGGCCGCGCTGGCGGCGCTCGCGTCGCTGGGCGATCGCCTGCCGGTCGCGCAGCAGGCCGTCCGCACCGGACTGCTCACGGTCGAACTCGCCGGGCGCTTCCAGGTGCTGCCGGGTCGACCGACGGTGGTCTACGACGTCGCGCACAACCCGCAGGCCTCGTCGGCGCTGGCGCACAGCCTCGACGGCATGGGCTTCCACCCGTACACGATCGCGATCTTTGGCGCGATGCGCGACAAGGACATCGAAGGCATCGTCGTGCCGATGCTCGGTCGCGTCGACCGCTGGTTCCTGTGCGGGCTGCCGATCGGGCGCGCCGCGACCGCCGAGCAGATCGCCAGCGTGCTGGCGTTCGCACGCTCGACCCGGCCTCTGGCGGCGGGCGATGACGAGCCCGAAGTCCGGCTCTTCGCCGATCCCGCCGCTGCATGGGCGGCGGCAGCGGTCGCGGCGGGTCCCGATGATAGAATCGTTGCCTTCGGATCGTTCCATACGGTCGCTGGCGTGATGAAGGCCCGAGGCCCCCACTAACGTCGTTGCATCGCCCGTTCCATCCCCTTTGCACAGGGCCGTGCAACCTGCGTCAAGGCCGGAGCGCGGTGCATGTCTCCTGCCGCAATAGTTTCGTCGTCCAGTGTCTTTTGTGATGTGCCCGTAGGTATGCGTCTATTTTCGCGGAACAAAGAAGCGGTCCAGGCGGTTCACGCCGACGACGTCCCTTTCGAGGCGCTGCGTCGCTCGCCGCGCAATATCCGCAAGCCGCGCGGCACGACCGGAAGTTCGTCGAACAGCGATTTCGACGCGAGCGCGCCGCTCGATCCGGCCCAGGCGTCCAAGACCCGTGCAAGGCGCCGGCTGATCGGGGCCGTCGCGCTCGCGCTGGCGGCAATCGTCTTCGTGCCCATGCTGTTCGATCGCGCGCCGGTCGCCCCGGTCGACGACATCGGCCTGCAGATCCCCGACCGCGACTCGCCGTTCGAGGGACGCCGCGGCGTGCCGGATCCGAACAA
>JBBRRW010000011.1:0-24952 GCA_038245975.1 Burkholderiales bacterium
GCGTCGCGACGACCCCGCAGGACGTCCTCTTCGACGTGCGGCAACCATTCATTCCGATCGTCGGGTCGACTGCCGTGTTCCCGGTGCGGCGCATCTACTGCGTCGGCCGCAACTACGCGGCGCACGCGCGCGAGATGGGATAGGACCCGGATCGCGAGCCGCCGTTCTTCTTCCAGAAGCCGTCGGACGCGGTGCAGTTCGTGCCGATCGGCAAAACCATCGATCACCAGTATCCGTCGCTGACCATGAACTGCCACGACGAACTCGAACTGGTCGCCGCGCTCGGCACCGGCGGTCGCAACATCGCGCCCGAGAAAGCACTCGACTGCGTCTACGGCTATGCGATCGGTCTCGACATGACACGGCGCGACGTGCAGCGCGCGATGGGCGACCAGAAGAAACCGTGGGAGATCGGCAAGAGCTTCGACCACGCGGCGCCGGTCGGGCCGATCCATCCGGTCGGCCAGGTGGGGCACTTCACCAAGGGCGCCATCGTGCTCAAGGTCAACGGGGCCGGAAGCAGACGACCGACCTGTCGCAGATGATCTGGAGCGTCGCCGAGCAGATCGCCAATCGGTCGCGGGCCTTCGAGCTCTTCCCCGGCGACATCATCTACTCGGGCACGCCCGAGAACGTGAGACCGGTGGTGCCCGGCGACCTGCTGGTCGGGCACATCGATGGGTTGCCGGAGATTTCAGTACGGGTCGTCTGACCTGGCGAGCCGTTGATTTGATGATGGCACGGTTAGTCATCACTCTTTCGTCCGCGCCAGTAGCCTGGTTTCCGCGGGAAAGAAACGATGGCCAGCACGACGAGTTCGGAGGCGACGACCCGATAGACGATGGAGAACGGGAACTTCCTGGTAAACACGCGGCGGGTGCCGTACCGATACGCTGATCCGATCTCCGGAAAAGCGGATGCGAGGCAGACAGCGGCTTCGACTTCGGTCGTGAATCGATCGCCGGGACCCGGCGACCGCGCCTCGTCGTATTCGGCCTCGGCAACAAGTTCGACTTCTGCTTCCCGTTGAAACCGTACGCGCATCACCGCAACGAGCGGCGGACTCTTGCAAACACCTCGTCGGCAGGGACAAGCGTCGCGGCGCCGCTTTCGACCTCGGCAACGCGCCTGCGAATCTCTTCATCCCAAGCGGCGTCCAGTTCAGGCTCGAGCTCGCCTTCGAGGGACGCAAGCAATACCTCGGCGAGCCTGGCCCGATCCTCAGGCGAAAGCTCGCGGGCGCGTTACGATAACTCCGTGACGAGGTCTGGCATGAGCGGCTCCTTGGCAAGAAGGAAATTTTACGTCGCAATCCAGCGAGGGCGAAGCGCGCATGCACACCAACTCGACCCACCAGGAGTCGCACTGCTGCGGAAAGGAATGTAACTTCGAAGCTGGATCAAGGCGCATACCCATAGATGCCGAGCGCGCATCGAACATCGGCCGGCGTGCGGACATGAACCGCTTGCAGACTCGCTGCCGCCGCGCTCAGGATGTTCTCCAAGTGATCGTCGAAGAAGACGATCGATTGGGCAGCGACACCGATCTCCCGTGAGACGTGATCGAAGACTCCTCGCTCCGGCTTCCGCATGCCCATTTCATGCGACGCGAAGATCCGATCAAACGAATTTGCGACGGCAGGAAACAGGTTGGACCAAACGCGCGCGTGCACGACATTCGTATTGGTGAGGTCACAGCACGGCGCCTTGGATCTCAAGTCGCGAAGCATCGCCACCGTCTCGGCGATCTCACCCACATAAATCGAGTTCCAACCTGCTTCGATATGGGCATGGTCTGCGTCCATTCGAAGCGTGGATGCCGAGTGATCGTAGTCGGTCGGCGCATCGAAGTCGACATCAATGACGGCACGGCCCAAGTCGAAGAGAAAGACCGTAGGGCCGTGCCATCGCATGGTCAGGTTCGGGGGGCTAACGGTGATTTGCCAGCGCGATCCACGTCGCCGGCGCGATCTCCTCCGCGCGGGCGGTCGGCACGATGCCGACGGCCTCCATCGCTTCGGCGTAGCTGTCCAGCGTGTTGCGCAGCATCTTGCGACGCTGCCCGAACGCGGTCGTGACGATACGCGCGAAGCGCGGCATGTCGACGATCGTCAGCGCCGACGCGGGGAGCGGGATCATCCGCACGATCGCCGACGTGACCTTCGGCGGCGGATCGAAGGCCTCGGGCGGCACGTCGAACAACGACTCCATGTCGTAGCGCACCTGGAGCATCACCGACAGGCGGCCGAAGTCGGACGTCGCGGGCTCGGCCACCATCCGCGCCACCACTTCCTTCTGCAGCATGAAGTGCTGGTCGATCACGCGGTCGGCGATGTCGAGCAGGTGGAACAGCAGCGGCGTCGAAATGTTGTACGGCAGGTTGCCGACGACGCGCAGCTTCGTGTCGTCCGTCGCGAGCCCGCCGAAGTCGAAGGCGAGCGCATCGGCCTCGTGGACGGTCATGCGGTCAGCGTCGAAACGCCTTTTTAGCCGGGCCGCGAGATCGCGGTCGAGCTCCACCACCTGCAGCGGTCGCCGGACGCCCGCTTCGCTGGGTTGCTGCACTTCACGCGCGGCGATGAGGGGCTCGGTGAGCGCCGCGAGGCCCGGACCGATCTCGACCATGACGTCGTCCGGCTTCGGCGCCACGGCCTTGACGATCGCGGCGATCACCGCGCGGTCGACGAGGAAGTTCTGGCCGAAGCGCTTCCGCGCGACGTGGGCGCCGCCGCGCGGAGTCACGCGTGCGCCTTCGTCGCGGGCGGCCGCAGCGAACCGCGGGCCATCGTCGCCGCGACGTCGATCGCGGTGTGCATGCTGCCCACGTCGATGTGGCGCATCGCGTCCGGCAGCGCCGCGAGATCGAGCGCCGTCCCGTGGTCGACCGACGTGCGAACGATCGGCAGCCCGAGCGTGACGTTGACGCCCTGGCCGAAGGTGGCGAACTTAAGCACCGGCAACCCCTGGTCGTGATACATCGCGACGACCGCGTCGCAGTCGTCGAGGTAACGCGGCTGGAACAGCGTGTCGGCGGGCAGCGGCCCGCGCGCGTCGATGCCGGCGGCCCGCGCCGCCGCGAGCGCGGGGCCGATGACGTCGATCTCTTCGCGTCCGAGATAGCCGCCTTCGCCGGCATGCGGATTGAGGCCCGTGACCAGCAGGCGCGGCGCCACGATGCCGAAGCGCCCACGCAGGTCGCGATCGACGATGCGCAGCGTCTCGAGCACCGCATCGTGGGTGATCGCCGCCGGCACCGCCTTCAGCGCGAGATGCGTCGTGACGAGCGCGACGCGCAGCATCGCGGCCGATGCGCCCGCGGAGCGCATCGGACCGGCAAGCATCATCACGACGCGCGACGTGCCGGTGCGCTCGGCGAGATATTCGGTATGGCCGGTGAACGCGATGCCCGCCTCGTTGATCGCGCTCTTCTGCACGGGCGCGGTGACGATCGCGTCGAAGCGCCCGTCCAGCGCGCCGTCGATGGCGCGATCGATCCAGGCGAGCACGCACCGTCCATTGGCGGCATCGGGGCGACCGGGCACGCAGGGGACGGCGAGCGGCAGGTCGACGACCTCGACGGCGCCGGGTGCGGGTTCGCTGTCCGCCCGATACGCGATCAACGGGATCACGATGCCGGCCGAGCGAGCCCGCGCCGCGAGCATGCGGCCGTCGCCGATCAGCACCGGCCTGATCGCACCGTCCCGTCGGGCGACCCGTGCCCCTTCGAGCGCGATCTCGGGACCGATGCCGGCCGGCTCGCCGACCGTGATCGCGATCCGCAGCGGGCGGGTCCGTTCGGAACCCAGCGCCGCGATCGAGCCCGAAGGTCGGTCGTTCACGCGACGATCCCGCCGCGTCGCGGGTGCGCTGCTGCCGACGATGCGGTCACGACCATCGGTCGGCAGCGTCCGGATTACTTGTCGTCGATGCGCATCTCGACGTAGGCGCGGTCGCGCAACTCGCGCGCCCAGCTCTCGCTGGCCTCGTCGATCTTGCGTTCGCGGATCGCCTGCCGCGCAAGCAACCGCCGCCGGTCCTCGGCGACGTCCTGCTTCTTGCGTTCGAGCACTTCGATCAGGTGATAGCCGAACGGCGTGCGCACCGGTTCGCTGAGGTCACCCGGCTGCAACGCGTTCATCGCCTTCTCGAACTCGGGCACGGTGTCGCCGGCGTACAGCGTGCCGAGGTCGCCGCCGCGGCTGGCCGACGCGTCGTTGGAATACGCGCGCGCCATGTCCTCGAAGCTCGCGGTCTTCGCGAGGATGCGCTGGCGGACGTCGTCGAGCCGCGCCTTGGCCTGCTCCGCGGACACGACCTCGTTGACCTTGATCAGGATGTGCCGTGCGTGCGTCTGCTCGACCGGCGGTGGCGCGTTCGCGACCGGAGCGCCCGACCCTGCGCCGCGCTTGGCGACCAGCTTCAGGATGTGGAAGCCGTTGGCGCTCTTGACCGGCGCCGCGACCTGGCCGACGTTCAACGGCGCGATCGCGTCGACGAACAACTGCGGCAGACGATCCTGCGACCGGAAGCCGAGGTCGCCGCCCTTCAGCGCCTCTGGGCCTTCGGAGTAAGTCGCCGCGAGGCGGCCGAAGTCTGCGCCGCCGGCGGCCTGCTTGTAGAGGTCGTCGGCCTTGGCCTTCTGTTTCTCGATCTGTTCGGGCGTGGCCTGTTCCGACAGGCGCAACAGGATCTGCGCGACGTCGACCTCGGGGGCCGCTCCTGACGACACACCGTTCTGCTCGGCGATGAACGCGTCGACCTCGCCTTCGCCGACCTGGATCTTGTCGTCGACCTCGCGGCCGCGCGCGCGGTCGATCATGATCTGCTTGCGCAGGTCGTCGCGGAAGGATGCGAACGGCGTGCCGTCGCGCTCCAGGCGGTCGCGGAAGGCCTGCACCGACAGGTTGTTGGACTCGGCGACGCGCTGCACGGCCCGGTCGAGTTGCAGGTCGTCGACGCGCACGCCGTTCTCCACCGCGAACTGCATCTCGGCCTTCTCGACGATCATCCGCTCGAGCACCTGGCGCTCGATGATGCTGGCCGGCGGCAGCGTCGTGCCCTGGCGACTCATGATCTTGACCGTCGTCAGCACGCGGTCCTTCAGCTCCAGGCGCGTGATGACCTCGCCGTTGACGACGGCCGCGATCTGGTCAAGCGTCTGCTGGGTGTCCGGCACCGGCGCGACCGGCATCGGCGCCGCGGGTGTCGCTGCGGGTTCCGTCGGCCGCGGCGGGGTGGTGCCGGGGTTGCGTCCCGCACCGGCCGGCCGGCCGCGCGCCGGGTCGACGCCCTGCGCCGAAGCGGTCGCCGCGGCGATCGCTGCCGCAACGATTGCAAGACCCATCAGGCCACGTCTCAGACTCTGGCTATTCATAGAAGACATCCATCCCATTGATCCATCGTGCGACGGCAGGCCGTCGCGGACACGCGGTCGATGCCGACCTGCGCGAGAGCGTCGGGACGATGCCGCGACGCTACTGATAATTGCGGTAAGGCGAACCGGCCGGCGGTGGCGGATTGACCAGCTGGTAGCCGGGCACGTTCCGCTTCAGCGATTCGAGGGGGTTGGAACCCAGACGCGCCAGCCCGTTCAATTCGAGTTGGAGGAACAGGGTGCTGGTGGCCGTCGCCGTACCCGTCACGTACCGGCTGGCGACGAGACGCAGGACCCAGCAGCATCCGTTGTACTCGAACCCCGCCAGCGTTTCGATCGCCTTCCGACCGCGGGTTGAGTAGTTTACCCGTCCGACCCCGTAGATGTTGCCGAACAGCGGCCACTGCGCGGACAGGTCCACCTGCTCCAGATCGCCCTGCCGATAGCGATACTCGGCATTGAGCACCTTCGTCGGTTCGGGGCGGTAGGAGACGCCCACGTTCGAGCGGATCACGCCGCGGATCACCGGGCTGTACTGCACCCCGGCATCGACCGAGAAATCCTGCGAGACACGACCGGAGATTTCCGCGAGCACGTCCGAGCGCTTGCTGTCGATCGGCTGCCCGCCGGGCAGGGTCACTTTCTGCGGCGACAGGTAGTAGCGCTGGCCGAGCGACGCGCGGAAGATCTCTGCGCCGTCCTCGTTGTTGAGGAAGCGCGTGGACACCGCGGCCGTCAGCTGGTTGGCGTCCGCGATGCGGTCGTAGCCGCCGAAGGGGTTCGCGGCGAACAGCTGCGAGAAGTTGAAGTCCGTGATGCCGCTGTCGTAGTTCGGCAGTTTGTCCTGGTTGCGGTAGGGCGTGCGGACGTAGAAGAGACGCGGCTCGAGGGTCTGGCGCAGCGACCGCCCGAACAGGTCGGTGTCGCGCTCGAACACCAGGCCCGCATCGACCGACCCCGTGGGCAGGCTGCGGTTGAATTCGCGCGGCGCGCCGGCCGGCTGGTCCGCCACGCTGTAATGCGTCGCGTTGTAGGCCAGCTTCGGCGTGATGAACCAGCCCGGTCGCAGGATCGGATACGAGACGCTCGGGTTGAACACGAAGCGGTCGCCCGACGCGAGCGTCGGATGGATGAAGCGCGTCGCGTCGATGTCGACGTTGAAGTCGAAGCCGCCGAGCACGTCGAGGCGCGCGCCGTGGAGCAGCAGCTGCGGCGACTTCTCGTAGGGCGGCGTGATCGGCGTGAGCGGGTCCTGCAGCGTCTGGTAGCGCAGCACGTGGGCCGTGGCGTACCAGTACGGCTGGCTGTACGTGACGGCCGCGTCGCGCGGCAGGATGCGCTGCGACGACAGCGCGATGGTCCGCGAGTAGTCGACGAAATAGTTGTCGTCCGACACCTTGTTGATGTTGGCGTAGCCGGACACCGCGCCGTTCGTATAGTTGTTCAGCGTCGACAACGCGTAGCGCGACCTGCCGCCATCCAGCCGATCGTTCACCAGCCCTTCGCCGCGCAGGTCGCCGTTATAGGTCGGCGACAGGTAACGCACGTCGGCACCGAGCTGCAGGCCGCGTGCCGTGATCAGCTTCGGATAGAGCGTGACGTCGTAATTGGGCGCCAGGTTGACGTAATAGGGCTGCAGATACTCGAAGCCGCTGCGCGACGTGACCGACAGCGTGGGCGGCAGCAGCCCCGACTTGCGGCTGTCGTCGAGCGGGAAGCTGATGTACGGCGACGCCAGGATCGGCACGCCCTTGAAGATGATCCGCGCGTTCTTCGCCTCGCCGATCTGGGTCGTCTGGTCGAGCGTCATCGTCTCGGCCTTGATGTACCAGTCGTAGGGCCCGCTGGCGCCGTCGGCCCGGCAGGTGGTGTACAGCGGGTTGTCGAGATCGACGTGGTCGCGGTCGATGAAGGTGGCCTTGTCGGCATTGCCGTGGCCCGGGAAGCCCGAGCGGTTCGAGGCCACCGGATTACGGTACGCGTACAGCGGGTCGTTCGAGGCCGTGATGATCTGCGTCTCGGGCAGCTCGCGGCGGTTGCGCGTGCCGGTCAGCGTGTACTCCGGCTTCGTGAAGTAGCCGCTGTAGTCGTCGAGCTTGAGGCGCAGTTCGGGGCCGGAGTAGACGTTGCCGTCCCGCACGATGCGCACGGCGCCCTTGGCGAACAACTCGTCCTCGACCTGCACGTAGCGCATCCAGTCGGCCGTGAAGACGTCGCCTCCGGCCCGCCGCAACTCGGCGTTGCCGGTGAGCGTGACCTCGGTGTCGGTGACCCCGTCGATCCGGTCGGCCCGCGCGAACGACGACGCGCCATGGCGGGATTTCTTCTGCGGCGCGATCAGGTCGTTCTGCAACCGCAGCTGCAGCGCGCCCTGCGCATGCGCCGCGCCGGTGGCCGCAGCAAACAGCATCCATACGACCATGCGCGATACCCGGCGCGCGGCGCGCATGGCGCGCGCCGCGGCAGTCCACAGCGTGGCGGACGGGGAACGAAGCAAAGTGGAGGAGTGAGGCCGGTTCGCGGTCGGACGCATGGGTACGGCGCGGGTTGCTTGGAGCGCGGGGTACGGGGATCGGGAGACGCGCGGCACAGCTTCGCGAGAGGCGCCCGACTGCGAGGTTGCGCTGAGCGGGTCGCGTATTATAGGGCCCCACCCGGCCTCGAGCGTTTCGCGCGCGCCAGCTGTCACACCCGATGTCCGTCATTCCTTCCGCACCGCCGCCCGGCGGCCCCTCCTCCGTGACACACACCGACAGCCGCCTCGACGCGCTGCGGCGATGGCTGGCCACGATCGCCGGACCCCACGCGATCGACGTCGCGAGCCTGGTCCCAGCGTCGGCGGACGCGAGCTTCCGTCGTTACTTCCGGGTCGACGCCGGCGACGGCACCGCGATCGTCATGGACGCCCCGCCCGACCGCGAGGATTCGGCCGCGTTCGTCAAGGTCGCCGGACTGATGACCGGGGCCGGACTGCACGTGCCGCGCATCCTCGCGCAGGAGCTCGCGCAGGGGTTCCTGTTGCTGAGCGACCTCGGCACGCGGACCTACCTTTCGGTACTCGACGCCGCCGATCCCAAGGCCGCGGCGCCATTGATGTGGGACGCCATCGACGCGCTGATCGCATGGCAGCGCGCGTCGCGATCCGACACGCTCCCGGCCTACGACGACGCGCTGCTGCGACGCGAGCTCGCGCTGTTCCCCGACTGGTATGTGGGTCGACATCTCGGCGTCACGCTCGACGACGCGCAAGGCCAGGTACTGGCGACCGCCTTCGATGCGATCGTGGCTCACAACCTGGCCGAAGCGCGGACCTACGTCCATCGCGACTTCATGCCGCGCAACCTGATGCTGGGCGAGCCGGGCCTCAATCCCGGCGTGCTCGATTTCCAGGACGCGGTCTACGGGCCGATCAGCTACGACGTGGCGTCGCTGTTCAAGGACGCCTTCCTGTCGTGGGACGAAGAGCCCCTCCTCGACTGGACCGTGCGCTACTGGCAACGCGCGAAGAAGGCCGGGCTGCCGGTGCCCGCGGACTTCGGCCAGTTCTATCGCGACGTCGAATGGATGGGTCTGCAGCGCCACCTCAAAGTGCTCGGCATCTTCGCGCGCATCAACTATCGCGACGGCAAGTCGCACTACCTCGCGGACGCGCCGCGCTTCCTCGGCTACGTCCGCGCGACGGCGAATCGCTACCGGGCGCTCGGTCCGCTGCTGAAGCTGATCGACGCGATCGAAGGCCGCGTGGTCGAAGTGGGATACACATTCTGATGGTCGATCGGCTGTGCCACGTCGACGGTCCTGAGGTCTGGGGTACACCGGCCTTCGACCCCATCCCCCGCCCGACCTCCCCCTCGAAGGGGGAGGTCGGAACGGCTCGGCGCGGCGCGCCAAGGTTGACGGATTGAAGGCGATGATCCTCGCGGCCGGTCGCGGCGAGCGCATGCGTCCGCTGACCGACAAGGTGCCGAAGCCCCTGCTCGCGGTCGGTGGCAAGGCACTGATCGTGTGGCAGATCGAGGCGCTGGTCGCCGCGGGCTTCAACCGCATCGTGATCAATCATGCATGGCTCGGTGACCAGCTCGAACAAGCGGTCGGCGACGGCTCGTACTGGGGCATCCGCATCGCGTGGTCGCGCGAAGGCGAGGCGCTCGAGACCGCAGGCGGGATCGTCACCGCGCTGCCGCTGATCGAGGGCGACACGCCGGGCGAACCGTTCCTGGTCGTCAGCGCCGACATCCACAGCGACTACGACTACACGCGGCTGGTGCCGATCGTCGGATCGATCCGCACGCGCTATCCGCAGCACGCGGCGCACCTCGTCCTCGTCGACAACCCGGCGTGGCATCCGCGCGGCAACGTGCCGCTGATCGACGGCTTCGTCGGCCGCGGCACGTCGGACGACGACAGCGAGGAGACGAAGGCGCACGCCGATGCCGAAGCGCGCGACGAAGGCGTGCACCTGCTGACGTACGCGAACATCGCGGTGTTCCATCCGCGCTGCTTCGACGACCTGGTCCCGCGTCGCCGGCTCCGGCTCTTCCCGTGGGCCTACACGCTGGCCGACGAACATCGCATGACCGGCACGCTGTTCGAAGGGGCGTGGGACAACGTCGGCACGCCCGAACAGCTGGCCGCGCTCGAGCACCGGCTGAAGGAACCGCCCACCGCTGCGCCGGATGCGCATGGCTGAACGCGACGTCGACTTCGCGATCTGCGGCGCCGGGCCGGTCGGCGCGGCCTGCGCGCTGTTCCTGCGCGAACGCGGCATCGACGCGACCCGCATCGCGTTGATCGACGCGCGCACGGCGCAGGCTGCCGCGGCGGACGACCGGATGATCGCCATCTCCAACGGCAGCGCGACGCTGCTGTCGCGGCTGGGCGCATGGCGCGAAGGCATCGAACCGCGCGCCACGCCGATCGAGACCATCCACGTCTCGCATCGCGGCCACTTCGGCCGGACCGTGATCGAACATCGTGACTACGACGTGCCCGCACTCGGCTACGTGATCCGCCACGGCGACCTGACGCGTGCGCTCGATGCGGCGCTCGCCCGGCGCGGCATCGCGGTGCGGCGACCGCAGCGCGTCGCGGCCGTCGACGTCGACGGCGACGCGCTGCGCGTGTCGGTCGGCGAAGGCGGTCCGCAGACGACGGCGATCACGACGCGCCACGTCGTGCACGCAGAGGGCGGCCTGTTCGACCTGCAGCAGCGCCGCGCGATCCATCGCGACTATGCGCAGAGCGCGGTGACGGCCTTCGTCACGCTGGAGGTCCCGCCATCGCCGGCGCTGGCGCGCACCGCCTTCGAACGCTTCACCGAGAACGGTCCGATCGCGTTGCTTCCCGCTGCGGGGACGCCGAGCCACGGCGGCGCGCTGGACGGGTATTCGCTGGTCTGGTGCGGCAACCCCGACGAGACCGCCGACCGCACGACATTGCCCGACGCGGTGTTCCTCGATGCGCTGCACGCGGCCTTCGGCGATCGCCTCGGGCGCTTCGCGACGGTCGGCGCGCGCCGTATCTACCCACTCGGCCTGAACGCGGTCGGGGCTCCCGCGCGCCTGCGTTCTGCCACCACCGCCGAGTTCGCGATCGGCAACGCCGCGCAGACGCTGCACCCGGTGGCCGGGCAGGGCCTCAACCTCGGGCTGCGCGACGCGCACGATCTGTCGGCGCTGCTCGCCGCGGCCGATCGTAAGCCCGCGACGGATGCGGCGACCCTGGTCTCGCGCTACATCGCATCGCGGCGCATCGATCGCGCAGCGACCGTCAACCTGACCGACGCCATGCCCCGTCTCTTCGCGACGTCATCGACGCCGCTCGCCGTGGGTCGCGGCCTGACGCTCGCGCTGCTCGACGTGTCGCCATTGCTGCGCGGCGTGTTCGCGCGGCAGATGATGAACGGCCGTCGCTGATCGCGCCGACCCGTCCACTGCCACGACGGACGCACCACTGCAAGCACCGGCCACAACTATTTTTTTGCGGCCGGCGCAACGCGTCTCCGATGGCCTTGCAGATAGAATGGTTGCCCCCGGTTCGCGCCTCGCGCGAGCCGTCTGCACCCGGACTCGCATGTCCACCATCGCGACCCGACACCCGTCCAACCACGCTACTTTTACGTCGGAACCGCGTTCATGCACGAGGCACTCCCCGCCACTCGCCACGATCGTCCGTCGAACGACGATCGTTCGCATGGGCAGGCGGCACGCGCTGCGATGATTGACGGAGATGGCCCGACGGTGGGGCCGTGGACCTTCGTCAATCGCGTGTTCGCGGCGCCGATGGCCGGCGTCACCGACCGCCCCTTCCGCAAGCTCTGCAAGCAGCTTGGCGCAGGCCACGCGGTGTCCGAGATGGCCGCGTCCAATCCACGGCTGTGGGACACCGTCAAGAGCGCGCGACGGACCGATCACGACGGCGAGGCCGAACCGAAGACGATCCAGATCGCCGGCGGCGACGCCGCGATGCTCGCCGAATGCGCGCGCTTCAACGTCGATCGCGGCGCGCAGATCATCGACATCAACATGGGCTGCCCCGCCAAGAAGGTGTGCAACGCGGCCGCGGGTTCGGCGCTGCTCGCCGACGAGGACCTGGTCGCCCGCATCCTCGACACCGTCGTCGCGGCGGTCGACGTGCCGGTCACGCTCAAGTTCCGCACCGGGCCGCACCGCGGGGCGCGCAACGCGCTGGCCATCGCCGCCATCGCCGAACGGGCCGGCGTCGCGATGCTGACGCTGCACGGACGCACGCGCGCCGACGCCTTCAACGGGCACGCGGAGTACGACACCATCGCCGCCGTCAAGGCCGCGGTCCGCATCCCGGTCGTGGCCAACGGCGACATCGACACACCCGAGCGCGCGGCGCAGGTGCTCGCGATGACCGGCGCCGACGCGGTGATGATCGGTCGCGCGGCGCAGGGCCGGCCGTGGATCTTCCGCGAGGTCGCGTACTACCTGCGGCACGGTACGCATCGCGCGGCCCCGTCCATCGGCGAGGTGCGCGCGCTGCTCGCGTCCCATCTCGAGGATCACTACGCGTTTTACGGCGCGCTGACCGGCCTGCGGACGGCGCGCAAGCACATCGGCTGGTACGTCGCCGCGCTGCCGGGCGGCGAGGTGTTCCGCGAGCGCATGAACACGATCGACGACTGCGACACGCAGCGCGCCGCCGTCGATCGCTTCCTCGTCGGCCTCGGATCCGACATCGACGCGCTGCCGGTCGATGCGCCCGTCGCAGCCCTGCGCGAAGCGGCCTGAAGCGTCCGAGTCATGAGCCGTCAATCGATCGAAGAGTGCGTCCGGCACAGTCTCGAGAAATATCTCAGCGACCTCGACGGCGAGCGCGCGACGAACATCTACGAGATGGTCATGCGCACCGTCGAGAAGCCCGTCCTCGAAGTGGTGATGCATCACGCGGCGCACAACCAGTCGCAGGCTGCGGCCATCCTCGGCATCAATCGCAACACGCTGCGCAAGAAGCTCGGCGAGCACGGGCTGCTGTAGGACCCCGGTCGCGCCCGCGTCGGCGGGCGCTGCGTCGGTTGCCCGAGACCCACGTGATTCCCCGTTTCAATCCCGTCCACCGAACCCATCGATCCGACCCATGATCCGTCGCGCCCTGCTCTCCGTTTCCGACAAGACCGGTGTCGTCGACTTCGCGAGGGTGCTCGCCGACCGGGGCGTGGAGCTGCTGTCGACCGGCGGCACCGCGAAGCTGCTGTCCGAGGCCGGTCTCGCGGTCGTCGAGGTCGCCGACTACACCGGCTTCCCCGAGATGCTCGACGGACGCGTCAAGACGCTGCATCCGAAGGTGCACGGCGGCCTGCTCGCGCGCCGCGACGTGGCCGCGCACATCGCCGCCATCGACAAGCACGGCATCGGGCCGATCGACCTGCTGGTGGTCAACCTGTATCCCTTCGAAGCCACGGTGGCGAGGCCCGGTTGCACGCTCGACGACGCGATCGAGCACATCGACATCGGCGGACCGGCGATGGTGCGGTCCGCCGCCAAGAACTGGAGGCACGTCGCGGTGCTGACCGATGCGTCGCAGTACGAGGCCGTGGCCGTGCAGCTGAAGGAATCCGGGGCCGTGTCCGAAGCCGCCTGCTTCGCGCTCGCGGTCGCCGCGTTCGACCGCATCGCGCGCTACGACGCCGCGATCAGCGACTACCTGTCGTCGATCGTGACGATCCCGGCCGGCGACGCAGCCGTATCGCGCAGCGATTACCCCGCGCAATCGAACCCGGGCTTCGTCAAGGTCCAGGACCTGCGCTACGGCGAGAACCCGCACCAGAGCGCCGCGCTGTACCGCGACCCGTCGCCGCTGCCCGGTTCGCTGGTCACCGCACGGCAGCTGCAGGGCAAGGAGTTGTCGTACAACAACCTCGCCGACGCCGACGCCGCCTGGGAATGCGTGAAGAGCTTCGACGCCGATGCCGGCGTCGCGGCCTGTGTGATCGTCAAGCATGCAAACCCGTGCGGCGTGGCCGTCGCCGCATCGTCCCTTGAGGCCTACGCCAAGGCCTTCGCGACCGATCCCACGTCGGCCTTCGGCGGCATCCTCGCGTTCAATCGGCCGCTCGATGCCGCGACCGTCGAGCAGGTCTCGAAGCAGTTCGTCGAGGTGCTGATCGCACCGGGCTATTCCGCCGCGGCGCTGGCGCTGCTGAAGGGCAAGGCCAACCTGCGCGTGATGGAGGTCGCGTCCTACGTGCCGAACCGGGAAGCCGCCTCGCTCGCCCGCAGCGGCTGGGCCGGACTCGACGTCAAGCGCATCGCGTCCGGCCTGCTGGTGCAGTCGATCGACGACCATCACCTGGCGCGCGACGCGATGCGCGTCGTCACGCAAAAGCAGCCCAGCGACGCGCAGATCGACGACCTGCTGTTCGCGTGGCGCGTGGCCAAGTACGTGAAGTCGAACGCGATCGTGTTCTGCGCCGACGGCCGCACGCTGGGCGTCGGGGCCGGCCAGATGAGCCGCATCGACTCGGCGCGCATCGCGTCGATCAAGGCCGAGCACGCGGGGCTGTCGCTGCAGGGTTCGGCGGTCGCGTCGGACGCGTTCTTCCCGTTCCGCGACGGACTGGACGTGGTGGCCGACGCCGGCGCGTCGTGCGTGATCCAGCCGGGTGGCAGCATGCGCGACGCCGAGGTGATCGCGGCGGCCGACGAGCGCGGCATGGCGATGGTGTTCACGGGTGTGCGGCACTTCCGGCATTGAGGCACCGTCGCGTTTGCAGGGGCTTGCGTTGCGACGGAAGAGCATCGATACTCCGTATTACTTTAGTTATAACAAGAGGACGTCCGCATGCACGCGCTCAAGCTCACACAGGTTGGTAACTCGATTGGTGTCATCCTGCCGAAGGAAACGCTCGCGCGGCTGGACCTCGCCAAGGGCGACACGCTTTACCTGACCGATGCGCCGAACGGCTATCGCCTCACCGTCACCGATCCGGCCTTCGAAGAGCAGATGACGCAAGCTCGCAAATTGATGAAGCAGTACCGCCACGCGCTTGCCGAATTGGCGAAGTAGCCTGTAGGCGCCATGTCATTCGACTGGGTTCTGGACGCCGTCGTCGAAGCGATCCACGACGAGCAACTCGCAGCACACGGTGGCCTCGCCGGCCTCCGCGATGTCGGTCTGCTGGCATCGGCTCTGGCCAAACCGCTGAATCTTTTCGCTGACGGCACCCCGGACGTGGCCGAATGTGCAGCGGCATACGCCGTCGGTATTGCACGCAATCATCCTTTCCTCGATGGGAACAAGCGCACCGCATTCCTGACGATGTTGTTGTTCCTCGCCATGAACAAGGCGAATTTCGAAGCGCCCGAACCCGAATGCGTCGTCGTCATGCAGGCGGTGGCGGACGGCACCTTCGGTGACGCGACCCTGGCGGAATGGATCCGCGCGCATCTTGTCGCTTGACTTCACCATGCGCATCCTCGGCATCGACCCCGGACTCCGCCTCACCGGCTTCGGGGTGATCGACGTCGCCGGTCCGCGCCTGGCGTATGTGGCCAGCGGCGTCGTCCGCACGCCCCCCGACGGCGGCCTGCCCGAGCGGCTGCACGTGATCTTCGAGAGCGTGCGCGAGATCGTCGCGCTGCATCGCCCCACCTGCGCCGCGATCGAGAAGGTCTTCGTCAACGTCAACCCGCAGTCGACGCTGCTGCTCGGACAGGCCCGCGGTGCGGCCATCTGCGCGCTGATGGCCGGCGGCATCGCGGTCGCCGAATACACCGCGCTGCAGACCAAGCAGGCGACCGTCGGCTACGGCAAGGCCAACAAGGCGCAGGTGCAGGAGATGGTCAAGCGCCTGCTGCGGCTATCGGGATCGCCCACCAGCGACGCGGCCGACGCGCTGGCCTGCGCGATCTGCCACGCGCATGCGGGTGCCAGCATCGCCGCGCTCGCGGTGGTCGCGCCCGAGCTCGCCGCGGGCGCGCTGCGGATGCGGCGCGGCCGCATGTCCGGCCTCGGCCGCGCGTGACCGTCACGTATCATCGACGCCTCCCCGACTCCTCCCCCTGCAAAGACCATGACGATCACCATCGGCGAACGCCTCCCCGAAGCGACCCTGCAGGAATTCATCGAAGTCGAGGGCAACGGCTGCACGCTCGGGCCCAACAGCTTTCACGTCGAAGAGATCGTTCGCGGCAAGAATCTCGCGATCTTCGGCTTGCCGGGCGCCTTCACGCCCACCTGCTCGGCCAAGCACGTGCCGGGCTACCTCGCGCTGTACGACGCGCTGAAAGCCAAGGGCATCGACGAGATCTGGTGCGTCTCGGTCAACGACGCGTTCGTGATGGGCGCCTGGGGACGCGACCAGCACTCCGGCGGCAAGGTCCGCATGATGGGCGACGGCTCGGCCGAATTCACGAAGAAGCTCGGCCTCGAGCTCGACCTGACGGCGCGCGGCATGGGCGTGCGTTCGCAGCGCTATTCGATGCTGGTCGACGACGGCGTGGTCAAGCAGCTGAACGTCGACATGGGCGGCAAGTTCGAGATCAGCGACGCGGCCACGCTGCTCAAGCAGCTCGGCTGACCGCATGACGTCGCGGTCGCCGCAGCACTCCGATCGATCGCGAGCGGTCGCGTGATCGGCCGCATCGCCGGCACGCTGCTCGAGAAGACGCCGCCGCACGTGCTGGTCGATTGCGGCGGCGTCGGCTACGAGCTCGATGTGCCGATGAGCACGCTGTACAACCTGCCGTCGGTCGGCGAGCGGGTGTCGCTGTTCGCGCATCTGGTCGTGCGCGAGGACGCGCAGCTGCTGTACGGCTTCGGATCGCAAGCCGAGCGCGCCGCTTTCCGCGAGCTGATCAAGATCTCGGGCGTGGGCCCGCGCATCGCGCTGGCCGTGCTGTCCGGATTGTCGATCGCCGATCTCGCGCAGGCCATCACGCTGCAGGACGCCGCGCGGATGATCCAGATCCCCGGCATCGGCAGGAAGACGGCCGAGCGCCTGCTGCTCGAACTCAAGGGCAAGCTCGGCGCCGACCTCGCGGTCCCGGCAGGCCTGTCGGCGATGGCCGCGGGCGATTCGGGACCCGACATCCTCAAGGCCCTGCAGGCGCTCGGTTATTCCGACAAGGAAGCGCTGTTCGCGATCAAGCAGGTGACGGGCGGTAGCAGCGTGTCGGACGGGATTCGCCAGGCGCTCAAGGCCCTGTCGAAGTCCTGACGCCGATGGCCCGGTTCCGCAGGTTGGCCTCGACCGTGGCGATCGCGTGCGCGCTGCTCGCCGGTGCGACTCCCGCGCGAGCTCAGACCGCTGCGCCGCCGCCCTCGAGCGCGGCCGCTGCCGCGCGGGATGCGGCGCTGCGCGCGCTGGCCAACCGCCTCGCCCTGCCGCTCGTCGAGGAGACGGTCGCCATCTTCTCGAAGCAGTTGCGCCGGACGCTGCCCGCCTATTTCGTCGACGCGATCGGCGAGAACGCGAACCTCGGCGCGCAATGGAAGCGCGGCAACCCGTGGTTCGACGAGGCGCTGCGCCAGGTCGATGCGGCGCTCGCAGCGGAAGAAGCGCGCGGGGGTCCGTTGCTCAAGCTCGAGCACAGCGACCTGCTGTACGCGGTCAACGTACCGTGGACCCGGGCCGACATCGCGTTCATCGACGACACGATCGATACCGAACTCGGCCGGCAGGCGCAGCGCGCGATCGATGCCAAGGCCGCGCTGCAGGCCACGCACACGTTGCGGCGCAGGGTCGCCGCCGGTCCCGCCGGTGCGGGCCTCGCGCAGGCCTTCGCCGATCTGGACGCCCGCGCGACCGCGCAGTTCGGCGATGCCTCGTTGATGATCCTGCCGATGCGCGTGACCGATCCCGCGCGCACCCAGCGCCTCGAGCGGCTGATCGGCTCGGTGACGACCGCGCCCTCGGATGCCCTCGGCGAGCGCCTGACCGAACGCCTGTCGCAACGGCTGCTCGACGCGGCGGCCGCGCAACTGCCGAACCTCCTTTCCAGCATGGCCCGATTCAGGACCGAGCTCCGTTGAAGCCGCAGGCAGACCGCCGATGAACGACACGACCGTACCGACCGGGACCGACAGCACGGTCTACAAGACGCTCCTCGAATCGACCCGGGCGATCCCGTGGAAGATCGACTGGGCCACCAAGACCTTCGCGTACATCGGTCCGCAGATCGAGAGCCTGCTGGGCTGGTCGCCGTCGAGCTGGATCGGCGTGCAGGACTGGGTGGAGCGCATGCATCCCGAGGACCGCGACCGCGTGTTCGCATTCTGCGTCGCGCAATCGCTGGCCGGCGTCGACCACGAAGCCGACTACCGTGCGCTGACGCGCGACGGCGGCTACGTCTGGCTGCGCGACGTGGTGCACGTCGTGCGCGGGGCGGACGGCGACGTGGAGTCGCTGGTGGGCTTCATGTTCGACATCAGCGAGCGCAAGAAGACCGAGCAGGCGCTCGCGCGGCTGCAGAAGGAACTCGAGGAGCTGTCCTTCAAGGACGGACTGACCGGCGTCGCCAACCGGCGCATGTTCGACTCGGTGATGGAACTCGAATGGGCCAACGCGCGCCGCAACGGACAGCCGCTGTCGCTGATCCTGATCGACATCGACTCTTTCAAGCAGTTCAACGATCACTACGGGCACATCGCCGGCGACGACTGCCTGAAGCGCGTCGGCAGGCAGCTTGGCACAGCAGGCACCCGGCCGCGCGATTTCTTCGCGCGCTTCGGCGGCGAAGAATTTGTGCTGGTGCTGCCCGAGTCCGATGCGCCGGCCGCGCTGCTGGTGGCGGAACGCTGTCGCGACCTGATTTTCAAGGAACAGATCGCGCACGACCGTTCGCCGGTGAGCCAGATCCTGACCATCAGCCTCGGCGTCGGCACCATCGTGCCCGCTCACGACGACCAGGCGCTGAAGTTCATCGACGAGGTCGACATGCGCCTGTATCGCGCAAAGCAGGCCGGCAGGAACCGTGTGGTGGGCCGGTGAATCGTCGAGCGGTCGCACATCGTGCCCCACTAGCCAACCTTCCGACTAACTCTATTTCCGGGCGTCCGGCATGACCATCGTCGACGTCCACGAAGCGTGGACCGCGCTGTCCGCCATTGCATCATCGCGGCCCTTTCGACCGCATGCTGATCGCGCAGGCGCGCGTCGAGGGACTGACCGTGCTGTCGCACGATGCGGCATTCGCGCTCTACGACGTGTTCGTGCGGTGGTGACTGCCGGCGACGGCGGTACCATCCCCGCTCTTCTCACCGACGTCCCATGATCGAATCCGACCGCCTTTCTTCGCAACCCGCGCCCGACACACGGGTGATCTCGGCGGCCGCCGCGTCCCCCAACGAGGAGGTGTTCGAGCGCGCGCTGCGGCCGAAGGTGCTCGACGAATACATCGGCCAGACCAAGATCCGCGAGCAGCTCGAGATCTTCATCGGCGCCGCGAAGAAGCGCAGCGAGTCGCTCGACCACGTGCTGCTGTTCGGCCCGCCCGGGCTCGGCAAGACCACGCTCGCGCACATCGTCGCGCGCGAGATGGGCGTCCACATGCGGCAGACCTCGGGACCGGTGCTGGAACGGCCGGGCGACCTCGCGGCGCTGCTGACCAATCTGGAGAAGAACGACGTGCTGTTCATCGACGAGATCCATCGCCTGTCGCCGGTGGTCGAGGAGATCCTCTACCCGGCGCTCGAAGACTTCCAGATCGACATCATGATCGGCGAGGGTCCGGCCGCCCGCAGCGTCAAGCTCGATCTGCAGCCGTTCACGCTGGTCGGCGCGACGACGCGCGCAGGCATGCTGACCAATCCGCTGCGCGACCGTTTCGGCATCGTCGCGCGGCTCGAGTTCTACACGCCCGACGAAGTACGGCGCATCGTGCTGCGCTCGGCCGCGCTGCTGAACACACCGATCGACGACGATGGCGCGATGGAACTGGCGAAGCGCTCGCGCGGCACGCCGCGCATCGCGAACCGCCTGCTGCGTCGCGTGCGCGACTACGCCGACATGCGCGCCGACGGTCGCGTCACGTCGGCCATCGCCGACGCTGCGCTGAAGATGCTCGACGTCGACGCGCTCGGCCTCGACGTGATGGATCGCAAGCTGCTCGAAGCCGTGCTGCACAAGTTCGACGGCGGTCCGGTCGGCCTCGACAACCTGGCGTCGGCGATCGGCGAGGAGCGGGACACCATCGAGGACGTGATCGAGCCGTTCCTGATCCAGCAGGGCTTCCTGCATCGCACCCCGCGCGGACGGGTCGCCACGCTGACGGCCTATCGTCACTTCGGCCTCGCCGCGCCCGCCAAGAGCGGCAACGTCGAGTTGTGGGACGCCCCCTGAGGCCGCGGGACCGAACATGCTGCAGGTGACCGACGCCAAGACCGTCCCGATGCTGGCCGGCATGCGCGGGGCGTCGACCATCGCGATCGGCGCGCTCGAGATGATCGGCCCCCACGTCGTGCCAGGCGTCACCACTGGCCGGCTCGACCGCCTGTGTCACGACTACATCGTCGACCACGGCGGCGTCCCGGCCTGCGTCGGCTACCACGGCTACCGCCACGCGACCTGCATCTCCGTCAACCAAGTGGTCTGCCACGGCATCCCCGGCGATCGCGCGCTGAAGGACGGCGACGTGCTGAACATTGACGTCGTCGTACAGCGCGACGGCATGCACGCGGACACGAGCGCGATGTACTTCGCGGGCACGCCGTCGGCAGCGGCCGCCCGGTTGACCCGGGTCACGCAGGAGAGTCTGTATCTCGGCATCCTCGAAGTGCGCGCGGGCCGCACGCTCGGCGACATCGGCGCGGCGATCGAGGCCCATGCACGCGTCAACGGCTACAGCGTCGTGCGCGACTTCTGCGGCCACGGGATCGGCGCGGCCATGCACGAGTCACCCGAGGTGCTCCACTTCGGCCAGCGCGGCACCGGCGTCCGGCTGATGCCCGGCATGACCTTCACGATCGAGCCGATGCTCAACGCCGGTCGGCGCGCCGTGCGCCTGCTGGCCGATGGATGGACCGTGGTCACGAACGACCACTCGCTGTCGGCGCAGTGGGAGCACACGGTGCTGGTGACCACCGACGACGTCGAGATCCTGACGCTGCGGCCGAGCGAAGCGCCGCACTGGAACGCGTTTCGGGCCTCGCGCTGAGCCAAGATTGCACGCGACGCTCGCGGCCTCGAACCGAGGCCGAACGATCGCGCACGGGGGCGCCGGACGCTGCTTGTAGAATCGCGGCACTTTCTTGTCCCAGGTTGCCATGCGCCCGATCTCCACGCGTTCCATCCTCGCCGCATCGGCGGCGGCCGTCCTCGCACTCGGCATGGCCGCCTGCGCGCCGACCCAGACCCCGATAGCGAGCGCCACGCCGCCGGCGCCCGAGCCGATGAAGGTCGTGGCCGACGTGGTCAAGCCCAACGAGCACCTGCGCGCCGAAGGCATCCCCGCGGTGCCGAAGGCGCTCGCGGACCGCGTCGGCAAGTACACGGACTTCAAGTCCGTCGGCGTGATCGCGTGGCATCCGACGAAGCGCGCGATGCTGGTCGCCTACCGTCGCGGCGCGACGACGCAACTGCACCTGCTCGACCAGCCGATGGGCACCCTCGAGCCGGTGACCGACTTCCCCGATCCGGTGGCCAGCGCGAGCTTCGAGCCGAAGCGCGGCGACTACCTGGTGTATGCCCGCGACACCGACGGCAACGAAGCCGCACAGCTTTATCGCTACGACTTCGCGGGCAAGCAGACGACGCTGCTGACCGATCCGTCCGAGAAGCACGCGCTGGGCGCGTGGAATCACGCCGGTAGCGCGATGCTGATGGAGTCGACGCAGCTCGACAAGACCGCGGGCGCGACGAAACGCGACACGGTCACCACCGAGGTATCGCTACTCGATCCGCTGAAACCCGAGACGAAGCGCAGGATCGCCAGCCTGCCCGGCGGGGGCTGGGGCGAGTTCCGCTGGGCCAAGGGCGACAGGACGCTGTACGCGCGTGAATACCGTTCGGCGAACGAGAGCGTGATCTGGAGGATCGACGTCGCCAGCGGCGCGAAGACCCAGGTGCTGCCGCTCGCGAAGACGAGGGCCGGTCCGGCCAGGCGGATCTCCTACGCCGACATCCACGTGACGCGCGACGGCAAGCATCTCGTCTACACCAGCGACGAGGACGGCGAGTTCAGCCAGATGATGGTGATGGACCTCGCCACCGGCAAGCGCCGCGTACTGACGAAGGACATCCCGTGGAACGTCGAGGCCATCGTGATGCGCGACGAGGACAGCGCCGGCGACGACACGGCCGGCCGCCGTGACCTCGCGTGTATCGCCGTCAACGTCGCGGGCCGCTACGCGCTGCACGTGTTCGACATCGCCACCGGCAAGGAAGTCGCATTGCCGGGCCTGCCCGCCGCAGCACGGTCGGGCAGCATCTCGCGCCTGCGCTTCGCGAAGACCGGCAACCAGGACGAGATCGCGTTCACGGTCAACTCCGCGCAGAGTCCGGGCGACGTCTACACGCTCGACCTGCACGCCGGTGGCTCGGCGCGGCAGTGGACGCAGGCCAGGGTCGACGGCATCGACACGACGCCGTTCCGCGAAGCCGAGATCGTCAAGTGGAAAAGCTTCGACGGGCTCGAGATCAGCGGCCTGATCAACCGTCCGCCGACGCGCTTCGCCGGCAGGCGACCGGTGCTGATCAACATCCACGGCGGCCCCGAGGGCCAGGCCACCATCGGTTTCCTCGGTCGCAACAACTACTTCATCAACGAGCTGGGCATCGCCTACCTCCAGCCGAACGTGCGCGGCTCCAGCGGCTACGGCAAGACCTATATCGCGCTCGACGACGGCATGAAGCGCGAGGACTCGGTCAAGGACATCGGCGCACTGCTCGACTGGGTCCGGACCCAGCCCGACCTCGACGCCAGCCGCATCATGGTCACCGGGGGCAGCTACGGCGGCTACATGAGCCTGGCGGTCGCGACGACCTACTCCGATCGCATCGCGGCATCGATCGACGTCGTCGGCATCTCGAACTTCACCAGCTTCCTGCAGCGCACTGAGACCTATCGTCGCGACCTGCGCCGGGTCGAGTACGGCGACGAGCGCGACCCCGCGATGCGCGCGTTCTTCGACAAGATCTCGCCGCTGTCGAAGGCCGCGAACATCAGGAAGCCGCTGTTCGTGGTGCAGGGCCAGAACGATCCACGCGTGCCTTACCAGGAGGCCGAGCAGATCGTCGCGAAGGCGCGCGCCAACAACATCCCGGTCTGGTACCTGCTGGCCGACAACGAGGGCCACGGCTTCGCCCGCAAGCCGAACGCCGACTTCCAGTTCTATGCGCAGGTACTGTTCATGCAGCAGTTCCTGCTGAACTGATCGCGGAGCGCCGGTCCATTCCTGAAGAAGGCCGCCGCGAGCGGCCTTTTTTTCCGGGTCGGTGCGATGGCCGACGGTCGCGTTGTCATGGAGGCACGGACGCAACCGGACGCAAGCAGCGAGCGTTGTCGCGGATCGCACAAAGCCGTCAGAATGCAGGGCGCAACGCTCTCGAAAGGATCGCAGTGAGAGGAGACACGCAGCAAAGCGGCATGATCGTCAACGTCAGCGCCTACGAAGCCGGCAAGCGCCTGCCCGGCGAGATGACGATCGACCAGATCAGCGACGTGCTGGCGAGGCCGCAGACCTTCGTGTGGGTCGGACTCTACGAGCCCGATGAACAACTGCTCGCGAAGATGCGGGAGGAGTTCGGCCTGCACGAACTGGCCGTCGAGGATGCCCGCAACGCGCACCAGCGGCCCAAGATCGAGACCTACGGCAACTCCCTCTTCATCGTACTGAAGACGGCGAACCTGAAGGACAAGCGCATCGCGTACGGCGAGACCCACCTGTTCGTCGGCCCCAACTTCCTGGTGTCGGTGCGGCACGGCGAGTCGGCCGGGTACGCGATGGTGCGCGAGCGCTGCGAAGCGACGTCGGCGCTGCTGGCGAAGGGCCCGGGCTTCGCGCTGTACGCGATCCTCGACTTCGTCGTCGACAACTACCAGCCGATCATCGAACAGTTCGAGGACGACTTCGACCAGCTCGAGGAAGGCATCTTCAAGAGCGACTTCGACCGGCTCGTCATCGGCCGCATCTACGAGCTCAAGCGCCAGCTGCTCGAGCTACGCAACGCGGCGCTGCCGGTCGGCGACATCAGCAGCGAGCTGATGCGCTTCCACGACGACCTCATCCCGAAGGAATTGCGGGCCTATTTCCGCGATGTGAAGGACCACGTCGCCCGCCTCGTCGGCCTGGCCGACAACATGCGCGAGATGCTGAACTCGGCGATGCAGGTGAACCTCGCGCTGGTCGGCGTCAGCCAGAACGAGGTGGTCAAGCGGCTGGCCGGCTGGGGCGCCATCCTGGCCATCCCCACGGTGGTCTTCAGCCTCTATGGGATGAACTTCCACTGGATGCCGGAGCTGCAGTGGAAGTGGGGCTATCCCACCGCGGTCGGCTTCACCGTGCTGGCCTGCTTCGTCCTCTACAAGCGCCTGCAGAAGACCGGCTGGATCTAGGCAGGGTCCGATCAACGCGGCCGTCGACGGCGGATGCCGGCCAGCAGCGCGCTGCTACCCATCACGAACAGCAACAGGCTCTCGGGTTCCGGGATCACCCGGATCGCGCCGAACAGACCTTCGGTCTCGTTGTTGATCCCCGCGTTGAAGTAGAGCGTGCTGGCGTCGCCGGTGACGCCGTTGCCGAACGCGATGCCCCACAGCCCTGCGTTGATCAGCGCGTTGCCGGTCTGGCCGGCCACCGTGCCGAGGTAGGCGCCGGTGAGCGGATCGAACGCGTTGATCTCGGCCACCGCGAAGCTGAAGTTACCGATCATCAGGTCGCCGCCGAAGGTCGACGGCGCGAGCGCGATCAACGGTCACGAAGCACAGCGCGCCGATGTGTAAAAAACATCGACATATCAATCACTTCGGACAAGAAATGATACGCACAACCCGCACGCTTTATTCCTGCCGTGATGAAATATTGTGCGGTCGCGAAGGCGCGGTCGGGGTCGCGCCCGTCGCCGATCCGGTCAGTTGTTCGCGTAGATCTCCGAACCGCGCTTGATGAACTGGAC
>JBBRRW010000012.1:0-24783 GCA_038245975.1 Burkholderiales bacterium
TGCGAGAGTGTTGCGCAGCTTCATACGGGCTTCAATTGTCGATGATTCGGGGTGGACGTGCGACGCACCCAGGCGGAGCCGGCGGAGATGCACACGATGGTCGTCAGATAGAAAAGGACCTGCATGCCGGTGGGTCGGTCGTCGTAGCCGAGCAGCATGTAGAGGGCCGACCCCAGCCACGACTGGACGGAAACCAGCCACGACGTATCCCAGAGCGGACTGGCGAGCGTCGGCAACAGGTCGGCCTGGATCAGAAACTTCGCCATCTGGCCGGCGAGTCCCGCCGCCAATAGCAGCAGCAGGGTGCCAGTGACCGAGAAGAAGCGTTTGAGAGGGACGCGTAGCAGACCAAAGTACGCAACGAGGCCAACCGAAGCACCGGCGACCAAACCAAGCGCGCCGCCGAGCAGGACTGTGTGGGCACCACCTGGAGTGCTGGCAAGCATCCCTTGCAAGAACAGCGCTGCCTCTGAGCCTTCGCGAAGGACCGTCAAGGCGATCGCAATGGCGATGGCCGACAGCTCTTGATTTCCACTGCGAATAGCACTGCCCATCCCTTTGGCCTTCAGGGCCATTTCCTTGCCGTGAGAGGCCATCCAGACGTTGTGCCAGCCAATCATCAGAACGGCGATTCCAAGCACCGTCGCCTTGAAGAGTTCCTGGCCATAGCCATCAAACAGGTTGGCGATGGACTCCGTCAATTGGGCGACCACGAGCGACCCGACAACGCCGGCTGCGACGCCAAGGGCGAGCCAACGGTTGCGGCTCGGCAGACCGCGGGTCGAGGCCGCGATGATGCCGACCAGTAGAGCGGCCTCCAGCGACTCGCGAAAAACGATGAGGGCTGCGCCGAACATGGCTGCTTACTCGGCCACGACCACGCCTTTGGCGGTCGCTTCGTTGAATTCTCCGATGAACGGATATCGACCCGGCTTCAGGGGGCCGATGAACACGGTGGCCTTTGAATTGCCCGCGACGACCTTCTCACGGTTGAGTTCATGGCTCTCGAACTCTTCGGCGGTCGCGTCCTGGTTGTCGACAATCAGCTTGACCTTCTGCCCGGCTGGCACCTTGAGTTCGGTCGGTGCGAAGCGGTGGTCCTTGATGACAAGGTTGGCCTCGAAGTCTGCAGCGAAGGTAAGGGCAGGAAGCGCAGCGCTAACAGTGATGAGGAGACATCTGAAGGCGGTCAGCATTGGTGGGCTCTGAATGAGAACGATTATCGAATGCTCATGATAACCGTTCTCATTCACAAGTCAACATCAGGGTCATTTCGGCACCCTCTCGAACGCTCGACGAGTGGCGAGTATCGGCGCTTCGACTCAGCTGTTGAAGCAGGTCCCCCCAGTGGACCAAGAGTTGAGACACCAGTGTCCTTCCTGACGGCTCCTAACCGCCCGGCTCATGCAATCAGGTGCACACCTGAATCTCGATGGTCGAGAGGTCTGGCCACGCGCTGCCCGTACCCAACACTCCAACCGCGGCCAGCATCTTTGCGACGTTGCCGAAGGCATCGTTGCGCGTGCAAAACCAAACGGACCGCAGGTTGGCGTCGCCTTCGCGGAAGCAATACAGGATGAATGCAACGCTCAGGTTGGCCGCCAGGGCAAGGGCCCCGATGACCCCCATCGTCGGGGCTTCCGGTGAAACGCCGGTCTTCTGGTCCCACGCGGCTTTGCCCAGGACGAACACGCCGAAGACACCCATGCGGCCGCCTTGAAGACGGCCGCTTTTGGCCCGTGCGGCGAGCAACAGCCCGACCACCGTCAGCGAGAGGGCGTCGTTGCCCGCATCGCCGAAGAAGTCGATGACGTCGGCCATCAGGGAGACGGACCCGGAAACAGGCGAGGCCACGATTTCGACGCTCAACGGGCGGAGGTTCAAGACCAGCGCAATCCAGAGCGCTCGACGGTCCTTCGGGTCGACGGTGTGCCGGGGAGCGGAACAGCAGGACACAAACATGGCGATCGAGGGTGGGTGACGCGGACGGTCATTGAAAACCGTATAGTCGGTGCAAGGTCAAGCAGAGGAGGAAGCCATGAGAGTTGGGGAATTTGCCGCCAAGGCCGGCATCCGACGTCGAGGCCGTTCGGTACGACGAACGAGAGGCTCTGCTCGCCGAGCCAGCACGCGAAGATTCCGGCTGCCGGCGTTATGACGTGCGCCGTCTGCAGCGACTGAACTTCATTCGGCACTGTCGCCCGCTGGGCATTCCGTTGTCCGACGTCCGTCAGCTGCCTGAATTCGCCGCCGCGTCCTGCGCGGAGGTCAACGACCATCCTCGATGGGCATATCGCCTTGGTCAAGCGCCACCTGGCGTCACTGCGGACACTGGGGAAGCAGCTCGTCCGCTGCGGCGTTCGTGCGATGGCGACACGTCACCCGCGCGCGATTCTCGAGCCCTTCATGACGGCAACCGAGCAGCACGCCTGCGCTTGTCACGCCGAGCATCGAGCTTGAGTGCCGTGGACCATCTCGGATGACCACCAAGGCTTCAGCGCTCGCACAGATTCCGAAAGGCGTCTGGGTCCTGGGGTTCGTCAGCATGTTCATGGATATCTCCTCGGAGATGGTCCACAGTCTTCTGCCGATGTTCATGGTCACCGTGCTCGGGACGAGCGTGTTCGGGGTGGGCGTCATCGAGGGCATTGCGGAGTCGACCGCGCTCATCGTGAAGGTGTTTTCCGGGACCTTGAGTGACTACCTCGGCAAGCGGAAGGGTCTGGCCGTTTTCGGCTATGCGCTCGGAGCGGCCACGAAGCCGCTGTTTGCTCTGGCGCCCGGGATTGGTCTGGTCGTCACGGCCCGGTTTCTAGACCGAATCGGCAAGGGCATTCGCGGCGCGCCGCGCGATGCCCTGGTTGCCGACATCGCCCCGGCTCAGGTTCGCGGTGCTGCGTTCGGCCTCCGGCAGTCGCTCGACACGGTCGGCGCATTCACCGGGCCGCTGGTCGCCGCCGGCCTGATGCTCCTGTGGGCGAACGACTTCCGCGCAGTGTTCTGGGCAGCGTGCGTGCCGGCAGTGATCTGCGTCGCCCTGCTGGTCATCGGCGTCAAGGAAGCCGACCGTCCAAAGGGTAACGTCCGCGTCAATCCGGTCCGGAAAGAGGCGCTCAAGCGCCTTGGCTCCGGGTATTGGCAGGTCGTGGGTATCGGCGCGGTGTTCACCTTGGCGCGCTTCAGCGAAGCCTTCCTGGTGCTCCGCGCGCAGCAGCTCGGCGTGCCGATTCCCCTCGTGCCGCTGGTGATGGTGGCAATGAATCTGGTCTACGCCGCGTCCGCCTATCCGTTCGGCAAACTCTCCGACTCGATGAGCCATCGGAAGCTCCTGGCGCTGGGCATGGTCGTGCTCATCGCGTCGGACCTCTTGCTCGGCTTCTCCCATCACTGGTCCACGATGCTCATCGGGGTGGGTCTGTGGGGCGTCCACATGGGCATGACGCAAGGATTGTTGGCCACGATGGTCGCCGACACGTCGCCCGTCGACCTGCGTGGCACGGCCTACGGCTTTTTCAATCTCATGAGCGGGCTCGCCTTGCTCGCGTCGAGCATGCTCGCGGGTGCTCTCTGGGATGGCTATGGTGCTTCGGCGACGTTCTTTGCAGGAGCCGGCTTTTGCCTGCTGACATTGGTGGCGCTAGCCGCGTTGAAGCTGCGTCGACCGAAGCCGTCTTGAACCGCCTTCCCCGTCCGTACGCTGGCCCAGCGCCGATTTGACGCGTTCAATGTGCGTCACAACAGGCAGAGCTGGCCCCGCTGATCTGAACAGATCCGATTGATTGATAAGCGAACGCGGCGGGGTCAGGCTGCGCATTCCGGCACCATCGGCGCTCGACGCGGCGCCGTGCCCGATCCAGCCGGTCCTCCAGCTTCCGGAGCACCACCAGCGGCATCGACGGCCTCATCGCCAAAACGGAGCGACCGGAACAAGGCGGCGCGCCACTGACGACCGGCGATCGGTTATGGTTCGGCGCTTTCCATCGACCGACAAGGAGTGGCCGTCATGCCGATCAAGCGTCCGAAGGGCCCGCCGGGCCGCGTCGTCGTCCTCGAGCACGACTCGACCGTGCTGCGCGGCAACCCGCTCGGCGACCCCACGCGACGGTTGGTCAGCGTCTGGCTGCCACCGCAGTACGACGACAAGAAGCTGGCCGACCACCGCTATCCGGTGCTGTACGACATGGTCGGCTTCATGGGGGCGGGCCCGAGTCACACGAACTGGAAGGCGTTCGGCGAGAACGTTCCGGAGCGTGCCGCGCGGCTGGTCCACGAGAAGAAGATGGACCCGGTCATCATCGTGCTGCCCGACTGCTTCACGGCGCTGGGCGGCAACCAGTACCTCAACTCGTCCGCCATCGGCGCGTATGCGGACTATCTGACGCGCGAGATCATCCCCTTCGTTGACGCGAACTTCCGCACGCTGGCCTCGCGTGAACACCGCGGCTGCTTCGGCAAGAGTTCGGGCGGCTACGGCGCCATCGTGCACGGCATGAAGTACCCGAAGTTCTGGGGCGCCATCGCCGACCACTCGGGCGACTCGTACTTCGACTTCGTCTATCGCAGCGACTGGCCGAACACGCTGAACGCGCTGGCGAAGTATGCGAAGCCGAAGCGCGAGGCCGGACCGATCGACGTGGTCGCACGCTCGAAGGCAACGGGCGCGGGCCTCGACGACGGCCGTGTCGCCGCCTTCCTGGAGGCGCTGTGGAAGAAGAAGAAACTTGCGAGCACCGATGGGCACACGGTCATGAACCTCTGCATGGCCGCGACCTATGATCCGGATCCGACGGCGCCGAACGGCTTTCGCGTTCCCTTCGATCTCGAGACCGGCGAGCTGATCGAGTCGCGCTGGAAGAAGTGGCTGGCCAATGATCCGATCCACATGGTCGGTCGCCATGCCGCCGCGCTGCGGTCGCTGCGCGGCATCTACATCGACTGCGGCTGGGCGGATCAGTATCACATTCAGTACGGCACGCGGATCCTGTCGAAGCGGCTGGCGGAGGCGGGTATCGCGCATGTCTACGAGGAGTTCGACGATACGCATTCGGACATCGATTACCGGATGGATGCGAGTCTGCCGTTCCTGGTGAAGAGCCTGTCGGTCAAGGCGGCCACGGTCGCCTCGAAGAAGTAGCGCTGAACCACGCTCTCCCCTCCGGGCGAGGGTTGGGGAGGGGCGAGCGCAGTGAGCGACAGTCGCCATCGCCGCGCGATGGCCCCCGCCCTTGGCGGGGCATACCTAAGGCGCTCGGAAGGCGCCGAGCATGCTCGGCGAAACCCCTTTCAAGCTTCCGACCTTCCCCCAAACGGGGAAGGAGATCCCAATTCGGCGAGGCGCACCCTTATCCCAGAAACAACCGATAAGCCGGATTCTCCGTCTCGTCCTCGTACGGATACCCCAGCGTCTGCAGGAACACCCCGAACGCCTTCCGCTCCGTCGCAGGCACCTGCAGCCCCACCAGAATGCGCCCGAAGTCCGCGCCCTGGTTGCGGTAATGGAACAGGCTGATGTTCCAGTTCGGGCTCATCGTCGACAGGAAGCGCATCAGCGCGCCGGGCCGCTCGGGGAACACGAAACGATAGATCTGCTCGTCGTCGGCCAGCGACGAACGACCACCGATCATGTGTCGCAGATGGGTCTTCGCGAGCTCGTCTTGCGTGAGGTCCAGCGTCCTGAAGCCATGTTTCGCGAACAGGGCCGCGAGCTTCGTGCTCTCGCCGCGCGCCTTGACGGCCACGCCGACGAACACGTGCGCGACCTGTGCGTCGGCGATGCGGTAGTTGAACTCGGTGACGTCGTGGGTGCCGATCAGTTCGCAGAAGCGGCGGAAGCTGCCGCGCTCCTCGGGGATCGTCACGGCGAAGACGGCCTCGCGTTCCTCGCCGACTTCGGCGCGGTCCGCCACGAAGCGCAGCCGGTCGAAGTTCATGTTGGCGCCGCAGGCGATCGCGACCAGCGTCTCGCCCTTCAGCTTCTCGCGCGCGGCGTAGGCCTTGAGCCCCGCGATCGACAGCGCACCGGCCGGCTCGAGGATCGAGCGCGTCTCGACGAACACGTCCTTGATCGCCGCGCAGATCGCGTCGGTATCGACCTTGATGATCTCGTCGACGTGCTTCCGCACCAGGCGCAGCGTCTCGACGCCGACCTGCTTGACCGCGGTGCCGTCGGAGAACAGGCCCACGTTCGCCAGCATCACGCGACGTCCGGCGGCGACCGACTGCGCCATGGCGTCGGAGTCGGTGGTCTGCACGCCGATGATGCGGATCTCCGGCCGTACGGCCTTGACGTACGCGGCCACGCCCGAGATCAGGCCACCGCCGCCGATGGCCACGAAGATCGCGTGGATCGGCCGGTCGCTGTGCAGCGCCTGGTGCTGGCGCAGGATCTCCATGCCGATCGTGCCCTGGCCCGCGATCACGTCCGGGTCGTCGAACGGATGGACGAAACACAGCCCGTCCTTCTTCTGCAACTCGAGCGCGAAGGCGTAGGCGTCCGAATAGCTTTCGCCGGCGAGCACGACTTCGGCGCCGCGCGCCTTGACCGCATCGATCTTCATCTGCGGCGTCGTGACCGGCATCACGATCACCGCGCGACAGCCGAGGCGCTGCGCCGACAGCGCCACACCCTGCGCGTGGTTGCCGGCCGAAGCGGCGATCACGCCGCGCTTCAGCTCGGCCTTCGAGAGGCCGGCCATCTTGTTGTACGCGCCGCGCAGCTTGAAGCTGAACACCGGCTGGTTGTCTTCGCGCTTGAAGAGGACCGTGTTGCCGAGGCGTCTCGACAGCACCGGTGCGACTTCGAGCTCGGTCTCGCGTGCGACGTCGTAGACGCGCGCGTTCAGGATCCGCTTGAGATAGTCGATGGCCATGCGGCCTGCTCCTTGTACCGGTCGCGGGGCGCGCCGCGATCGACGACGGCGTGCCGGAGGGCGCGACTCTAGCGGAAGCGCGGTCGCCGGTGGCGGGGCTTGCGAAACGGCGTCGATACAATGCCGCGATGTTCGATTCCTGGATGGACGGATTGCTGGCGTGGCTCGCGCTGCCGCAGTTCGGTCTCAGCAGCGTCTTCCTCGTCAGCTTCGTCTCCGCGACGCTGGTGCCGCTCGGCTCCGAGCCGGTGGTCTACGGCATGGTCAAGCTGCGCCCCGACCTGTTCTGGGAAACGGTGGCGATCGCGACGGTCGGCAACACGCTGGGCGGCATCGTCGACTACTGGATGGGACGCGGCGCCGAGTGGATGCTCGAGCGGCGGCTCCACCTCGACGAACACGGGCTCCCGATGGTGCCGTCCCTCGCGACCGCCGGCGGCTCGTCCGCCGCGAAGGCGCCGGGCAAGTGGCACCAGCGCGCGGTGCGCTGGATGGAGCGCTTCGGCGCCTTCGGCTGCGTTCTGTCGTGGCTGCCGGGAATCGGCGATCCGCTGTGTGCCGTGGCGGGCTGGCTGCGCCTGCCGTTTTGGCGCTGCGTCCTGTGGATGGCCATCGGCAAGTTCCTGCGCTACGTGACGATGACCGCGGGTCTCGTCTGGATGTTCTGACCGGTCCGGGTCGACGGAATACGCGTTCGGCGGTTTCGTAATATAAGGTTGGAACGTCCCAGACCCGCGTCCCCGCACGTCGCCTCAAGCACCATGAACGCCCCCCTCTTCCCGCAAGCCATCAGGCCCGCACTCACGTCGGACGCACCGTCGCGGTTGCGCGAGATCCCGTACAACTACACGTCGTTCTCGGACCGCGAGATCGTCATGCGCCTGCTCGGCGCAGCGGCGTGGAGCGACCTCGAAGAGCTGCGCTCCGAGCGCCGCACCGGCCGCTCCGCGCGGATGCTCTACGAAGTGCTCGGCGACATCTGGGTCGTGCAGCGCAATCCCTACCTGCAGGACGACCTGCTCGAGAACCCGAAGCGGCGCGCCGCGCTGATCGACGCGCTGCATCACCGGCTCAACGAGGTCGACAAGCGCCGCCAGGTCGAAGGGCTGCCTTCGGACGCTTCGAGCGAAGGCGGTCGCGACATCAAGGTCGGCCACCTGCTCGACGCGGCGCGCAAGGCGGTCCGCGCCTTCGAGGACGACTTCAGGAACACCTGGGACCTGCGCAAGCTCGCGGCCCGCAAGCTCGGCCGCGTGACCGCGAAGGACAACATCAAGTTCGATGGCCTGTCGCGCGTGTCGCACGTCACCGACGCCACCGACTGGCGCGTCGAATATCCGTTCGTCGTGCTGACGCCCGACACCGAGGAAGAGATGGCGGGGCTGGTCGCGACCTGCATCGAGCTCGGCCTGACGATCATCCCGCGGGGCGGCGGCACCGGCTACACCGGCGGCGCCATTCCGCTGACGCCGCGCGCGGCCGTCATCAACACCGAGAAGCTCGAGGCGTTGGGCGCGATCGAGATGCGCGTGCTGCCGGGCCACGGCGCGCCCACGGCGACGATCTGGTCCGGTGCCGGCGTCGTCACCAAACGCGTATCCGAAGCGGCCGATGCTGCCGGCCTCGTGTTCGCGGTCGATCCGACGTCGGCCGAAGCGTCGTGCATCGGCGGCAACGTCGCGATGAACGCCGGCGGCAAGAAGGCCGTGCTGTGGGGCACCGCGCTCGACAACCTCGCGTCGTGGCGCATGGTCGACTGCGACGGCAACTGGCTCGAGATCGAGCGGATGGATCACAACCTCGGCAAGATCCACGACGCGCCGTTCGCGACCTTCGAGGTGCGCAAGAGCCAGCCCGACGGCAAGACGCCGATCTCGACCGAGACGCTGGTCATCGAGGGCCGGCGCTTCCGCAAGGAGGGTCTCGGCAAGGACGTCACCGACAAGTTCCTCGCGGGGCTGCCCGGCGTGCAGAAGGAAGGCACCGACGGGCTGATCACGTCGGCGCGCTGGATCCTCCATCGCATGCCGCCGCACGCACGCACTGTGTGCCTGGAGTTCTTCGGCCAGGCACGCGAGGCGATCCCGTCGATCGTCGAGATCAAGAATTTCATGGACGCCGAGGCCAAGGCCGGCCGCGCCATCCTCGCGGGCCTCGAGCATCTCGACGAACGCTACCTGCGCGCGGTCGGCTACGCGACGAAGTCGAAGCGCGGCGCCGAGACCGCGGCCTTCCCGAAGATGGCGCTGTTCGGCGACATCGTCGGCGAGAACGCGGACGACGTCGCCCGTGCGGCATCGGAAGTCGTGCGGATGGCCAACGGGCGCAGCGGCGAGGGCTTCGTCGCCGTGTCGGCCGAAGCGCGCAAGAAGTTCTGGCTCGACCGCGCGCGTACCGCGGCGATCGCGCGCCACACCAACGCGTTCAAGATCAACGAGGACGTGGTCATCCCGCTCAGCCGCATGGGCGAGTACACCGATGCGATCGAACGCATCAACATCGAACTGTCGATCGACAACAAGCTCGCGCTGCTCGACGGCCTGGAGCGCTACTTCACGCAGGAACTCGGCGCGATCCCGCTCGGCAAGACCGACGACGCGGACGTCGACCACCTGAGTCGCGAGGAGCTGATGGGGACGCGCGTCGAGCAGGCGCGGATGCTGATCTCGAAGGTCGGGGCGCGTTGGCGCTATCTGCGCACGCACATGGACGTCACGGTCGATGAGGCCCGCAACGTCTTGCAGAGCCACGACATCGCATTGGATGTCATCCCGGCGCAGGCCGGGACCCAATCGTTGCAGGATGCGGCGACCGATGAAAGATTAGGCTCTGGCCTTCGCCGGGGTGACAGTTCTGTTTTTGATGTGCTCCAAGTGCGCGCCATTCGAGTTTCGTGGAAACGTGAAGTCCGTGCGCTGCTGCGCCAGATCTTCAACGGTGCCGAGTTCGCCCCTGTGCTGGCCGGCGCCGAGGCGATCCACAAGAAGGTGCTGCGCGGCCGCGTGTTCGTCGCGCTGCACATGCATGCCGGTGACGGCAACGTGCACACCAACATCCCGGTCAACTCCGACGACTACGCGATGCTGTCGACGGCCAACCGCATGGTCGCCCGCATCATGCAGATCGCGCGCGACCTCGACGGCGTGATCTCGGGCGAGCACGGCATCGGCATCACCAAGCTCGAGTTCCTGACCGACGCGGAGACGGCCGACTTCCGCGCCTACAAGCACAAGGTCGACCCCCACGGCCACTTCAATTACGGCAAGCTGATCGCGGTGCCGGCGGTGCCGGCCGACCTGCGCAACGCGTACACGCCGAGCTTCGGGCTGATGGGCGCCGAGTCGCTGATCATGCAGCAGTCGGACATCGGCGCCATCGCCGATTCCATCAAGGACTGCCTGCGCTGCGGCAAGTGCAAGCCGGTGTGCGCAACCCACGTGCCGCGCGCCAACCTGCTCTATTCGCCGCGCAACAAGATCCTCGCGACGTCACTGCTGATCGAGGCCTTCCTGTACGAGGAGCAGACGCGCCGCGGCGTGTCGATCAAGCACTGGGAGGAGTTCACCGACGTCGCCGACCACTGCACCGTCTGCCACAAGTGCCTGGCGCCGTGCCCGGTCGACATCGACTTCGGCGACGTGTCGATGAACATGCGCAACCTGCTGCGCAAGATGGGTCAGAAGAAATTCAACCCGGGCACGGCCGCGTCGATGTTCTTCCTCAACGCGACCGACCCGACGACCATCAACATCAGCCGCAAGCTGATGATGGACTGGGGCTACAAGGCGCAGCGTGCGGCCGTGGAGCTGTTCCGTCCGGCGTCGAAGAAGCAGACCGCGCATCCGCCTGCCACGCACGGCAAGACGCCGGTGCGCGAGCAGGTGATCCACTTCGTCAACAAGAAGATGCCGGGCAACCTGCCGAAGAAGACGGCGCGCGCGCTGCTCGACATCGAAGACGCGAAGTTCGTGCCGATCATCCGCGACCCGGCCAAGGCCAACGCGGACAGCGAGTCGGTCTTCTACTTCCCGGGCTGCGGGTCGGAGCGGCTGTTCTCGCAGGTGGGTCTGGCGACGCAGGCGATGCTGTGGCACGTCGGCGTGCAGACGGTGCTGCCGCCCGGGTATCTGTGCTGCGGCTATCCGCAGCGCGGCGCCGGCGAGTTCGACAAGGCGGAGAAGATCATCACCGACAACCGCGTGCTGTTCCATCGCGTGGCCAACACGCTCAACTACCTCGACATCAAGACCGTCGTGGTCAGCTGCGGCACCTGCTACGACCAGCTCGCCGGCTATGAATTCGACAAGATCTTCCCCGGCTGCCGAATCATCGACATCCACGAGTTCCTGATGGAGAAGGGCGTGAAGCTCGAAGGCGTGACCGGCACGCAGTACCTGTACCACGACCCCTGCCACACGCCGATGAAGCAGTACGACCCGCTGAAGGTCGTCAACACGCTGATGGCCAGCGACCTCAACGGCAAGGTCGAGAAGAACGAGCGCTGCTGCGGCGAGTCGGGGACCCTCGCGATCACGCGGCCCGACATCTCGACGCAGGTCCGCTTCCGCAAGGAAGAGGAGATGCGCAAGGGCGTCGACAGGATCCGTGCGCTCGCCCCGGCCGGAGCGGCATCGGCGGCCCCCGTGAAGATCCTCACGTCGTGTCCGTCGTGCCTGCAGGGGCTGTCGCGCTACAACGAGGACGTGGGCATCGAAGCCGACTACATCGTCGTCGAGGTGGCCAAGCACATCCTCGGCGAAAACTGGTTGCCCGACTACGTGAAACGCGCGAACGCCGGCGGGATCGAACGGGTCCTGGTCTGAGAAGCCGGGCCCCGGCCTTCCGAGCGCGGCCCCGGAGCAGATGGGCGGCGTCCCTTCCTGCCGGCCCGAAGGCACAATAGGCGTTTTGCCGCAGGGTTCTCGACGACATGCTTGGATTTTCGCGTAGCGACACGCCGGCTCCGGAAAAGAAAGCGCGCATCGTCGACGGTGCCGGCGCCAAGGCTTGGCTCGCGGCCATGTCGCAGCCCGCGAGCGTGCAGAACCTCGCCGAGATCACCCAGGTGCTGCACGCGCTGGGCGCGCTCGGCATCGGGGACGGCTCTCCCAGCCTGCCACCGGAACGCAAGTTCGCCATCGCCGAACGCATCCGCGGCGTGCTGCTGCCGATCCTCAACGAGCGCAACAGCGAGGATCGCTTCGCCGTCCTTCCGATCGACGACGACTTCGCACTGCACTGCTGGACCGCCATCGACGCGGCGATCGCGCTGCGCGACGTGTATGCGTGGCTGGTCTCGCAGCTCTCCGCCGTACCGGTGCTGGCGGAGCCGACGGTCACCGGCAATACCGCCGGGTCCGCGCTGCCGGCCCCGGTGCCGATCAGGCCGACCTTCATCTCCGCCGTCGGTGCGCTGCATCGGGCGCTCGACGTCAATGCGCAGTTGCTGTTGTGCATCCAGCGCGGCCGCTGGCCCGTTCCCGGACGGATCTGGGAACGACATTGCGTGCTCGGCCAACTGGTCCGCGACCTCGACTGCCAGGACGTCGAGGTCGCCGACGCGCTGCGCGCCAGCACCACCAAGACCTGTCGCGCGGCATTCGTGATGCCGGTGATGATCGCGCTCGCCGATCCGTCGTCGCGGGGCGCCATCGAGTTCGAGGTGATGCGGATGGCCGCGCAACGCTGGTCGGCCAAGGTCGGTTTCCGGCTCGAGCGACGCGCCGATGCGCCCGCTGCCTCCAACACCTCGCCTGCGCGGCCGATCGCCAATCCGGGCCCGACCGTCCATCTCGCGCAGTTCGTGCTGCGCTTCGATACCCAGAGTGCGCTGCAATCGATCGACAAGCGGCTGGACGCGCTGGCCGACGGACGGACGCCGCGCGAGGTCGGCATCGGCGACAGCCTGCGCCCGCAGGTCGCCCGCGAGCTGTTGCTGTCGCTCAAGCAGCGCTGGGGTGCCGTGTCGCCCGGCAACATCGATTCCCCCGATCGCGCGTGGCGCCCGGTCGCCGTCGGTGTGCAGGTCACCGCGGTGGTCGGCATGCCGACACGCGAGACGATGCGGCAGGACGACGATCGCGCGACCGCCGCCGGTCATCGCAGCGGCGCCAACGTCTACGCCTACCAGCGCGCGAAGCCGGGCGGCATCACGCGTCCGCGCGAAGAGATCGAGCGGGACCGTATCGGACAGCTGCTCGCCGCGGCCGAAACCTGGACGCTGTCGGCCGAGTCGGCGGATGCGGTGCGCTGCATCCGCAAGTACTCGCGGCCGCGAATCGGACTGCAGCGGCTGATCGGCCTCAAGCTCGGCACGCCGGACCACGAAGCGCCGTTCCTGGTCGGCTGGGTCGAAGCCTTGCAGGCCGGGGCCGCCGAAGGCGACGACCTGCAGTCCGGTCGCGGCGGCGGGCACACCGTGCGGGTCCGGCTGGCGCCGGGGCTGCCACAGATGCTGCACGCGTCGATCGACGACGTCGAGGTCGAATGCGCGTTCCTGCTGGTGCCGGGGGTCGCGGGCGCCCTGCCGGGTCGCGCGAGCCGGATGCCGGCGTTCGTGACGATGCTCAGCGATTCGGGTGCGAACGCCGAGCCGATCGCCACACGCGACATGGACGGCTGGGACGCGGTGCGCGTGTCACCGCGCGACTACGGACTGATCCTTCCGAACGCGACCTTCCGGCCGAACCGGCTGGTGAAGGCGGGGCGCCGCGGCGTCGTCGCGATGCTTCGTCTCGAAGAGCTGATGATGCGAGGCGCGGATTTCGACCTCGTCCGTTTCAGTCTGCTGTAAGCGCTTCGTCCACGGCGTCGTCGTGCGATCCGTCCGCGAGCGGCGGATCGTTCCGCTCCCCGGGACGCCGCGCGACGATGCGCCGGGCCGGCAGCGTCGCGGCGAACGTGCTGCCCTTGCCGACCTCGCTGGTGATGACCAGCGTGCCCTGATGCCGCGTCAGGACGTGCTTGCAGATCGCCAGCCCGAGCCCCGTGCCGCCCGATTGCCGTGAGCGGCCCCGGTCGACCCGATAGAAGCGTTCCGTCAGCCGCGGCAGATGTTGCGCGGGGATCCCGATGCCGCTGTCGGTGACCGTCAGGGTCGCGCTGCCGTCGTCGAGGCGACGCCAGCGCACGTCGATGCGGCCGCGCTCCGGCGTGTAGCGGATCGCGTTGGTCACGAGATTGGTGAATGCGCTGGTCAATTCGACTTCGGAGCCGAGGATGGCGATGTCGGGCTCGATCTCGAATGCGAGGTCGTGCTGGCCATTCGACAGTTGCTGCGCCGTTTCCTCGATGCGCCGGAACACGACGGTGGTGTCGACGGTGTCCTCGCGCGGCGCGCTGTTGGCTTCCAGCGCCGACAGCGTCAGCAGGTCGTCGACCAGGCGCTTCATGCGCTCGGCCTGTTCGCGCATCAGCGCCATGTAGTCGGCGCGCTGCTTCGCGGTCACGGCCGATTCGCTGATCGTCTCGAGGAATCCGGCGAGCACCGTGAGCGGCGTCTTGAGCTCGTGCGACACGTTGGCGACGAAGTCGCGCCGTGTCGTTTCGAGCCTCTCGAAGCGCGTGATGTCGCGCGACAGCAGCAGTTTCTGCCGGTCGCCGTAGGCCACTAGCTGCAGCGACAGGACCCGCTCGGCGCGCTGCCCGGGATGCCGCACTCGCAGCTGCACCGGCTTGTCCCACTCCCCGAGCGACAGGTACGCCAGGAAGTCGGGGGACCGGACGAGGTTGGCGAGGTTCTGGCCGATGTCCTTCTCGAGCCTCAGGTTCAGGTGTTGCTCGGCCTGGGGATTGCACCAGACGATCTGGAACTGCGCATTGAGGGTGACCACGCCGTCCGGCAGGGCCTGGGCGGCACCGCGGAAACTGGTGAGCGCCTCGGTCAGTTGCGCGTGTTCGCGCTGGCGCGCACGTCCCTGATGATAGAGCTGCGCGTAGAGCTCTTCCCAGGCGCCGGAGGAGCGCGGCAGCGTCGCGCCGAGTTCCTGCCGCGACCAGCGCGACAGGTTGCGCAGGTGGATCGCATCGCGGACGTAGCGCAGCGAAAGCGCCGCTGCAGCGAAGCCGAAGGCAGTGGTCCAGTCGGACAGCCCCCGCACGACGAGCGTCGCGAGCGCGACCACGCCGATGAAGGAGAATGTCCTGACCCAGACAGGATTCATGAGATCGGCCAAGGCGCGCCACGAGTGCGGCGCGTGAGTCTTCGGGTGACGCTGTCGATGCGGCAGTGTGCGGCAGCCTGGAGGGCGGTGAGGCGGCGCCCGCTTTCCGTCAGGAGCGGAATCTTAGCGCGTCGCGGCGCCGCCACCCGGAGGTCGTCAGCCGACGGCCAGGCGCTGCTCGGCGACGGAGAATCGGTAGCCGCTGCCCCGCACCGTCTCGACCAGATTCTCGTGGCCGGTGGGCGACAGCGCGTGGCGCAGGCGGCGGATGTGCACGTCGACGGTCCGCTCCTCCAGGAACACGTGATCGCCCCAGACCTGGTCGAGCAGCTGCGCCCGCGAGTACACGCGTTCCGGATGCGTCATGAAGAAGTGCAGCAGCCGGAATTCGGTCGGACCGATCTCGAGCGTGCGGCGCAGTCCGTCCGCCGCGGTGCCGCTCAGGCGGTGGGTCGCCGGATCGAGGACCAGACCGCCGACGTCGACGAGATCGTCGGTCAGCTGCGGCGCGCGACGGCGGAGCACCGCCTTGATGCGTGCCATCAGCTCCTTCGGTGAGAACGGCTTGGTGACGTAGTCGTCGGCGCCGGCTTCGAGGCCGTCGACCTTGTCGGTCTCGTTCGAGCGTGCCGTCAGCATGATGATCGGGACGTCGCGCGTGCGCTCGTCGCTGCGCAGCTGCTTCGCGAACTGCACGCCGGACGCGCCGGGCAGCATCCAGTCCAGCAGGACCAGGTCCGGGAGTTCGGCCCGGACCAGGGTACTCGCCTGTTCGGCGGTGGCCGCGCGGAGCACCTTGTGACCCGCAAACGTCAGATTGACGGCGATCAGTTCCTGGATCGCGGGCTCGTCTTCGACGACAAGTATGGTGCTGGGCATTCGATGGCCTCGGCAGGGGAGTGGCAGGAGGGATTGCGCGACGTGCTGTGGTGGCTGCGCGTGGGCTGTTCAACCGCAGCCGCGGACAATAAGACGATTCTATGACGCTACCGTGACACTTGCGCCGCGTCGGCCGGTCGCGTGGCTTGCGCTAAACTTGATCATCTATGTCGTCGCCCTCATTCCACAAGTCGTCGTCCGGCAAGTCGATCGACCCGCCGACCGAAATCATCGTCCACCAGCAGTCTCGACGCATCGAGGTCGCTTTCGGCGATGACGAACGCTACAGCCTCGACTTCGAGTTCCTGCGCGTGCATTCGCCGTCCGCGGCCGTGCAGGGGCACGGGCCGGGTCAGGAAGTGCTGCAGGTGGGCAAGCGCGAGGTCACCGTGACGGCGATCGAGCCGGTCGGGCACTACGCGATCAAGCCGGTGTTCTCCGACGGGCACGAGAGCGGCATCTTCACCTGGGCGTACCTGCGAGACCTCGGCCGCGATCACGACGCGCTGTGGGACCGTTACCTGAAGAAACTCGCCGCCGCCGGCGAAAGTCGCGACGGCCCGGGGTCGTCCGCGGCGCCGAAGGATCCGGCGCCGACCGACGTCGTCGAAGCCCGCTTCGTCCGCAAGTAGCGAGCCCTCGATGAGCGAACCCACCGATCCCGCGGGCGCCGTGCCGCGCGCCGCCGACCCCGAGGGCGCGCCTGCCGGCCAGACCCACTTCGGCTTCGAGACCGTTGCCGAGGACACGAAGGCCGAACGCGTCGCCGACGTCTTCCATTC
Organism: Burkholderiales bacterium; assembly: GCA_038245975.1. Taxonomy (GTDB): domain Bacteria; phylum Pseudomonadota; class Gammaproteobacteria; order Burkholderiales; family Burkholderiaceae_D; genus CAHJXF01. Next base: position 16,693 of record JBBRRW010000012.1, read on the forward strand.
GGTCGCTCGCAAGTACGACGTGATGAACGACGTCATGTCCGGCGGCCTGCACCGGCTCTGGAAGGCGTTCACGATCGGCCGTGCGGCGATCCGGCCCGGCATGCGCGTGCTCGACATCGCCGGTGGGACCGGCGACCTGGCGCGCGCGATGGCCCGACGCGCCGGACCGTCCGGCGAAGTCTGGCTGACCGACATCAACGAGTCGATGCTGGCTGTGGGCCGCGACCGCCTGCTCGACTCGGGCATGGCGCTACCCACCGCGCTCGCCGACGCCGAGCATCTGCCGTTCCCCGATGCCTATTTCGATCGGGTCACGGTCGCGTTCGGGCTGCGCAACATGACGCACAAGGATCGCGCGCTGGTGGAGATGCATCGCGTGCTCAAGCCCGGCGGCAAACTGCTGGTGCTCGAGTTCTCGAAGATCTGGAAGCCGCTCGCGCCGCTGTACGACGCGTATTCGCTGAAGGTCCTGCCGTGGCTCGGCAAGCGCATCGCGAACGACGCGGACAGCTATCGCTATCTCGCGGAATCGATCCGCATGCATCCCGACCAGCAGACGCTGGCCGACATGCTGACGACGGCCGGCTTCTCGCGCGTGCAGGTCTTCAACCTCACGGCAGGCGTCGTCGCGCTGCATGAAGGCGTGCGTCTCTAAGAAGTCGCTTTGTTATTCTCCAACGATGTCGCCCGCCCCCATGCCGTCGTCCTCCCCGTCACGTCTACCGCTGCCGTTCCTGCCCAATCCGCTCGACGTGCTGCCGGCCGCCATCAACCACCTGCTCGCCGCCGAGCCCTGGGCTCGCGCGCAGCTCGTGCCGCACGGCAACAAGACGCTGCACGTCGTCGTCCAGCCGTTCACGATCCGGCTCGCCGTCGCGCCCGACGGCTCGGTGGCCCGCGCGACGACGACCGCACCCGCGGACACCGTCGTGACGCTGCCGTACTCGGCGATCCCGAAGATGCTGGCCGGCGGCGGTGACGCGGTGATGCGCGACATGCGGCTCGACGGCGACGCGGACTTCGCGCAGGCCGTCTCGATGCTGGCGAAGAACCTGCGCTGGGACGTCGAAGAGGATCTCTCGAAGGTCGTCGGCGATGCGGCCTCGCATCGCATGGTGTCGGTGGCGCAGAAAGTCGGCGGCGAGATCAGGCGGACCAACGAGCGCATGGTCGGCGGCGTCACCGAATACCTGCTGGAAGAGAATCCGCAACTCGTGCGCCCCCGTGCCGTGCAGTCGCTGGCCGACGGCGTACGCCGTCTGCGCGACGACCTCGCTCGTCTCGAGAAGCGCATCGATCGACTGACCTCCGGCGCGGCGCCGCGCACTTGAAGCGTTTCATCGGCCCGGGTCGCAGCTGCGGCAGCGGGTCGATCCGCGGCACCCTCCTGATCGTCCGACGCTGATGCAGATCTTCCGGCTGTTCATCATCGCGCGCGTGCTGTGGCGCTTCGGCCTCGACGAGATTGTCGCCGGCGGCATCGCCAATCCCTACCTGTCCCGGTCGATCCGCTGGGCCCGCTTCGGACGCGACTTCACGACGCCGCGCGCGCAGCGCCTGCGCGAGGCGCTCGAGGCGCTCGGCCCGATCTTCGTCAAGTTCGGCCAGATGCTGTCGACGCGCCGCGACCTGCTGCCAGCCGAGTTCGCCGATGAGCTCGCACGCCTGCAGGACCGCGTGCCGCCGTTCGATCCCGAACTCGCGATCCGCCAGATCCGCCTGTCGCTGGGCAAGAATCCGGACGAACTGTTCGCCACCTTCGACCGCGTGCCGGTCGCGTCGGCATCGATCGCGCAGGTGCACTTCGCGACGCTGCGTGCCGACGCGAACGGGTTTCAGCGCGAGGTGGCCGTCAAGGTCCTGCGGCCGAACATGCGCCAGGCGATCGAAGGCGACATCGCGCTGCTGCGCACGCTCGCGGGTCTCGTCGAGATGCTGTCGGCCGACGGCAAGCGCCTTCGTCCCAAGGACGTGGTCACCGAATTCGACAAGTACCTGCACGACGAGCTCGACCTGATGCGTGAGGCGGCCAACGGCAGCCAGCTGCGGCGCAACTTCGCGGGCTCGAAGCTGCTGCATGTGCCGGAGATGTTCTGGGACTACTGCAGCGAAGCGGTGATCGTGATGGAGCGCGTGTCCGGCATCCCGGTCGGCCGCGTCGACGCGCTGCGCGCGGCCGGAATCGATCTCAAGAAGCTGTCGCGCGACGGTGTCGAGATCTTTTTCACCCAGGTCTTCAAGCATGGCTTCTTCCATGCCGACATGCATCCGGGCAACATCTACGTCGGCGACTCGGGCACCGACTTCAACAAGTACATCGCGATCGACTTCGGCATCGTCGGCACGCTGACCGACTACGACAAGAACTACCTCGCGCAGAACTTCCTGGCGTTCTTCCATCGCGACTACAAGCGCGTCGCGGTGCTGCACATCGAGTCGGGCTGGGTGCCGAAGGGCACGCGCGTCGACGAGCTCGAATCGGCGATCCGCGCCACCTGCGAGCCGGTGTTCGACCTGCCGCTCGCGCGCATCTCGCTCGGCCAGGTCCTGCTCCGCCTGTTCCAGACCTCGCGCCGCTTCAACGTCGAGATCCAGCCGCAGCTGGTGCTGCTGCAGAAGACGCTGCTCAACATCGAGGGACTGGGGCGCCAGCTCGACCCCGAACTCGACCTGTGGGCCACGGCCCAGCCCTTTCTCGAGAAGTGGATGCGCGACCAGCTCGGCTGGCGCGGTTTCAAGGATCGGTTCATGCAGGAGGCGACGCAGTTCGCGAACTTCGTGCCGCAGATGCCGCGGCTGCTGCATCGGGTGCTCGCGAACGAGGCCGAGAATCCACTCGCCGTCGTCGTCGCCGACCTCGTGAAAGCGCAGCGCCGCACCCGGCACGCGATCCAGGTCGGCTTCGGTCTCGTCAGCGTCCTGCTGACCATCCTGATCACGATCGTCGCCGTGTTGCTGTGGCACGGCGGATGGCCCTGGTAGCCGCGGTCGCCGATCTGCAACAGATCGTCTGAAGATCCCACGCAGCCGGGTATCTGCTGCGCTGTGGCTCTTATAATTTCGCGCTTTGCCGGGACGTTCGCCCCGGCCTCACGCAGGCGCGCGCATGAGCAATCTCTTCTGGTTCGTCATCATCTACTGGGTGATCTCGGTCGGCATCGGCCTGTACGCCGCTCGCTATGTGCACAACTCGAGCGACTACGCGAACGCCGGCCGCTCGCTGCCGATGTACGTGGTCACGGCGACCGTGTTCGCGACCTGGTTCGGGTCCGAGACCGTGCTCGGCATCCCGGCGACGTTCCTGAAGGAGGGACTCGGCGGCGTGGTCGCCGACCCGTTCGGCGCTTCGCTGTGCCTGATCCTGGTCGGCCTGTTCTTCGCGCGGCCGCTGTACCGCATGAACCTGCTGACGATCGGCGACTTCTATCGCAACAAGTACGGCCGCATCGTCGAGGTGCTGGTGTCGCTCGCGATCGTGATCTCGTACCTCGGCTGGGTCGGCGCGCAGATCTCGGCGCTCGGCCTCGTCTTCAACGTCGTGTCGGGCGGCGCCATCACCGAGACCTGGGGCAAGATCATCGGCGCGTCGACCGTGATGGTCTACACGATCTACGGCGGCATGTGGTCGGTGGCGATCACCGACTTCATCCAGATGATCGTGATCGTCGTCGGCATGCTGTACATCGGCGCCGAGGTCAGCGATCAGGCCGGCGGCGTGGGCACCGTGGTCCAGCATGCGATCGATGCCGGCAAGTTCAGGAACTTCTGGCCCGGCTGGAACCTGTTCGCGATGCTGGGCTTCGTGGGCGCGCTGTTCACGATGATGCTCGGATCGATCCCGCAGCAGGACGTGTTCCAGCGGGTCGCCTCGGCGAAGAACGAGAAGATCGCGGGCCGTGCGTCGGTGCTGGGCGGCGTGATGTACTTCTGTTTCGCGTTCATCCCGATGTTCCTGGCCTACGCGGCGACGCTGATCGATCCGGCGATGGTGCAGCCGCTGCTCGACAGCGAAGAGAAGCGCGCGTCGCAGCAGATCCTGCCGCAGTTGATCCTGGGTCATGCGCCGTTCTTCGCGCAGGTGATGTTCTTCGGCGCGCTGCTGTCGGCCATCAAGAGCTGTGCGTCGGCGACGCTGCTCGCGCCATCGGTGACGTTCGCCGAGAACATCCTCAAGCCCGCGTTCAAGAACGTCACCGACGCCAGCCTGCTGCGGACGATGCGGCTGGTGGTGCTGTGCTTCACGATCCTGGTCACGCTGTATTCGCTCGGCTCGAACCTGCCGATCTACAGCATGGTCGAGAACGCGTACAAGGTGACGCTGGTCACGGCCTTCGTGCCGCTGGTCTTCGGCCTCTACTGGAAGCGCGCCAACACGCAGGGCGCGATGCTGGCGATCGGGCTCGGGCTGGTTTCGTGGATCGGCATGGAAATCACCAATCCCGAAGCGCCGCTGCCGCCGCAGCTGCTCGGCCTGATCATGGCGCTGATCGGCATGATGGTCGGCTCGCTGATGCCGGCGATGGGCCAGGTCCGGGAACTCGAGATCGCCGGTGAGCGCATCCTGTCGAATGGCGATGTGCCACCTGAAGCACAGCGGTCGTCGATCCCGAATTCCGGAGGCAAGTGATGGAGTCGAAGACGGAAGCGAAGTCGCAAGGCCCGAACCGCTGGGTTTTGATCGGCCTGGCGGCTGCCTGCGCGGTGCTGGCCACGGTGAGCGCGTGGCAGGCCCACGCGCAGACCGCGCCGCATGCGCCGGTCGCGGCTGCGATGCCTTACGACGAGACCGCCGACCCGCAGCGCGACCTGCAGAACGCGCTCACCCATGCGCGCAAGTCCGGCAAGCGCGTGCTGGTGGTCTTCGGCGCCAACTGGTGCCCCGACTGCCGCGTGCTCGACCAGGAGTTCCATGCAGGCGGCAAGACCGCCGGGCTGGTCGCCGAGCGCTACGAGATCGTGAAGGTGGACGTCGGCCGCTTCGACAGGAACATCGACTTCGCCAAGCTCTACGGCGAGCCGATCAAGAAGGGCATCCCGTCGGTGGTCGTCGTCACGCCGACCAACGAGGTGGTCTACCAGACGAGGGCCGGCGAGCTGGCCGACGCGCGCGGCATGGGCGCCGACTGTATCTATTCGTTCTTCAAGGACAAGGCGGACAAGCCGGTCGGGTCGTGATCGAGTGGCCGCGCCAACGCGGGGCACTTCGCATCGAAGATTTGGCCGCTGTTGGCTGGGAGGCCTGCGCAAGATCCCGTGCCGTGCGAGCGTGGCGCACGTCCAATTGATTGAAGCCTCAAGCACTTTCTGCTAACTTCGGTAGTCGGTTCGCTATGCGGATCGTCGGTGCGCGGCCGCCCAGATTCGCGCACGCCATCATCGGCTCGGGTCCACAAGACACGGGTCGCCATTGCCGGATGCAGCGCCATCGTCACGCAGGCATCCCGCTCTCCCGAAAACACAATTTTTGAGGAACCGGATGAACGCGCCCGTTTCGCCCCATCATCTGAAGCCCGAACTGCACGACGCCCTCGGGCGCGTCACGCTCGACGACAAATACACGCTGGACAAGGGCCGTGCCTACATGAACGGCACGCAGGCGCTGGTGCGCCTGCTGATGCTCCAGCACGAGCGCGACATGAAAGCCGGCCTCAACACCGCGGGCTTCGTGTCCGGTTATCGCGGCTCGCCGCTGGGTGCCGTCGACCAGACGCTGTGGAAAGCCAAGAAGCATCTCGAGCAGCACAACATCGCATTCCAGCCCGGCCTCAACGAGGACCTCGCGGCGACTTCCGTGTGGGGCTCGCAGCAGGTCAACCTGTCGCCGCACGCCAAGTACGACGGCGTCTTTGGCATGTGGTACGGCAAGGGTCCGGGCGTCGACCGCAGCGGCGACGTCTTCAAGCACGCCAACGCGGCCGGCACGTCAAAGTACGGCGGCGTGATCGCGCTGGCCGGCGACGATCACTCGGCCAAGTCGTCGACGCTGCCGCACCAGTCGGACCACATCTTCAAGGCCTGCGGCATCCCGACCTTCTTCCCGGCGACGGTGCAGGAATACCTCGACCTCGGGCTGCATGCCTATGCGATGAGCCGCTACTCGGGCCTGTGGGTCGGCTTCAAGGTCGTGACCGACGTGGTCGAAGCCTCGGCCTCGGTGATCGTCGACCCCGATCGCGTCGACATCAAGCTGCCCGAGGACTTCATCCTGCCCCCCGGCGGCCTCAACCTGCGCTGGCCGGACTCGCCGCTCGAGCAGGAAGCGCGGCTGATCGACTACAAGTTCTACGCGGCGCTGGCCTACGTGCGCGCCAACAAGCTCAACTACACGGTGTGGAATTCGCCGCACGCGCGCTTCGGCATCATGGCCAGCGGCAAGGCCTACCTCGATACGCGCCAGGCGCTGCTCGACCTCGGCCTCGGCGAAGCGGAGTGCGCGCAACTCGGCATCCGGCTGTTCAAGGTCGGCGTGGTGTGGCCGCTCGACGCGTATCACGTGCGCGAGTTCGCGACCGGCCTGCAGGAGATCCTGGTCGTCGAAGAGAAGCGCCAGATGATCGAGTACCAGCTGAAGGAAGAGCTGTACAACTTCAGCGACCACGCGCGACCGCGGGTCTTCGGCAAGTTCGACGACAAGGAAGGCGGTGAGTGGGCGATCCCGCAGGGCAACTGGCTACTGCCGGCCAAGTACGAGTTCTCGCCGGCCCGCATCGCCAAGGCGATCGCGAGTCGTCTCGCCAACTTCGAGCTGCCGTCCGACGTGCGTGCCCGCATCGAGGCGCGCCTCGCGGTGATCGACGCGAAGGAGAAGGCGCTCGCGAAGCCACGCGTGATCACCGAGCGCAAGCCCTTCTTCTGCTCGGGCTGCCCGCACAACACGTCGACCCGCGTGCCCGAGGGCTCGCGCGCGGTGGCCGGCATCGGCTGCCACTACATGACGGTGTGGATGCCCGATCGTCGCACCGAGACCTTCACGCAGATGGGCGGCGAAGGCACGCCATGGATCGGCCAGGCGCCGTTCACGAACGAGAAGCATATCTTCGCGAATATCGGCGACGGCACCTACTTCCACAGCGGCATCCTGGCGATCCGCGCGTCGATCGCGGCCAAGGTCAACATCACCTATAAGATCCTGTTCAACGATGCGGTGGCCATGACCGGCGGCCAGGCGACCGACGGTTCGATCACGGTGCCGCAGATTTCTCGTCAGATGGCGGCGGAGGGCGCGAAGAAGATCATCGTCGTCACCGACGAGCCCGAGAAGTACGACGGGCATTGGGATCCGAGCCAGCGCGTCATCCAGAACGAGGAAGGTTCACTCGCGATCGCGACCGGCAAGAAGTCGAAGACGCTCGGTCCGATGCACGACAACCATCTCGCGCACGGCGTAACCGTCCACCACCGCGACGAGCTCGACCGCCTGCAGAAGGAACTGCGCGAGATCGAAGGCACGACGATCCTGATCTACGACCAGACCTGCGCGTCCGAGAAACGGCGTCGCCGGAAGAAGATCGTCGACGGCAAGCCGCTGTTCCCGGACCCGGCCAAGCGCGTGTTCATCAACGACCTGGTGTGCGAAGGCTGCGGCGACTGCTCGGTGCAGTCCAACTGCCTGTCGGTCGAGCCGCTCGAGACCGAGTTCGGCCGCAAGCGCGTCATCAACCAGTCGTCGTGCAACAAGGACTACTCGTGCGTGAAAGGCTTCTGCCCGAGCTTCGTCACGGTCGAAGGCGGCCGTGTCAAGAAGGGCAAGGGCAGCAGTGCCGCCGGGGCCGAAGTCGACCGGCTGTTCGACCTGCCGCAACCGGTGGTCCCCGACGTGACCACGGCCTACGGCATCCTCGTGATGGGCGTCGGCGGCACCGGCGTCGTCACCATCGGCCAGCTGCTCGGCATGGCCGGCCACCTCGAAGGCAAGGGCGTGTCGGTGCTCGACATGGCTGGCCTCGCGCAGAAGGGTGGTGAGGTCGCGTCGCACGTGCAGATCGCGGCGACACCCGAGCATCTGCAGGCGACCCGCATCGCCACCGGCGAGGCCGACCTCGTGCTCGGCTGCGACATCATCGTCACCGGCAACACCGAAGCGATCTCGAA
>JBBRRW010000013.1:0-24545 GCA_038245975.1 Burkholderiales bacterium
CGACCGACCCCGCCCCCAGCGACCACAACCAGATCATCGCCGAGCGTCGCGGCAAGCTGGCCGAGATCCGCACGAAGGGCGTCGCCTTCCCCAACGACTTCGTGCCGACGCACAGGGCGCTCGCGCTGCACGAGGCCAACGACGCGCGCGAGACGACCGACTTCGACGGCGAGACGGCGGTGGTCTCGATCGCCGGTCGCATGATGCTCAAGCGCGTGATGGGCAAGGCCAGCTTCGCGACCGTGAAAGACGGCAGCGGCGCCATCCAGCTCTACATCGCGACCGACGCGGTGGGGGCCGAGGTCTACGCCGACTTCAAGCGCTGGGACCTCGGCGATATCGTCGCGGCCAGCGGCACGTTGTTCAAGACGCGCACCGGCGAGCTGTCGATCAAGGCGACGTCGGTTCGCCTGTTGACGAAGGCGCTGCGGCCCTTGCCCGACAAGTTCCACGGGCTGGCCGATCAGGAGGTGAAGTACCGCCAGCGTTACGTCGACCTGATCACCAGCGACGAGACGCGCAAGACCTTCGTGGCCCGCAGCACGACGCTGTCGGCGATCCGCACCTTCATGACCGGCCACGCGTTCCTCGAGGTCGAGACGCCGATGCTGCACCCCATCCCCGGCGGGGCCGCGGCCAAGCCGTTCTTCACGCATCACAACGCGCTCGACATGCAGATGTCGCTGCGCATCGCGCCCGAGCTGTACCTGAAGCGGCTGGTCGTCGGCGGCTTCGAGCGCGTGTTCGAGGTCAATCGCAACTTCCGCAACGAAGGCGTCAGTCCGCGGCACAACCCCGAGTTCACGATGCTGGAGTTCTACGCGGCGTACACGGACTACCGGTGGCTGATGGGCTTCACCGAGGACCTGATCCGCGCCGCGGCCGTCGCCGCGACCGGCAGCGCCACGCTGACCTACCAGGGCAGGCCGCTCGACCTGGCGAGGCCGTTCGAGCGCCTGACCATCACCGGCGCGATCCGCAAGTATTTCCCCGACTATCGCGAAGAGGATCTCGCCGACACCGACTATCTGCGCGCCGAACTGAAGAAGAAGGGTGCCGCGATCGATCACGCGCCGCTGAAGAACGCGGGTCTCGGTGCGCTGCAGCTCGCGCTGTTCGAGGAGACCGCCGAAAGCCTGCTGTGGGAGCCGACCTACATCGTCGACTACCCCATCGAGGTGTCGCCGCTCGCGCGCGAGTCCGACACGCGGCCGGGCATCACGGAGCGCTTCGAACTCTTCATCACCGGCCGCGAGATCGCCAACGGCTTCTCGGAACTCAACGACGCCGAGGACCAGGCTGCGCGCTTCCGCAACCAGGTCGCGGCCAAGGAGGCCGGCGACGAGGAGGCGATGTACTACGACGCCGACTACATCCGCGCGCTGGAATACGGCATGCCGCCGACCGGCGGTTGCGGCGTCGGCATCGACCGCCTCGTGATGCTGCTGACCGACTCGCCGAACATCCGCGACGTCATCCTGTTTCCGCATCTGCGGAAGGAAGACTGAGCACATCGAGCTTCGTCCGGCCGCCGGACTCCGCTCGCGGCGCCCGATTTTTCGTCGTCGTTCGACCAGAGGGGAAGAGAGCATGCAGAAGCGCGCCGATCCGAGCGGGTGCCTGGCATGGAAGTGATCGCGTCGATCTCCGAGCACAAGAAGGCCGAGCGGATCGAGCTGCATCACCATTGCGGCGTCGAAGCGGCCTGCGTCGTGCAGGGCACGATGTCCACCCCGCTGGCAGGGATTCCGTGATGCATTCGACGGGCCCGCTGCTGATGAATCTGCGCGACGCCAGGCACGGCGGCTACACGATCGTCGGCGATACGCCGCTGAAGCTGTTTCCCGTGCACATCGTCGACAGGGGTGCGCCGCTCTACGATTGCCAGAAGTAGGGCATCCGTGAGGCCGGCGTTGATGACGTTCGACCAGCCCCTCGGGGCCCGTGCGGCATTGCTGACCGAGCGCGCGATCACCTTGCCGGATCGCAGCCGGGCGGACCGCGCATGAACGATACGGAGCGCGCCGTCGACGTGCTGATCGTCGGCGCGGGGATCGCCGGTCTCAGCGCCGCCTGCTTCGCGGCGCGTGCCGGCCGGTGGGTCACGATCGTCGACGACGGAGCGCATCGCGCGAGCGATCTGCCGATCGCGCTGGTCAATCCGCTGCGCGGCCACACCGGTCGCGTGATCGCCGACGGCGTCGCCGGCATGCGGGCGACCTTCGCGCTGATCGGGACGCTGCGGGAGGCGGGTCATGCGATCGCGGCCGGCCGCGGCCTGTACCGACCTTTGATCGACGTGCCCGAGGAGGCTGCGGCCGAACCGTACTGGCGGACGCGCATCGACGGACGACTCGCCTTCGACTGGCACGCTACTGCGCCCTCGTCGCTCGGCCTCGCGACGCCGGTGCCGGCCCTGTACCTGCACGATGCCGGCTGGGTCGCGCCGCGCGGCCTGCTCGATGCGCTGAAGGCGGCGAGCGCGGCGCACTGCATCGTGGGCCGCGTGACGCGGGTCGTCGCCGATCGGACGGGCGGCGGCACGGTCTCGCTCGCCGACGGGTCGATCGTGGAGGCGCGCGCGCTGCTGTGGTGTGGGGGCGCCTGGGGCGCTGCACTGCTCGATGACGACGCGTCACCGCACGACGCGCTCTACAAGCCCGGCAGCCTGCTCGCGGTGGACGCACGGCTGACCGACGCGGCGCTGTCGTTCGGTCTCTACGCTGCGCCGTGGACCGCGTCGATCGACGGCGGCGACCGCGCGGTCACGCTGATCGGCCCGACCCGCGAGGACACGCAGGCACGCTTCCCCGATACCGCGGTGCCGCCGCAAGCGGTCGTGCATCTGGGGGATCGCATCGCCCGTGTGTTCGGCTCGACCCTGCAGGCGGAGGCGGTGTGGCGCGGCGTGCGGCTTGCGCGGCTGTCGTCGGCCGCGTCCGCCGCGCTCGGTGGCGTGTCGACGCTGACGGCCCTCGGCTCGCGAGGCTTCCTCATGGCGCCTCTGCTCGCCGAGGCGTGGGCGCGCTCGCTATGATGCGCGGGCTCTGCAAGATCCCCTCGCGTTCGCGCGCCGAAGAAAGACCCGAGTGACCTCTGCCCTGATCAAGAAACCCGTCGTCTGGATCGTCCTGCTGATCGCGTCGGGACTCTGCGTCTTCACCGTGCTGCGCTACTTCGGCGACGCGTTCTCGGTCCTCGACCTCGACGTCCGGATGTCGCGCGACAGCGCGATCGACGAAGCGCGACGCATCGCGACCGCGCAGAAGCTGACCACCGTCGCGCTGACCGATGCCGTCGCGAGCTTCAGCGGCGACGGGGCGGTCCAGACCTTCGTCGAACTCGAAGGCGGCGGCAAGCCGGCCTTGAAGCCGTTGATGGGCACCGGCGAATTCAGCCTCTACAAATGGCGCGTGCGGCTGTACTCGCCGAGCGTCGAACGCGAAGTCCAGGTCGCGTTCACGCCCGACGGTCGGCCGTCCGGCTTTTTCAGCAAGGTGCCCGAGGCCGAGCCCGGCCCATCGCTGACGGCCGACGAGGCGCGTGCCGTCGCGACCGCCGCCGCGACGCGCGACTGGGCCGTGGACTTCGCACGTTATCGGCCGTTGACCGCGTCGGCCGTCACGCGACCCGGCAAGCGCGTCGACCACGAGTTCGTCTACGAGCGCACGGTCGAAGGTGCCCCGCCGATCGGCGACGGGCGGCTGCGGCTGCGCATGGTCGTGGCCGGCGATCGCCTCACGCAACTGCAGCGTTTCATCTACGTGCCCGAGGCCTTCGCCCGGCGCTACGAGACGATCCGTTCGGTCAACAACAACATCGCGTCCGCGGCGAGCATCGCGGCCGGCCTGCTCTACGGGCTCGGCGGCTGCCTGATCGGCCTGATCTGGCTGATGCGCAGGCGCGCGGTGCGCTGGGGTCCGTCGAGCAAGTGGGCCGGCGTCGTCGCGCTCCTCGTCGCGGGCGCGGCGCTGGCCTCGGTGTCGGACAGCTGGTTCGGCTACGACACCGCGACTTCGGCGTCGACCCACCTGATCACGCGCATCGCGGGCGCGGTCATCGGCGGCATCGTCACGTGGCTGCTGCTGACGGTCGTCTTCGCGACGGCGGAAGGCCTCGGCCGTGTCGCGTTCGGACAGCATCCGCAGCTGTGGCGCACGTGGCGTATGCCCTCGGCCATCTCGCGGGCCGTCTGGGGTCGCACGCTGGCCGGCTATGCGTGGATCGGCTTCGACCTCGCGTTCATCGCGATCTTCTACTTCCTCGTGCAGCGCTATCTCGGCTGGTGGTCGCCGTCGGACGCGCTGATCGACCCGAACATCCTCGGCAAGCCGCAGCCATGGCTGGCCCCGGTGTCGATGGCCCTGCAGGCCGGACTGATGGAGGAGGCGCTGTTCCGTGCCGTGCCGCTGGCCGGCGCCGCGCTGCTCGGCCGGCACTTCGGCCGCGAGAAGCTCTTCATCGTCGTGGCCCTGGTGCTGCAGGCCGTGGTGTTCGGTTGCGCGCACGCCAACTACCCCGGCCAGCCGGCCTACGCGCGGCCGATCGAGCTGTTCGTGCCGTCGCTGGTGTGGGGCATCGTCTACCTGCGCTACGGCCTCGTCCCCGGCATGCTGTTCCACTTCGGCTTCGACCTCGTGCTGATGTCGATCCCGCTGTTCGTCACCGATGCGCCGGGCATCGTCTTCGACCGCGCGATGGTGATCGGCATCCTCGCGTTGCCGCTGATCGTGCTGACGGTGCAGAGGCTGCGCGCGGGTCGCCTGATCGACCTGCCCGACAGCGAACGCAACGCGGCCGTGGCGCCCGCCGCGGCAGTGCCCGGAGACGTGGTGATCGAAGCGATCGACGAAGCTCTCGCCGCCGGATCCGCGGTTGCGACGGCGGTCGTGCACACGGCGCCTCGCTCGCTGCGTCAGAACGCGCTGCTCGTCGTCTTCGCGCTGGTCGGTCTCGGCGGGATCGCGATCCGGCTCGCGCAGCCCGACGATGCACCGGGGCTGACCATCGCGCGCGGCGAAGCGATCGCCATCGCGGAGCGGACGCTGGCCGCGCGGGGCGTGACGCTCGACGCGCGCTGGCATCGGACGGCCAAGGCCTTCGGGATCGGCGACGAGCAGGGCGCGCGCTTCGCGTGGCGTGAAGGCGGCCGGGATCTTTATGCGCGGCTGATCGGCAGGACGCTGTCGCCGCCGCATTGGGAGGTCCGCTTCGCGCGCTTCGACGGCGACGTCGCCGACCGCGACACGTGGCGGGTCGCGATCGTCGACGATCGCGCCGCACCCGACGGCACGCGCCTGGTCGAGCACGACATCCCCGAGGCACGGCCCGGCAAGCGACTGACGGAGGCCGAGGCCCGACCGGTCGCCGAGGCCGCGATCGCCGGCTGGCTGAAGCTTCCCGCGTCGTCGTTGCGCGCCGTGTCGGCCGAAGCCACCGAACAACCGGCGCGGATCGACTGGGTGTTCCGCTATACCGACCCGTCGGTGATCCTGCCGGCCGGTGGCGAGGCGCGCATCGCCGTCGAGATCGACGGCGATGCGGTGGCCAGCGTCGGCCGTGCGCTGTTCGTCCCCGATGCATGGTCGCGCGAGCAACGACGGCGCAACGAGCATCTCGTCATTCCGAAGGGGATGCTGGTGGTGCTGATGGCCGCGTTCGGTATCGCCTGCCTGGTCTCGCTGGTGCGCAGGCTGGCGCGCGGCGAGGCGTCGGCGAGGGCGGCCGGGGTGACGGCGGTCATCGTCGTGGTGACGATGATCACGACGACCACGCTCGGCTTCAACGCCACCGAGTTCGGCTTCACCGTCGCAGAACCCTTCAACAACCAGTTGCTGCACACCGGCCTTCAATGGCTGGGCATGGCCGCCGGCGCCGCGCTGCTCGGTGCCTTCGTCGCCGCGGTCGGCGTGCGTATCGCGAGCCGCACCGAAGACCCGGCGCCGGCTTCCGCGACGCGCTGGCATCGCTGGGGACCGGCCATCGCGATCGCGTTGCTGGTCGCAGGCGCCGGCGGTTACGCGACGCTGATCGGTCCCGCGAGCAACGCGCGCGTACCGTCGGTGGATGCGGCCGACTCGCTGGCGCCGCTGGTCGGCGCGTTCGTCGGCGACCTCGACTTCACGGCGACGGCCGCGGCCGCGCTGATCGCGGCGGCGGTGCTGTCGACGCGGCGCCGGCGCTACGAGATCGTGATCGCGCTGGGGATCGTGGCCGCCGCCGCGCTCGGCCGCGCGTCGACGCCGGATGCGTCGGTGGTCGCGATCGCGGCAGCGGGCGTCGCGGGGCTCTTCGCCTGGTGGATCTATCGCAGCCAGTTGCGCGACCGGCCGGGCGTGATCGCGCCGATGATGCTGTGCATCGCGCTGCTCGGCGTGTTGCCCGGCCTGGTCCGCCCCGCGTATCCGGGAGCGCGCGCCGCCGCCGTCGGCGGCCTGGTCGCCACGCTGATCGGCTACGCGATCTGGCGCTGGCTGGTGAAGGGCGACGAAGCGATCGCTTCCCGGTGATGGGCGTGCCGAGGCACGCACTGCGGCTCTCGCGGCGTCATCGCCGCGAACTGCCGAACCCAGGGCTCAGATCGGGAAAACGAGGCAGGTCGTCGTCGCGAAGGCCAGCAGCTTGCCGGCGCTGTCGGTCAGCCGACCTTCGGCGACGGCCGTCTGGTTGCCGACCGAGATCGTCCGGCCTTCGGCACGGACCGGTCCGGTCTTGTCCGTCATCGCCCGGATGTAGTTGACCTTCAGTTCCAGCGTCGTGTAGCCCTTGCCCGCCGGCAGCATCGTGTGCACCGCACAGCCGACGCACGAGTCGAGCAGCGTCGCGGCGTAGCCACCGTGGACGATGCCGAGCGGGTTGTAGTGGTCCATCCGCGGCGTGCCCTGGAACACCATGCGACCGGGTTCGAACTCGACGGCGATGAAGTCCAGCAAACGGCCGATCGGCGGCGTCGGCAGCTTGCCGTCGCGGATCGCCGCGAAGACCTCCATGCCGGACATCGTCTTCATCATCTCGCGCGAGATGACGCCCGATTCGCCCCAGTTGGCGCGGATCGCGGCTTCCTGTTCGCGCCAGAGGTCCGCGAGTTCGGCGGGTGAAAGGTCGGTGGTCGTCATGCGAGGCTCCCCGGTGCGTGGTCGATGGCGGACCGATGCGACGCGTCGGATGTACGGACCATCGATCCTGATTGCGAATTGGGTGTATGTACACTATATTCGATCTTTTACGCCATCGTGCAATCCGATGGCTCCGATACGACCCGGCGATCGATCCGTACACCGATGTCCGCTTCTCCTACCGCCCTGCGCTACGACGGCGTCGACGCCGGGACCGCGCTCGCTCAGGCCCGGCACGCGAAGGGCGACCGCGGCCTGGCCGCGCAGATCCGGGGATGCACGTGCTTCCGCGTGCGCCGTCTCGCGCGCCGCGTCACGCAGATCTACGACCGCACGCTCGCCCCGTGCGGCCTGCGCGTCACGCAGTTCTCGTTGCTGTCGAGGCTGGCCTGGAACGACCCGATGACGATGGGTGCGCTCGCGGCCGAACTCGACATGGACCGCACGACGCTGACCCGCAACCTGAAGCCGCTGCTCGAGGCCGGTCTGGTCGCGCTGGCCCGCGCCGCCGGCGATGCACGGCAGCGCGAGGTGCATCTGACCGACCTGGGTCGCGGCCGCCAGCGCGAAGCCAGGAAGCTGTGGCGGGTCGCGCAGGACGAGATCAACGACACGCTGGGCGAGAAGGAGATCGCGTCGCTGCATCGGTTGTTCGACGGCCTGATCGACACCCTCAACGAACACGACCGATCGGCCGCATCCGCGTCGTGACGCGACGCGCAGGCCGGCTGCCGCCGCAATGGACAACAGGCACATGAACGCAACGACTGCAAGGAATGCGCAGTGGCCGCTGATGCTCGCGGCCGCGGCCATCCTGATGGTGACGATGGGTGCCCGCCAGACCACGGGCCTGTTCATCTCGCCGATCAACACGTCCACCGGCCTGGGGATCGTGTCGATCAGCTTCGCGCTGGCTATCGGACAGTTCGTGTGGGGCGCGGCGCAACCGATCTTCGGCGCCGTCGCCGACCAGTACGGCGCGTCGCGCGTCATCATCTTCGGGGCGTTCCTGCTCGCGGCGGGCATGGCGATCACGCCGTACATGCAGTCGCAGGGCGGCCTCATCGTCGCGATGGGGATGCTGACGGCCGCCGGGGCGGGCGCCGGCAGCTTCTCGATCCTGATCGGCGCGACCGCGCAGCGACTGCCCGCCGAGAAGCGCTCGTTCGCCGCCGGCTTCATCAATGCGGGCGGGTCGTTCGGGCAGTTCGTGTTCGCGCCGCTGATGCAACTGTTCATCGGCCTGTTCGGCTGGGTCGCGGCGATGCAGTCGATGGCCGCCATCACGCTGGCTACCATCCCGCTGACGTGGCCGCTGCGCCGCGAGCGCGATCTTGTCCCGAACGGTGTACAGGTCGATGCGGCCACGCCGGCTTCGGTCGTCGACGACATGGGCCTGAAGCGGCAGCTGAAGATCGCGATGCGCAATCCGAGCTACCTCTTACTGCACGCGGGCTTCTTCACGTGCGGCTTCCACATCGCGTTCCTCGTGACGCATCTGCCCGGCGAGGTCGCGCTGTGCGGTCTGTCGCCGCAGGTCGCCGCGAACTCGCTCGCGCTGATCGGTCTCTTCAACATCGCGGGCAGCCTGACCATCGGCTGGCTCGGACAGCGCTTCCGCATGAAGTACCTGCTGGCGCTGATGTACGCGAGCCGGGCGGTCCTGATCCTCCTCTATCTCGTCGCACCGAAGACCTCGGTGACCTTCTACATCTTTGCGGCGAGCCTGGGCTTCACGTGGCTCGCGACGGTGCCGCCGACCGCCGGACTGGTCGGCAAGCTGTTCGGCACGCGCTATCTCGGGACGCTCTTCGGCCTCACGCTGCTGTCCCATCAGATCGGTGGGTTCCTGGGCGCCTATCTCGGCGGCCTGGCCTTCGAGCGGAACCAGAACTTTCTGTGGATGTGGTACGCCGACATCGCGCTCGCGGTGGCCGCCGCCCTGATCAACCTCCCCATCCAGGAGAAAAAGCCGGTGCGGATCCTGAGGCCCGCGCCGGGCTGACGGTGGTAGCGGGCGCCAAGTCGCCGCCTTCGCGATGTCTTTCCCTGCGATCGGTCGACTGCGCGCGCGCGGCCGTTGCCTATAATCGGCCGATGCTCCGCTCCTCGACCGCCCACAGTGCATCGTCCCGCGGTCGACCGACCCCGCAAGCGACCGAATGAGCGGTTCCGACGCGAGCGGTCACGACGAACAGAAGACGCGCGTCATCGACGCGCTGGTCGACCACCTCGATCCCCCCGACGCGCAGGCCGTCCGCAAGGCCTGGGACTTCGCCTATGCGCTGTACGGTTCCGCACGTCTGGCGAGCGGCGAGGAGATCGTCGCCCACGCGCTCGGTATCGCCCGCATCCTCGACGCGGTGCGCGCGGACGCGGCCGCCCGCGCGGCCGGGCTGCTGTTCGCGGCGGCCGAACGCCTCGCCAAGCCCGAGGAGCAGCTGAAGGAGAACTTCGGCGAAGAGATCGCGACGATCGCCATCGGCGTCCGTCAACTGGCGCGGCTCGGCAACGCCACGCGGCCCGCGTATCGCAATGCCGGGCCGCTGATGCCGGGCGAACTGCAGGACGGCAGGCCGGGCGACCCACGGAGCGTCGATCCCAAGGCCGGCGAGCGGCAGGCCGAGACGCTGCGCAAGATGCTGCTCGCGTTCTCGACCGACATCCGGGTCGTGCTGGTGCGGCTCGCTTCACGGCTGCAGACGCTGCGCTGGTACGCGGAGGTCAAGACGCCGCTCGCCGAATGGCCCGACCCGGGCATCGCGCGCGAGTCGCTGGAGCTCTACGCGCCGCTCGCGAACCGCCTCGGCGTGTGGCAGATCAAGTGGGAGATCGAGGACCTCGCCTTCCGCTTCCTCGACCCCGATGCCTACAAGTGCGCGGCCCGCATGCTCGACGAGAAGCGCATCGAGCGCGAGTCGTTCATCCTGCGGAAGACCCGCGAGCTGCACGCGCTGTTGCTGGCTGCCGGCATCGAGTCCGTCGTCACCGGTCGACCGAAGCATCTGTACAGCATCGTCGGCAAGATGCAGGCGAAGAAGCTGTCGTTCGCGAACCTCTACGACGTGCGCGCGCTGCGCGTGATCGTGGCGGACGAGGCGGCCTGCTATGCCGCGCTGAGCATCGTGCACGGCCGCTGGCAGCCGTTGCCGACCGAGTTCGACGACTACATCGCGAAGCCGAAGGAGAACGGTTACCGCTCCATCCACACGGTGCTCAAGGACGAGGAGGGTCGTCCCTTCGAGGTCCAGATCCGCACGCGCGAGATGCATCGCTTCGCCGAGTACGGCGTTGCGGCGCACTGGCGCTACAAGGAAGGGGGTGCGTCGACGAAGACCGCCGACCGTTTTGACCAGCGCATCGCGTGGCTGCGCCAGCTGTTCGCATGGCGCTCCGAGATCGCCGGCGATTTCCAGCGCGACGCGAAGGACGGCCGGCCGACTGCGCCGAGCGAGGTCGGCGAGGCGCCGGCCGACGCCCGCATCTACGTACTGACGCCCGAGGCCCGGGTCATCGAGCTGCCCGTCGGGTCCACGCCGATTGACTTCGCGTATCACGTGCATTCGGAGCTGGGTCACCGCTGTCGCGGGGCACGGGTCGATGGCGTGCTGGTCGGCCTCAACACCGCGCTGCACACCGGCCAGACCATCGAGATCATCACCGCCAAGCCGTCGCCGACGACGTCGATCGATGCGCTCGGCCCGTCGCGCGACTGGCTCAATCCGCACCTCGGCTTCCTGCACAGCCAGCGCAGTCGCGCCAAGGTGCGGCAATGGTTCAACGCGCGCGAACTCGAAGCCACGCTGGCGACCGGTCGCGCTCTGGTGGAGCGGGCCCTGCAGCAGACCGCGCGGTCCAGCGGCAAGGCGATGCCGGGCTTCGACACGGTGGCCGCCAAGCTCGGCTTCGCGCGCGCGGACGAGCTCTTCGCGGCCGCGGCGAAGGACGAAGTCAGCATGCGGCAGATCGCTGATGCGATCGCCTTCGACGGCGAAGGCGTGGCCGTCGACCGGCATGCCGACGACCTCCTGCGCGCGCGGCTCGAGAACGCCACGGCGACCTCCGACGACCGGCGCAGCGGGGTCCTCGTCGTCGGCGTCGATGCGTTGCTGACGCAGCTCGCGAAGTGCTGCAAGCCGGCGCCGCCCGATCCGATCGCCGGCTTCGTCACGCGGGGTCGCGGCGTGTCCATCCATCGGACCGACTGCACCAACCTCGCCGCCATGCGGGCGCGTGATCCCGAGCGGATGATCGACGTTGATTGGGGCGAAGCCATCGACCGGACCGACGCGGTCTATCCGGTCGACGTGCAGGTGGTCGCCCAGGATCGCCAGGGACTGCTGCGCGACATCTCCGAAGCGTTCTCGCGCGAGAAGATCAACGTCGTCGGTGTGCAGACCGAGAGCCGCAAGGGCATGGCGCGGATGGGTTTCACGGCCGAGGTCGGCGACTCGCGCCAGCTGGCGAAGGCGCTGGCGGTGATCTGCGAGGTCGAAGGCGTGATCGAGGCACGACGGCGGTGAGGTCCGATCGTCCCATGGCCCTGCGGTCGGACGAATCGACGCCCGGGACGAGCGATGTATACGCGTGAGGAAAGCATCGAGACGTCGGCCACGCCCGCGAGGGTCTGGGCACTGCTCGCGGATGTCGCGCGATGGAAGGACTGGAACGCGGGGATCGAGACCATCACGATTCGTGGACCGTTCGAGACCGGGACGACTGTCGCGATGCGGCCGCCGGGCCAGCCCGAACTCGTCAGCACGCTGGTCCAGGTCAAGCCGCTGAAGAGCTTCACGGACGAGACCTTCGTCGACGGCACCCGGGTGCTGGTCAGCCACCGCCTGTTGCCGCTGACCGGTGGCGGCACGCGGATCGTCTACGGCACCAAGATCAGCGGCCCGGCAGCGGACGAGATCGGTCCGTACGTCACCGCCGATTTCCCCGAGGTCCTTGCCGCATTGAAGAGGCTCGCGGAACAGGGGTAGCGGCCGGGCCGTTCACGGCGCGGTGGCCTGCTCCAGCAGGAACTGCTGACCTGAGAAGCGCGTCTTGCTGTGGCGCTTGCGGCGATAGACGCCTTCGCTGTCCATCACCCACGCCAGCTCGTTGTCCTTCAGATGGATGCGCAGGCCTTCGTCGATCACGCGCTTCTTCAGCCGCGGCTCGCGGACCGGGAACGCGACCTCGATGCGGCGGAAGAAATTGCGGTCCATCCAGTCGGCGCTCGACAGGTACACGTCGTCGGCGCCATCGTTGCTGAAGTAGTAAATGCGGCTGTGTTCGAGGAAGCGGCCGACGATGGAACGCACCGTGATGTTCTCCGACAGTCCCTTGACGCCGGGCCGCAACGTGCACACGCCACGGATGATCAGGTCGATCTTCACGCCGGCATTGCTCGCGGCGTAGAGCTCCTGGATCACGCCAGGCTCCAGCAGCGAGTTCATGCGGGCCATGATCCGTGCCGGCCGGCCGGCCGCGGCGACGGTCGCCTCGTGGCGAATAGCCGCGATGGTGTTGCCGTGCATGCTGAACGGTGACTGCCAGATGCACTTCATCTTCTTCGCGCTGCCGAGCCCGGTGAGCTGCTGGAACACCTCGTGCACGTCGCTGCACAGGTCCTCGTTCGCGGTGAAGAGGCCGAAGTCGGTATAGACCCGGGCCGTGCCCGAGTGATAGTTGCCGGTGCCCAGGTGCGCGTAGCGACGCAGCACGAGCGTCCCGGCTCTCGTGCGCTCGCGACGGACCACGAGGACCATCTTCGCGTGGGTCTTGTGTCCCACCACGCCGTAGACCACGTGGGCTCCGACCTCCTCGAGCCGCGATGCCCAGTTGATGTTGGTCTCTTCGTCGAAGCGTGCCATCAGCTCGACGACCACGGTCACTTCCTTGCCGGTGCGCGCCGCCAGCAGCAACGACTCCATCAACGCGGAGTCGCTGCCGGTCCGGTAGATGGTCTGCTTGATCGCCACGACGTCGGGATCGGTGGCCGCCGCGTGCAGGAAATCGAGCACGGGCAAGAACGACTGGTACGGATGGTGGACCAGGATGTCGCGCTTCGCGATGGTCCGGAAGAGGTCGGCTCCCTTGATGTTGGCCTTGCGGACCTCGGCTGGCAGCGCGGGGTGGAAAGGCACGAACTTCAGGTCTGGCCGCGCGATCATGTCGGGCATCTGCATCAGGCGCACGAGGTTGACGGGGCCTGCGACGCGATAGACGTCGGACTCTTCCAGTCCGAATTCGCGCTGCAGCAGTTGCGCGATGGCGTCGGAACAAGTGTCCGCGATCTCGAGGCGGACCGCGTCGCCGTAATGACGCTGCGGCAATTCGCCCTGCAGGGCGACCCGCAGGTTGGTGATCTCCTCGTCGTCGACGAAGAGGTCGGAGTTGCGGGTCACGCGAAACGGGTGGCAGCCGCGCACCTCCATGCCGGCGAACAGCTCGGACACATAGGCCTGCATGATCGTGGTCAGCATCACGATGCCGTAGGGCTGGTCCGACAGCGTGTCGGGAAGGCGGATCAGCCGCGGCAGCGCGCGCGGCGCCTGCACGATGGCGACGCCCGACTTGCGGCCGAACGCATCGTGCCCGCCGAGCTCGACGGCGAAGTTCAGGCTCTTGTTGAGCACGCGCGGAAAGGGATGCGCGGGATCGAGACCGATCGGCGTGAGGACCGGCAGGATCTCCTGCTGGAAATAGGCACGGGTCCAGGCGCCGATGGCTTCGTTCCAGTTGGTCGCGAGCTTGAGGTCGATGCCTTCCTGCGCGAGCAGCGGCAGCAGCGTGTCGTTCAGCAGCGCGTACTGGCGCGCCACCAGCACGTGGGCGCGCGCGCCGACCATCGTCAGCGCCTGGTCGGCCGGCAGTCCGTCGACGTCCGCGTGCGCAGGATTGAGGCGCATCTGCGCCTTCAGGCCGGCGACGCGCACCTCGAAGAACTCGTCGAGGTTGCTGCTGGTGATGCACAGGAACCGCAGGCGCTCGAGCGCCGGCAGCGACGCGTCTTCGGCCTGGGCGAGCACGCGCTCGTTGAACGCGAGCAGCGAAAGCTCTCGATTGATGAAGTCTTGTGCGGGCACGCGTTTGGTCATTCCGGACGAAAGGGCCGAGGTTCGTTGTTGAATATGGCAAGCGTACGACAGCGGGGAGGGGAGGCCGGATCGTCGGAACCTCCGTGCGTCGCATCGCATTGGGTAACATCCGCGATGCATCCACTCCGACAAGCCCTACATGCCCGTTCCAGAATTGCTCGCCGCGGTCGACCTGGGGTCCAACAGTTTTCGTCTGCTGATCGGTCGAGTGGTCAAGACCCCGGCGGGGACGCAAGTCTATCCACTGGACAGCCTGAAGGAAACGGTGCGGCTTGCATCGGGCCTGACGCGCGAGAAGAACCTCGACGCGGAGTCGCAGCAGCGCGCCCTCGTGGTCCTCGAGCGCTTCGGCGACCGCCTGCGCGCGTTCCATCCGCACACGGTGCGGGCGGTGGCGACCAACACGTTGCGGGTGGCGAAGAACGCCCGCGAGTTCCTCGACAAGGCCGAGGCGGCACTCGGCTTCCCGATCGAGGTCATCGCCGGCCGCGAGGAAGCCCGCCTGATCTACACCGGCGTGGCCAACACGGCGGCTCTGGGCGCCGGCTCGACGCTGGTCGTCGACATCGGCGGCGGCTCCACCGAGTTCATCATCGGCGACGGCCGCGAGCCGCGCCTGATGGAGTCGCTGTTCATGGGCTGCGTCACCTACAGCCTCAAGTTCTTCCCCAACGGCGAGATCGACAAGCAGAACCTGAAGCAGGCCGAGCTGGCGGCGCAGAAGGAGCTCGAGGTGATCGCGCGCGACTACCTCGACGCCGGGTGGCAGAACGCGATCGGCTCGTCGGGCACCGCGCGCGCATTGGGCGAGATCCTCGAGCAGAACGGCTTGTCCGCGCAGGGCATCACGCGCGACGGCCTGATGGCGCTGCGCGAGCTGATGCTGCGGGCCGGGCACGCCGAGCGCCTCAAGCTCGAGGCGCTGAAGGCCGACCGCATCCCGGTGCTACCCGGCGGCTTCGCCATCATGTCGGCAGTCTTCAAGATGCTCGAGCTCGAGTCGCTCGCGGTCACCGACGGCGCGCTGAGGCAGGGCGTGCTGTACGACCTGCTCGGTCGCAGCGAGCATCACGACATGCGCGACGTGACGATCGGGCAGTTCACGCACCGCTACGGTGTCGATCGCGCGCAGGCCCGGCGCGTGGCCGCGCTGGCGCATGACCTGCTGCATCCGTTGATCGACCCCGATCTCGAGGCCGACCTCGAGATCGAGCGCCGCCTGCAATGGGCCGCGATGCTGCACGAGATCGGGCTGTCGATCTCGCATGCCGGCTATCACAAGCATTCGGCCTACATCCTGTCGTATGCCGACATGCCGGGCTTCTCGAAGATGGACCAGTCGAAGATCGCGCTCATCGCGCTCGGGCACACCGGCAAGCTGAGCAAGCTGTCGGGTGCCATCGAGGACTCCAACGAATGGCTCGCGGTGCTGTGCCTGCGTATCGCCGCGCTGGTCCATCGACGTCGCACCGACCTCGACGTCTCGCGGCTGAAGCTCGAACGCCAGGACGACGGCTATGCGCTACTGGCCGATGCAGCCTGGCTGGCCGACCATCCCCTGACCGAATTCAACCTGCGTCAGGAAGCGGCCGAGTGGTCGCGCATCGGCATCGCGCTCGACTTGGTCTGACGGACGGACGTCAGGCGGCCTGACGGAAGTCGGCGACGGCCGATCGATCGGCGGGGGCCGCGATGCCGAAGTGACGCGCGTAGCGCGGATTCATCTTCGACAGTGTCAGCAGCATGAAGAAGTCAGCGGTGTTGAAGTCCGCGTCCCAGGCCGGGTCGCCGCAGACCTTGGCACCGAGCCGCAGGTAGCCCCTGATTAGCGGCGGCGCCTCGACCTGCAGCGTGCAGGTGAGGCGCTCGAGCGGTAGAGGATTGCGCGGGAATACGCGGAACTCGGGACTGGCCGCATGATCGTTGCCGATCCGGTGGAACAGGCTCGCCGCCTGGTGTCCGCCGTCGCGCATGCTGACGCTGGCGCAGCCCATGACGTGCTCGAATCCGCCTTCGATCATGTAGCGCGCGAGCGCGGTCCACAGCAGCATGATGACCGGGCCGCTGCGAAAGTCCGGATGGATGCAGGAACGACCGAACTCGAGCAGGTTCGGCTTGATGCTGGAGAGGCGCATCGTGAAGAACTCGGTATCGGCGTAGTAGCCGAGTCGCGCCGCGACCTCCGGCCGCACGATGCGATAGGTGCCGACGACCTGGCGGCTCGCCTTGTCGCGCACGATCAGGTGATCGCACCACGCGTCGTAGATGTCTTCGTCGATGCCGTTCGAGGTGCTCGACAGATGCGCGCCGAACTCGCCGGTGAACACGTCGTGCCGCAGGCGTTGCGCCTCGTGGATCTCCGCTTCGACGATCGGGCCGCCACGGCCGCCGGTCGTCAGCACCTGCACGCAGAACTGGTCGGACTCGAAGGCCAGCGCGATCCCGCGAAGCTCCTTGTGGAGCGGCACGTGCGGGTGGTTGCTGCGGACCTCGGCACTCGAACGGAAGGTCGTTGCGTGTGCGGCGATGGAAGACAACATGCGGACTCCGGTGACAGGCGACGTCCGATGGTATGAAGGTCCGGTGACCATTCAATGACGTTGTGCGACACCGTCCCGGATGCGGGAAGGTGTGTTGCAAGGACCCGTCGAGGGCCGTGGTTCAGACCAGCTCGGGGTCGAGCACCGATCGCAAGGTCCATTCGGTGCTGCCGTCGCGCGAGCGACGGACGAGCCACCAGGCCGATGCCTTCTTGACGCTCCAGTCGCCGTTGCCGTTGGTGAGCAGGCGCCGCGCGACCTGACCGATCCACGGCTGGTGACCGACCATGACGAGCGACGGAGAGTCGCCGGTGCACGAGGCGATGGCGGACTCGAGCGCCGCGAGGATCTCGTTCAGCGCAGCGCCCGGCGCGAGGCGATCGTCGACCTCCAGCGGCAACGACGCCTTGTCGATCAGGTAGCGGGCCGTCTCGCGGGTGCGCACCGCGGGGCTGATCACCACCCGGCTGTTCTCGTCGAGATGCTTGGCGAGCGCCCGCGCGACGCGCGCTGCATCGCGTTTGCCACGGGCCGTCAACGATCTTGCGAGGTCGGGACTGCTGTCCTCGGCGTCGGCATGGCGCCAGAGGAAGAGATTGATGGTCTGCATGGCCGCGAGATTGAGCGAACGCTTCAAAGGATGCAAGTAGAGGGCGCGCTCGAACGACGCGACTGCGTGGGACCGCAGGTTCATGAAACGATCAGCCGGGATGGGCGAAGCGGGCGATCAGCACCGGTCCCGCGATCAGCACCCACGTCAGGAGGCACCACATCAGCGCGAGGAAGACCGCGGCGCTGCCGAGATCCTTGGCGCGGCCGGACAGCCGATGATGATCGAGCGAGATGCGATCGACCGCGGCCTCGATGCTCGAGTTGATGAGCTCCACGATCAGCACCAGCACCACGGAGCCGATCAGCGCGAGCGTCTCGATCGCGGGCAGCGCCAGCACGATCGCGATCGGCACGAGCACGGCGGCCAGGATCAGCTCCTGCCGGAACGCGCTCTCGACCCTCAGCGCGAACAGCAGGCCGCGACTCGAATACTTCAGCGCGTTCCAGATGCGGCCGCGACCACCCAGGCTCTTGTACGGGCTCTCGACCTCGAGCGGTACGCTGCGCAGCGGTAGTGCGTCGACGTGCTCATCCGCGATCGCGGGAGGCGCGCGATCGCGGCCGGTCATAGGGGCGGCCCATCTTGACTGACCAGCGAGTTGCCGACCGAGTCCGCGCTGCCGTCGCTGCGCACCTCGCCGATCGGGTGCAGGTGCTTCAGGAACTGGCGCGTGCAGGCCTCCCACGAATAGCGTTCGGCATGGCGACGCGCGATCTTCCGATCGATCGTCAGCGCCCGCAGCGCCGCGCTGCGAAGGTCTTCGTCGAGCGCGCCCGCGGGGGCGTCGCCGATCACGTCGATCGGGCCGGTCACCGGATAGGCCGCGACCGGGCAGCCGCAAGCGAGGGCTTCGAGGAGGACGAGTCCGAACGTGTCGGTCCGGCTCGGGAACACGAACACGTCGGCCGCGTTGTACAGCGCGGCCAGCGCGGTCTGGTCGAGCACGCCGGTGAAGCGCACGCCGGGATGCTCGGCCTTCAGCCGCGCCAGTTGCGGTCCTTCGCCCGCCACCCATTTGCTGCCAGGCAGGTCGAGCTTCAGGAAGGCCTCGATGTTCTTTTCAACGGCGACCCGGCCGACGTACAGGAAGATCGGCTTCTGCAGGTCGTGCGGCGCCGCGGCGCCAGGCCTGAAGAGGTCGAGCTCCACGCCACGCGACCACAGCACCACCCGTTCCGGCGCGAAGCCGAAGAGCTCGAGGTCGCTCTTGACGACGCGCGTCGGGACTAGGACCGCCTGCGCCTTGCCGTGGAACCAGCGCAGGAAACGATAGGTGAGCGACAGCGGTATTCCGAAGCGCGCCTGGACGTATTCGGGAAAGCGCGTGTGATACGCGGTCGTGAAGGGCAGGTCGTTGCGGATCGCGTAGGCCCGCGCGGCCAGGCCGAGCGGACCCTCGGTCGCAATGTGGATCGCCTGCGGCGCACTGTCGCGGATGCGTTGCGCGACATGCCGCTTCGGCAGGATCGACAGCCGGATCTCGGGGTAGGTCGGACAGGGGATGGTTCTGCATTCGAGTGGCGTCAGCAGGTCCACCACGTGACCCATCTTCTCGAGCTCGCGACGGGTCGACTTCAGCGTGCGGACCACGCCGTTGACCTGCGGCTCCCAGGCGTCCGTGACGATCAGGATCTTCATGCGGCCGCCTGCAGCGTCTGCCGTCGGCCCTGGCCGATCGACTTCCATTCGACGATCTCGAGACGGCCCGCAGGGTCCTCGACCAGCGCGGTGAGACTCTCCACCCAGTCCCCGTCGTTGCAGTAGAGCACTCCGTCGATCATGCGTATCTCCGCCTTGTGGATGTGGCCGCAGACCACGCCGTCGAAACCGCGTCGCCGTGCCTCGTTGATCAGCGCGTGTTCGTAGTCGGCGATGAAGCTGACCGCGTTCTTGACCTTGTGCTTCAGGTATTGCGACAGCGACCAGTAGCCGCAGCCCATGCGGGCACGGACGCGGTTGAACCAGTGATTGAGCGCGAGGATCAGCGTGTAGAGCGTGTCGCCCAGGTGCGCGAGCCACTTCGCGTGCTGGATCACGCCGTCGAAGAGATCGCCGTGCGTGACCAGCAGGCGCCGCCCGTCCGCGGTGACGTGCGTGGCTTCGTAGACCACGTCGATGCCGCCGAACGCGTGCTCCACATAGCCGCGCGCGAATTCGTCGTGGTTGCCGGGCACGTAGATCACGCGGGTTCCCTTGCGGGCCTTGCGCAGGATCTTCTGGACCACGTCGTTGTGCGACTGCCGCCAGGCCCAGCCCTTCTTCAACTGCCAGCCGTCGATGATGTCGCCGACCAGGTACAGCGTGTCCGAGTCGTTCCACTTGAGGAAGTCGAGCAGGAAGTCGGCCTTGCAGCCTGCAGTGCCGAGATGGACGTCGGAGATCCAGATCGTGCGGTGGTGATGGGACGGTCCGTCGTCGGCCGGATCCTGGAGAGGAGGGGCGAGCAGCGCGGTGGTGAGCGTGGCGTTCAGCGGGGCGTTCATGCTGAGCCCGGATTGAATCGCCGCTTCGTGACAGGGCCGTGATGGTTGCGCGACCGATCGATGAATTGCGCACACGACGGGGACCGGCTCCGTTGCGTATCTGCATCGAGCCATCTGGCGGGTCGCGCGTCGCGTGCTACACTCTTGCCTCTTTTTTAGGCGCGTAGCTCAGCTGGTTAGAGCACCACCTTGACATGGTGGGGGTCGTTGGTTCGAGTCCAATCGCGCCTACCAGGATCTGGTAGAGGCATGTCGCTGGTCTGTGTTTCGACCGCGAATGCCGGAACGCAGTACGCAACAAGGCGCGCGAAAGGGCCGGGCAAACGCCGAACATGGTTATGTCACCGCGAACGCAGAGCACGCACATCGACTGAGCAACCGCTCGCCGGCGCCGATCGTTCCGATCGCGCGCATCGATGAAAAGCGCGGTTGTCCGCGCTTTTTTCATTCTGCGATGCCGATCTTTTCCACCACTGCCATGCCGAACATCAAGCTTCCCGACGGTTCCGTGCGTTCGTTCGATCATCCGGTCAGCGTCTTCGACGTTGCCGCCTCGATCGGACCCGGGCTGGCGAAGGCCGCGCTCGGCGGCAAGATCTCCGATGGCGGCGAGCCCCCCCGTCTCGTCGACACCTCGTCGGTCATCGATCACGATGTCGACCTGTCGATCATCACGGCCAAGGACGCGGACGGGCTCGATCTGATCCGCCACTCCACGTCGCACCTGATGGCCGACGCGGTCAAGGAACTGTTCCCCGACGCGCAGGTGACCATCGGTCCGGTGATCGACAACGGCTTCTACTACGACTTCGCGTACAAGCGGCCCTTCACGCCCGATGACCTCGCGGCGATCGAGAAGCGCATGGGCGAGATCGTCAAGCGCGACATACCGATCAAGCGCGAGGTCTGGAAGCGCGACGACGCGGTGACGTTCTTCAAGTCGATCGGCGAGGACTACAAGGCCGAGATCATCGGCGCGATTCCGGCCGAGCAGGATATCTCTCTGTATCGCCAGGGCGACTTCATCGACCTGTGCCGTGGCCCGCACGTCCCGTCCACCGGCAAGCTCAAGGTCTTCAAGCTGATGAAGGTGGCAGGCGCCTATTGGCGCGGCGACTCCAACAACGAGATGCTCCAGCGCATCTACGGCACCGCCTGGGCGACCAAGGAAGAGCAGGAGCAGTACCTGCACATGCTGGAAGAAGCCGAGAAGCGCGACCACCGCAAGCTCGGCAAGCAGCTCGACCTGTTCCACATGCAGGACGAGGCGCCGGGCCTGATCTTCTGGCACCCGAAGGGGTGGGCGATCTGGCAGCAGGTCGAGTCCTACCTGCGCAGCGTCTACCAGGACAACGGTTATCAGGAAGTGAAGGGTCCGCAGATCCTCGACCGTGCGCTGTGGGAGAAGACCGGCCACTGGGAGAACTACAAGGACGCGATGTTCACGACCGAGTCGGAGAATCGGACGTACGCCCTCAAGCCGATGAACTGCCCCGGCCATGTGCAGATCTTCAACACCGGCATCCGCAGCTATCGCGACCTGCCGCTGCGCTACGGCGAGTTCGGCAACTGTCACCGCAACGAGCCGTCGGGCAGCCTGCACGGGATCATGCGGGTGCGCGGGTTCACGCAGGATGACGGGCACATCTTCTGCACCGAGGACCAGATCCTCGAGGAGTGCGTCGGCTACACGGCGCTGCTGCGGAAGGTCTACGCGGACTTCGGCTTCACCGAGATCATCTACAAGGTGGCCACCCGGCCCGCGAAACGGATCGGCGACGACGCCGTCTGGGACAAGGCCGAATACGCGTTGATGGAATCGTTGCGCGCCTCGAACTGCGCGTTCACGATCTCGGCGGGCGACGGTGCGTTCTACGGTCCCAAGATCGAATACACGCTGAAGGACTCGCTCGGCCGGCAGTGGCAGTGCGGCACCATGCAGGTCGATTTCTCGATGCCGGGACGCCTCGGCGCCGAGTACGTGGCCGAGGACAACACCCGCCGCGTGCCGGTGATGCTGCACCGGGCGATCGTCGGATCGCTCGAGCGGTTCATCGGCATGCTGATCGAGGAATTCGGCGGCGCGATGCCCGCTTGGCTGGCGCCGCTGCAGGTCGTCGTCTGCAATATCTCGGACGCGCAGTCGGCCTATGCTCGGAGCGTCGCTTTAACGTTGCAAAAACAAGGCTTTAGAGTTCACGCGGATTTGCGTAACGAGAAGATCACGTATAAAATCCGTGAGCACAGCGTGCAGAAGGTTCCGTACATCCTCGTCATCGGCGACAAGGAGATGCAGGCTGGCACAGTGGCCGTGCGTGCCCGCGGGGGCGTGGATATGGGAGTGATGTCCCATTCCGAGTTCGAGAAGCGACTGGCTGAAGAGGTCGCATCCAAGAGCAACAGTCCCACCGCCTGATCGCGCGGCCTTCTATTCGACAACGGAGATACCTCAATCGCTACAGACAAATCGCAGCATCGCTTGAACGGCGAAATCACTGCCCCTGAATTACGCCTGGTCGGCATCAACAATGAACCGCTCGGCGTCGTGAGTCTCGCCGACGCAGTGAAGATGTCCGAGGACGCCGAAGTCGATCTGGTCGAGATCGCGCCGCAGGCCGATCCTCCGGTGTGTCGCTTGATGGACTACGGCAAGTTCAAGTACCAGGAGCAGAAGAAGGCGCACGACGCCCGCCTCAAGCAGAAGATCATCCAGGTCAAGGAAGTGAAGTTCAGGCCGGGCACCGACGAGGGTGACTACAACATCAAGGTGCGCAACCTGACGCGCTTCCTCGAAGAAGGCGACAAGACCAAGGTCACGTTGCGCTTCCGGGGTCGCGAGATGGCGCACCAGGATATCGGCATGCGATTGCTGGAGAAGGTGAAGGCGGATCTGGAGCCGGTCGGCATCGTCGAACAGTTCCCGAAGATGGAAGGGCGCCAGATGATCATGGTCATCGGGCCCAAGAAGAAGAAATGACGTAAAGCGGCTCGCCGCTTTACGTCATCCCCGCGCAAGCGGGGATCCAGTGTCGTTGATCTTCAACGGCTCACGACACTGGGCCCCCGCGTACGCGGGGGTGACCAGGCAGGGCTGCCCTGCCTGGTCAAAAACAAGTGTCGTCAGGTTTAAAGCGTCGCATGGTGCGGCCACCTTCCGACATCCAAGAGTGGAGTAGTCATGCCTAAGATGAAGACCAAGAAGAGCGCTGCGAAGCGCTTCGTGGTGCGGGCAGGCGGGACCGTCAAACGCGGTCAGGCCTTCAAGCGCCACATCCTCACGAAGAAAACCACCAAGACCAAGCGCCAGCTGCGCGGCTCGACGGCTGTTCATGAATCCAACATGAACAGTGTCCGCGCCATGATGCCGTACGCCTGACCTCACCCGACTAAAGGAGAAAACACATGCCTCGCGTCAAACGTGGAGTCACGGCGCACGCGCGCCACAAGAAGGTTCTCGACGCTGCCAAGGGTTTCCGCGGCCGTCGCAGTACCGTTTTCCGCATCGCCAAGGAAGCGGTCATGCGCGCCGGGCAGTACGCCTATCGCGATCGTCGCAACAAGAAGCGCACGTTCCGCGCGTTGTGGATCACGCGGATCAACGCGGCCTGCCGCGAGCACGACATGACCTACAGCGTGTTCATCAACGGCCTGAAGAAGGCGTCGATCGAGCTCGACCGTAAGGTCCTGGCCGACATGGCCGTGATGGACAAGCCGGCGTTCGCGGCGATCGTCACGCAGGTCAAGTCGGTGGTCGGCGAGACCACCGCAGCGGCGTAAGCTGAACTGCAAGCCGCGCAAGCGGCACGCTTGATGGAACGGGGCCGGTGTATGGCCCCGTTGCACATGTGGCGCACCACCTCACTCACAGACTTCATACGATGGCCGATCTGATCGAGCCGCTGCCTTCCGCAGCCGACTCCGCGTCCCTGGATCTCGATGCGCTGGTGCGCGATGCCCGCGTGCGCTTCGCCGCGGTCGTCGATGGCACGGCCCTCGAGAACGAGAAGGCCCGCTTCGTCGGCAAGACCGGCGCCATCACCGAACTGCTGAAGGGCCTGGGCAAGCTCGACCCCGCGCTGAAGAAGTCCGAAGGCGCCCGCATCAACGTCGCCAAGGCGGCCATCGAGGCGTTGCTGACGTCGCGTCGCGAGGCTCTTGCCAACGCGCAACTCGAAGCCAAGCTGTCGGCCGAGGCGATCGACGTGACCCTGCCCGGTCGCGGCCTGTCCACCGGCGGCATCCATCCGGTGATGCGCACGTGGCGGCGCATCGAGGAGATCTTCCGGTCGATCGGCTTCGATGTGGCCGACGGCCCCGAGATCGAAACCGACTGGATGAGCTTCACCGCGCTGAACAACCCCGAGAACCATCCGGCGCGGTCGATGCAGGACACGTTCTACGTCGACATCGACGACGCCGAAGGGCGCCCGCTGAACCTGCGGCCGCACACCAGCCCGATGCAGGTTCGTTATGCGCGGATGCATGCCGAGAAGATGCGCGCAGAGACGCAAAGCGCGACGGGCATCACCGACCTCAAGGTCATCGCGCCGGGCCGCACCTACCGTATCGACAGCGACGCGACCCACTCGCCGATGTTCCATCAGGTCGAGGGGCTGTGGCTCGGAGAGAACATCTCGTTCGCCGACCTGAAAGGCGTCTACACGGCGTTCCTCAACGCCTTCTTCGAGACCGACGCGCTGTCGGTC
>JBBRRW010000014.1:0-24202 GCA_038245975.1 Burkholderiales bacterium
GACCTCGGACTCCGCCGGCGCGAACGCGCGCGGCTTCAGTCGCCGTTCCAAGACGCGCGTGCGTCGGCGGTCGATCAGCGTGTTGAACACCCAGATGGCGGCGATGGCGATCAGCGCCAGGACGATGAGGCTCAGTTGCAGATCGCTCACCGGATTGCGCCTTCGACGATGCTTGCGTTGACGTCGCGGGTCATGCGGCCTCCTCGATCCGTTCTTCGTTCGCGAAGCCGACCGCCGACTCGAGGTCGACGGCGACCACGCGGGACACGCCCTGTTCCTGCATGGTCACGCCGATCAGCTGTTGCGCCATTTCCATGGCGATCTTGTTGTGGGAGATGAACAGGAATTGTGTGTGTTCCGACATCGTCTTCACCAAATTGCAGAACCGTTCCGTGTTCGCATCGTCGAGCGGCGCATCGACCTCGTCGAGCAGGCAGAACGGCGCGGGGTTGAGCTGGAACATCGCGAAGACCAGCGCCGTCGCGGTCAGCGCTTTCTCGCCGCCGGACAGCAGATGGATGCTGCTGTTCTTCTTGCCCGGCGGCTGCGCCATGACCTGCACGCCGGCGTCGAGGATCTCGTCGCCGGTCATCACGAGGCGCGCTTCTCCACCGCCGAACAGCGCGGGGAAGAGCTTGCCGAAGTGCAGGTTGATCGCGTCGAAGGTCTCCTGCAGCAACGCGCGGGTCTCCTTGTCGATCCGGCGGATCGCGTCCTCGAGCGTCGCGATGGCTTCGGAGAGGTCGGTGGACTGCGCGTCGAGGAAAGTCTTGCGCTCGCGCGCGGTCGCCAGCTCGTCGAGCGCGGCGAGGTTGACGGCGCCGAGGCCCACGATGGTCTGCTGCAGGCGCTGGACTTCCGCATGCAGTGCCGGCACGCGCAGCCTGCGACCGTCGTCGCTGTCGAGGATGGCCGACAGCGCGGCCCGATCGGCCGCCGCTTCATCGAGCTGCGCATCGAACTGCTGCTGGGTCAGGCGCGCGGCCTGCTCTTTCAGGTTCGCGTCCGCGATCCGCGACCGCAGCGGCTCGAGGTCGCGTTCGGTCACGAGGCGGGCTTCGTCGGCCGCGCGGATCTGCGTGGACAACGCATCGAGTTCGGCCCGCGCATCGGCCAGGCGTCGCTCGCAGTCCGCGCGCGCGGCGACCGCGTCCTGCAGGCCGGCGCGCGCGGTCTCGTCGGTGAGACCGGCGAGCTCGGCCGTCAGCTTCTCGTCGTCGCCCGCGACACGGTCGCGTTGTTCGGTCGCCTGCGTCCGCTGCTGCTCGAGTTCGAGCCGACGGACGCCCAGCGTCTTCTCCTCGTACCGCGCTTCGTGCGCGGCGCGCTGCAGCCCGACCAGGCGCACCCGTGCGGTCTCGACCGCCGAGCGTGCGTCCTGCGCCGCGGTGCGCGCGTCCTCGAAGCGCGACTGCACGTCGGCGAGCTGCGCGTCGAGGCGCTCGAAGTTCGCTTCGGCGGTCTGCCGCGTCACGGTCTCCTTCGCTTCCTCGTCGGCGAGATGCGCCAGTTCGCCGGCGATCTGCTCGCTGCGATTGCGGCTCTGCGCGGCATCCTGCTGCAGCCGCTGGAAGCTCATCTGCCGGGCGTGGAATGTGCTGGTGGCCGCGGCGACCGACTGGCGCATCGTGGCGAGCGCCGCCGTCGCCTGCGTGACCGCGGCATCGGCCCGGACCGCATGGCCGCGCGCTTCGTCGGTCAGCATGGCCTGCGCGCGCGACCGCTTCGTCAGGTCGTCGATCTCGTGCTGGCGCGCCAGCATGCCGGCCTGCTCGGAATCCGCCGCGTACAGATGAAGGCTGTTGCGCCCGACCTGGTGCCCCGAGCGCACGACGAACGAAGCGCCGCTCGGCAGCGTGTGGCGCCGTGCCAGCGCATCGGCTTCGCTGTCGGCCGTGAAGACACCACCCAGCCACTCGCCGAGCACGCTGCGCAGCGCAGGGTCGCGCAGTTCGATGCGGTCGAGCAGCGGCGTCAGCGAGGCGTCGAAGGCGGGACGTGAGGCATCGGCCACGGACGGCTCGATCCGCTCCGAGTAGATCGCGAGCTTGGCCGGCGGCAGGTCGTCGAAGAAAGCCTTCGCGCGCTCGAGCTGGCCGACCTCGAGCGCACCGATGCGCTCGCGCAGCACCGATTCGACGGCCGTTTCCCAGCCGGCCTGGACGTGCAGGCGCTGCCACAGGCGCGGCAGCCGGCCGAGCTCGTGGCGGTCGAGCCACGGCTGCAGCTTGCCGTTGGCCTGGACGCGTTCCTGGACATGCTTCAGCGCGGCGAGGCGGGCCTCGATCTGCGCGCTCTCGCGGCTCTCGCGATCGAGCGCCTGATGCGCCGCCGTCCGGGCCGACTGCACGCCGGGCAAAGCGGCCTCGGCGCCGTCGAGCTGCGTCTTGTTCGCCGCCATCTGCGCCGCGAGCGCCTCGACTTCGGCCCCGAGACCCGACAGGCGGGTGGGGTCGGGCACGTCGAGACGCTTGTGTTCCTGGTCGAGGCGCGCCTTGCGGCTGGCGATCGATTCGAGGTGGCGATCGGCGTTGCGCTGGTGCGTGCTCTCGACCTCGAGGTCGCGCTGCACATCGCTCATCTCGGCGCGGATGCGGTCGACCTGTTCGTTCGCCGCGCGAGCGCGGCCTTCTCTGTCGGACAGCACCGGCTGATGCGCGGTCAACGCATCTTCGGAGTCGCGGATTGAGGCCCCCACCGCTTCCAGCGCCCGCTGCGCGGCATCGCCCGCATCGCCGAGGCGCGCGATCTCGCCGGCCCAGTGATCGCGCTGCGCGACCAGTTGGGCGAGCTGCGCCTGCAGGCGATTGCGCGACTCGACGACCACGCGGATCTCGGACTCGATGGCCGTGACGGCCGACGCGGCCTCGTAGTAGCCGCCCTGCGCCGCATGGACCGCGTTGCTCGCATCCTGGTGGGCGCTGCGAACCCGTTCGAGGTCGAGCTCGACGCGGCGCAGATCGGCCGTGCGCGCGTCCAGCGCGACCTGCGACGCGTCGGCCTCGTGCCGGTGCTTCGTCGCCAGCGTCTCGGCCTCGTTGGCCCGCAGCAGCCACAGCAGCTTCTGCTGGCCGTCGACCTCGGTCTCGAGGTCGCGATACTGCTGTGCGACGACGGCCTGGCGTTCGAGGCGATCGAGGTTGGCGGTCAGCTCGCGCAGGATGTCCTCGACGCGGATCAGGTTCTCGCGCGTGTCGGCCAGCCGACTCTCGGTCTCGCGCCGCCGCTCCTTGTACTTCGAGATGCCCGCGGCCTCTTCGAGGAAGACCCGCAGCTCGTCGGGCCTGGCCTCGATGATGCGGCTGATCATCCCCTGGCCGATGATCGCGTAGGCGCGCGGCCCGAGGCCGGTGCCGAGGAAGATGTCCTGGATGTCGCGGCGGCGCACGGCCTGGTTGT
Source organism: Burkholderiales bacterium (assembly GCA_038245975.1). Classification (GTDB taxonomy): domain Bacteria; phylum Pseudomonadota; class Gammaproteobacteria; order Burkholderiales; family Burkholderiaceae_D; genus CAHJXF01. The sequence goes on from JBBRRW010000014.1 coordinate 3,400, forward strand.
TGATCAGGTACGACGACGTGCCGTCGCGCGTGAGCACCCGCTTGACCGCGATCTCGGCGTACTGGCCCCAGGGCCCCGCGACCTGCTTGCCGTTGGCGTCCGGCGTGTTGTCGAAGACCAGTTCGACGCTGGCCCGGCCGGCCGGCTTGCGCTGACCCGAGCCGTTGAAGATGACGTCCTGCATCGACTCGCCGCGCAGCTCGCTGGCCTTCGATTCGCCCAGCACCCAGCGGGCGGCGTCGATGATGTTCGACTTGCCGCAGCCGTTCGGCCCGACCACGCCCACGAGGCGACCGGGCAGCGAGAACTGCGTCGGGTCGACGAAGGACTTGAAGCCGGACAGCTTGATCTGGGTCAGGCGCACGTCAGGGAAACCGGAGCGGAGGGCGATCGATGGCCGGGCAAGATGGATGACGCCTGTTCGGTGATCGAGGGATGGAAGGTCGGCGTGACGACCGGTGGGCCGCCGTCAGCGCATCGCTGTGGGAGAAAGTGATCATCATCGGCGGCCATGCACGACGACACGGGGCTCGGGGCTGTCGCACGACGCGGCTTCGCGGTACCGCATCGCAGAGGCCGCTGCGCCGTGCCGGTCGACGGGTACCGCGTTCCTGTCGATCGTCATCCGTGCGCCGCGCGCGGTTCGTATAATACCAGCCCGGTCACCGACTCCCGACCGCAAAACCCCTCAAGAGAACATGGCCGTCCCCAACCGCAGCAAGGCCGCCCGACGCGCCGAAGTCGCGATCGTCGCAGGCGAGCGCGCCCCCGAACCGGACCGCACCCGCCCGTCGAAGACCCTCGACGTCTTCGACAATCCGAATCCCGAACGCGACTACCTGATCCACATGCAGGTCCCCGAATTCACCTGCCTGTGCCCGCTCACCGGGCAGCCGGATTTCGCGATCTTCTCGATCGACTACGTGCCCGACCGCCTGTGCGTGGAACTGAAGAGCCTGAAGCTCTACACCTGGAGCTTCCGCGACGAAGGCGCATTCCACGAAGCCGTGACCAACCGGGTGCTGAACGACCTGGCAGCGGCAGCCAGGCCGCGCTTCATGCGTGTCACGGCCCGCTGGGGCGTGCGGGGCGGCATCTTCACCAACATCGTCGTCGAGCATCGCAAGCGCGGATGGAAGCCGACGCCGCCGGTGGTCCTCGCCGCCTTCGAGCGCGAAGCGGCGACGCTGTGAGACCACGGCCGGCGCACAGCGGGCCTTCACCTGGACAGAAGCACTCATGAACCGAGAAGACATACAACCGATCGTCGACCGCGCCTGGGACATGCGCGCGCAGCTTTCCCCGACGGACGCGCCCACGGAGATCACCGACGCAGTCAGTGGCGCCCTCGCGGCCCTCAACACCGGCACGTTGCGGGTCGCCGAGAAGGTCGACGGTGCGTGGATCGTGCATCAATGGCTCAAGAAAGCCGTGCTGCTGTCGTTCAGGTTGAATGACAACGTATTGATGCGCGCGGGCGATTTCGCATTCTTCGACAAGGTCGAGCCCAAGTTCGCGCATCTGTCGGACGACGAGATGCGCGCCACCGGCGTGCGCGTCGTCCCGCCGGCTGTAGCCCGCCATGGTTCGTTCATCGGAAAGAACGTCGTGCTGATGCCTTCCTACGTCAACATCGGCGCTTATGTCGGCGAAGGCACGATGGTCGACACGTGGGCGACCGTCGGCTCGTGCGCGCAGATCGGCCGCCACGTGCACCTGTCGGGCGGCGTGGGCATCGGCGGCGTGCTCGAGCCCTTGCAGGCGAATCCGACGATCATCGAGGACAACTGCTTCATCGGCGCGCGTTCCGAAGTCGTCGAAGGCGTCATCGTCGAGGAGAACTCGGTGTTGTCGATGGGCGTCTACCTGTCGCAGTCCACCAAGATCTACGACCGGCGGACCGGATCGATCAGCTACGGACGCATCCCGTCCGGGTCGGTCGTGGTCCCAGGCTCGCTGCCTTCCGCGGACGGTGCGTACGGCTTATATTGCGCAGTCATCGTCAAGCAGGTGACTGCAGAGACGCGCGCGAAGACCAGCATCAACGAACTACTCCGCGGCGACTAGCCGACGGCCTACGAAGCGAAGGATCTGCGATGGCGATGGAGCGTCTGTTCAAGCTGATGGCCGAGAAGAAGGCCTCGGACCTGTTCATCGCGGTCGGTTCGGCCGTGCACATGAAGGTCAACGGCACGTCGATCCCCATCAACCAGCAGTTGATGGACAACTCGATGATCAAGAGTCTGCTGACCGAGATCATCTCGGTCGCCGACTTCGACGAGCTGCAGAGCACCCACGAGCTCAACAAGGGCTTCGGGGTCAGCGGCGTCGGACGCTTCCGGCTGTCGGCGTTCCAGCAGCGCGGCTCCATCTCGGTCGTCATCCGCTACATCGCGAGCGACATCCCGGCCATCGACACGCTCCACCTGCCGACCATCGTCAGCGAGATCATCATGGAGAAGCGCGGCCTGGTTCTCGTGGTCGGTGCGACCGGCTCGGGCAAGTCGACCACCATCGCGTCGATGCTCGACCTGCGCAACGCCAAGCGCACCGGCCACATCCTGACCCTCGAAGACCCGATCGAATACGTGTTTCGCAACAAGAAATCGATCGTCAACCAGCGCGAGATCGGCACCGATGCCGTCAGCCTCGACATCGCACTGCGCAACGCGCTGCGCCAGGCGCCCGACTGCATCCTGATCGGCGAGATCCGCGACAAGGAGACGATGACCGCAGCCATCGCCTACGCGCAGTCCGGCCACCTGTGCGTCGCCACGCTGCACGCGAACAACAGCTATCACGCGCTCAATCGCATCGTCAGCTTCTATCCGCTCGAAACCCGTCCGACGCTGCTGTCCGACCTGTCCGCGGCGCTGCGCAGCATCATCTCGCAGCGCCTGATCCGCGCACGCACCGGCGGGCGCGTCCCGGCCGTCGAGGTGCTGCTCAACACGCGCCACGTCGCCGAGCTGATCGAGAAGGGCGAGATCAACTCCATCAAGGATGCGATGGAGAAGAGCCTGTCGCCCGGCTCGCAGACCTTCGAGCAGGCGCTCTACCGGATGATCCGCGAAGACCAGATCACCGAAGAGGAAGCGCTGTCGTTCGCCGACTCGCCGACCAACCTGCTCTGGCTGATCAACAACGCGCCACCGCTGCTGCCGGCCGAACCGCTCGAGACCACGCGCACGCACGAGTCCACGTCGTTCCAGGAATTCACGCTCAATGCCTGATGCGATCGCGCCTGCGCAGACGGTCGCATCGTCCTTCACGAGTGCCGTCGCCCCGTCCCCCGAAGAGGCCACGTTCGCGCTGACGCGGCAACTGATCGCGCTGCGTTCGGTCACGCCGCACGACGGCGGCTGCCAGGCGCTGATCGCCGAGCGCCTCGAGGCCGTCGGCTTCGCGTGCGAGACCCTCGCGTCCGGTTCGGTGACCAACCTGTGGGCCCGGCGCGGCACCGCCCGTCCCGTGTTCGTGTTCGCGGGCCACACCGACGTGGTTCCTTCGGGTCCGGTCGATCGCTGGCAGTCCGACCCGTTCGCGCCGACCGTCCGCGACGGCTGGCTGTACGGCCGCGGCGCCGCCGACATGAAGACCTCGATCGCCGCGTTCGTGGTCGCCATCGAGACCTTCGTGGCCGCGCATCCCGACCATCTCGGCTCCATCGCGCTGCTGATCACGTCCGACGAGGAAGGACCCGCAATCGAAGGCACCGTGAAGGTCTGCGAGCGCCTGCAGGCCCGCGGCGAAACGCTCGACTACTGCATCGTCGGCGAGCCTTCGTCGTCGCAGGTGTTCGGCGACACGATCAAGAACGGCCGCCGCGGGACGCTGTCCGGCCGGCTGGTCGTCGAAGGCATCCAGGGCCACATCGCGTATCCGCATCTGGCCCGCAACCCGATCCACGAGGCGGCCGCCGCGCTGGCGACCCTGACGGCGACCGAATGGGATCGCGGCAACCGTTTCTTTCCGCCGACCAGCTTCCAGGTCTCCAACCTGCACGCGGGTACCGGCGTCAGCAACGTCATTCCCGGCGAGGCCGTCGTCGACTTCAACTTTCGCTTCTCGACCGAGAGCACGGTCGAGACGCTGACGCAGCGCGTGCATGCGGTTCTCGACGACCTCGGCATCGTCTACCAGCTCACCTGGACGCTCGGGGGACGGCCCTTCCTCACGCCCGAGGGCTCGCTGTCCGCAGCGCTGAGCGGCGCGATTCTCGGCGTCACCGGCGTGCAGACTGCGCTGTCGACCAGCGGCGGTACGTCGGACGGACGCTTCATCTCGGCGATCTGTCCGCAGACCATCGAGTTCGGTCCGGTCAACGCGTCGATCCACAAGATCGATGAGTGCGTCGCCGTGGCCGACATCGAACCGCTGAAGAACGTCTATCTGCACACCCTGGTGGCGTTGCTGACCACGCCGCGCTCCGCATGAGCCCGCATCGCGACCAGGCCGCCGCCCGGGCGGACGGACTCGATGTGCTCGTCACGGTGCGCGACGTGCTGCGCCACGCGGTCGGCCGCTTCAACGCGGCGAAGCTGTCTTTCGGCCACGGCAGCGTCGACGCCTGGAACGAAGCGGTCTACCTCGTGCTGTTCCATCTGCACCTGCCGCTCGACCGGCTCGAACCGTTCCTCGATGCGCGCCTCACCGCCGACGAACGGCGAAGCCTGCTCGCGCTGATCGACCGGCGCGTCGTCGAACGCGTGCCCGCGGCCTACCTGACCGGCGAGGCATGGCTCGGCGAGTACCGCTTCACCATCGACCCGCGCGTGATCGTGCCGCGGTCGTTCATCGCCGAGCTGCTGTTCGAGCACCTCGCGCCGTGGATCGAGGACCCCGATGCGGTCAGGTCCGTGCTGGACCTGGGCACCGGGTCGGGCTGCCTCGCGATCATCGCGGCCGACGCGTTCGACGGCGCCCGGGTCGATGCCGTCGACCTGTCGCGCGATGCGCTCGACGTCGCGCGCATCAACGTCGACGCCTATGCACTGGCCGAGCGCGTGCATCTCGTCGAGTCAGATCTTTTCGCCGCCCTGCCCGCCCGGCGCTACGACCTCATCCTCAGCAATCCGCCCTACGTGAACGACGCATCGATGGCCGACCTTCCCGCCGAATACGGCCGCGAACCGCGCATGGCGCTGGCCGGCGGCAGCGACGGCCTCGACCTGGTCCGCCGCATCCTCGACGAGGCGCCGGCGCGGCTGAACCGCAATGGTCTCCTGGTGATCGAGGTCGGCCACGAGCGCCTGCACGTCGAAGCCGCTTTCCCCGACCTGCCGTGCACTTGGCTGACGACCAGCGGGGGCGACGACGCGGTGTTCGCGGTGCAGGCGGCCGACCTGCCGAGGCACGCGCGATGATCCGCTGGACCGGTCTGTTCCTGCGGCGCGGCGTCAAGCTGCTGCTCGAAGACGTCACGACGGTCGTGCATCCGGGCGAGAAGGTCGGACTCGTCGGCGCCAACGGCAGCGGCAAGTCCACGCTGTTCGCGTTGCTGCGCGGCGAGTTGCAGCCTGACCAGGGCGACCTGTCGATCCCCGGTGCATGGCGCATCGCGCACGTCGCGCAGGAGACCGCCGCCAGCGAGAAGAGCGCGCTCGACTTCGTCGTCGACGGCGACCGCCACCTGCGCGAGATAGAGGCGGCGATGACGGCGATGGAGCAAGCCGTGGCCGGCACGTCGTCCGCGGCCGACGACCATGCGCTGGCCGAGCTGCACATGGCCTACGGCGACGCCGACGGCTATACCGCGACGTCGCGCGGCGAGTCGTTGCTGCTCGGGCTCGGCTTCACGATGGAGCAATCGAAGCAACCGGTCGTCACGTTCTCCGGCGGCTGGCGCATGCGGCTGCAGCTCGCGCAGGCGCTGATGGCCCCGTCCGACCTGCTGCTGCTCGACGAGCCGACCAACCACCTCGACCTCGATGCCATCGTGTGGCTCGAGCAATGGCTGCGCCGCTACGAGGGCACGATGGTCGTGATCTCGCACGACCGCGAGTTCCTCGACGCCGTCTGCGGCGTGACGCTGGCGCTCGAGCATCGCAAGCTGGTGCGCTGGACCGGTAACTACACCGCCTACGAGCTGCAACGCGCCGAGCGCATGCGTCTCGCCCAGGGCGCCTACAGCAAGCAGCAGCGCGATCTCGCACATCTGCAGTCGTTCGTCGATCGCTTCAAGGCCAAGGCCAGCAAGGCCAAGCAGGCGCAGAGCCGGGTCAAGGCGATGGAGCGCATGACGCTGCTGTCGCCGGTCACCGAGGCCTCGGCCTTCACGTTCAAGTTCCGCTCGCCGATCTCGTCGCCTGATCCGATGCTGATCCTCGAGGACGTCGACTGCGGCTATCCGAGCGGCACCGGCAGGCCACCGCGCGTCGTGGTGCACGACGTGGACCTGCGACTGACGGCCGGCGAACGCATCGGCCTGCTGGGCGCGAACGGCCAGGGCAAGTCGACGGTGATCAAGACCATCGCCGGCACGCTCGAGCGTCTCGGCGGCACGATGACCGCCGGCAAGGGACTCGCGATCGGCTACTTCGCGCAGCACCAGATCGACATGCTCGACATGGACGCGTCGCCGATGCTGCAGCTGCATCGCGTCGCGATGGCGAGCCGACCCGGCGCGGCCGCGCCGCGCGAGCAGGAGCTGCGCGACTACCTCGGCAGCTTCGACTTCCGCGGCGAGATGGCGACGTCCTCCGTCGCGTCGTTCTCCGGCGGCGAGAAGGCGCGCCTCGCGCTCGCGCTGATCATCTGGACCCGCCCCAACCTGCTGCTGCTCGACGAGCCCACCAATCACCTCGACCTCGAGACCCGCGAAGCGCTGACCCTCGCGCTCGCGCAGTTCGAAGGCGCGTTGATCCTGGTGTCGCACGACCGCGCGCTGCTGCGCGCGACCACGGACCGCTTCCTGCTGGTCACCGACGGCACCTGCACCGAGTACGACGGCGACCTCGACGACTATCGCGCGTGGTCGCTGAAGAAGTCATCCGGCGGCGCCGCGGTCGCGAAGGCACCGGCAGTCGCGGCCGCAGCGTCGACCAGGCCGACATCGGTGCCGACGCTCGTCAAGGCGACCGCCGAACCCAGGACCCGCGAACAGCGGCGCACCGACGCGGCCACGCGCGACGCGCTGGCACAGCAGCGCAAGCCGATCGAGCAACGGATCCGCCGCATCGAATCGCGGCTGGCAGAAGCGGAGGCCGGCAAGAAGGTTCTCGACGAGGCGCTCGGGTCGCCCGACATCTACGACGACGCGCGGCGCGAGGCGCTGAAGCAGTACCTGATCGATCAGGCCTACCTGGTGCGCGACATCGAGAAGCTCGAAGCGGAATGGCTCGAGCAGCAGGCGCTGCTGGAGCGCGCGGCGTGAGGCGTCATCGCGACGTCAGCGACTCGCGCCGTTGATGACCGCGATCAACACGCTGCAGGGCGCGATCTCCACCAGCGACTTGCTCAGCGAGCCGCGCCACCAGCGCTCGGCCCACGAGCCCGCGCGCCGGTGTCCCATCACGATCAGGTCGGCGCCCCACTCGCGTGCCACGCGGGCGATCTCGTCGACCGGCTCGCCGAACGACAGCTGGCCCTGGCACGCGAAGCCCTGCGCCTCGAGCTGACGGATCCCGTCCTCGAGCACTTCGCGGAAGCGTTCCTTCTCCGCGTCGAGCGTGTCGGACGGGATGAAGCCTTCGCCGACGTAGACCGGCGGCATCGACGGCGTGACGGCCAGGAGCTTGATGTCGGCCTTCATCAGGTTGGCGACTTCGCCGCATTCGAGGAGCGCCCTGCGCCCCGATTCCGACCCGTCGTAGGCCAGCAGGATTCGTTTGAACATGCGAGCACCCTTCGTGGTGATGGGCGCGACGGTCGTTCAGGTCGCGCCGCTGGCGCAGCGATGCTTGCGCAAGCGAGCTCGCCTTGTCAATTCGGCAGAACCGCAGGGTCCGCGGCGAACGCCGCGGCACGCGAGGATCAGGACGCGGCCTTCGTGACCGGTGCGTCCTTCCGGTCGATCAGGTCGGCGTACGGCGCCGAGACCTTCACCTTCGAGCGACGGCGCAGGTCGGCGAGGTAGGCGCCGAACTCGATGGACCCGAGCTGCTTGGCGATGCTCTGCGTGAGCGCACCGCGGCGTTCGCCATCCATCGTCGGCGCGTTCGACAGGCTGGCGATCTGGTAGATGGCGTAGTCGCCCGACGGCTGCACGACACCGGCATAGGCCGGCAGCTTGCCGGCATCGGTCCGGAAGATCTCGGTCACGGCCTCGGGCGGCACCGCCGATCGATCGACGCGCGACACCGTGGTCGGCGCACCGAAGCCAGACGCCTTCGCGGCGGCGGCCGCGTCGCCAGCGCGCAACTGCGCCAGCAGGGCCTTGCCGCTCTCGTCCGCGAGCTTGCGGGCCTCGGCGTCCGTGAGTCGCGCCTTGATCGCGTCGCTGACCTCGGCGAGCGGCTTGCGAGTGGCCGGCTGGTAGTTGACCAGGCGTGCGGACACGAGCGTCCCGGGCGACGTCTCGACGGCCTCGGTGTTGTGACGGCTCTTGATCGAATCGACCGAGAACAGCGCCGTCAGCAGCTTCGGATTGGACAGCGGCGACGCCGCATCGGCGCCCGGCGCGCGGGTGACATTGTCGGCTGTCATCACGGCGAGCCCGAACTTCTGCGCGGTGGGTGCCAGCGTGTCGCCCTGCTGGTAGACGCTGTCGGCGAAGCCTTCGGCCGCGTCGGTGAACTTCTTCTGCGCGAGCTGCTTGCCGATCTCGGCATCGATCTCGCCCTTCACCGCGTCGTAGGTCTTGGTCTGCGCCGGCTTGATGCCGGTCAGCTCGATGATGTGATAACCGAAGTCCGTCTGTACGAGGTCGCTGATCTCCTGGTCCTTCAACGCGAACAGCGCCGCTTCGAACGGCGGCACGGTCGCGCCCTTGCCGAGGTAGTCGAGGTCGCCGCCGTTGGCCGCGGAACCGGGATCGTCCGACGACTGCTTCGCGAGCTTCGCGAAGTCGCTGCGATTGGCCTTCACCTTCTTCAGCAGGTCTTCGGCCTTGGCCTTGGCCTTCGCCCGGTCGGCGTCGCTCGCGTCCTTGGCGACCGCGACGAGGATATGGCTCGCGCGGCGCTGCTCGGCGATCTCGTAGCGCTTCTTGTTCTGTTCGTAGAACGCCTTCGAATCGCTTTCCGGCACCGCGATCTGCTTGGCCAGCACGTCTGACGCGAGCACCAGGTATTCGACCTTTGCCGACTCGGGGTTCATGTAGTCGGCCGGGCGCGCGTCGTAGTCCTTCTGGATCGCGTCCGGTGCGAGCTTCACCTGCGCCGCGAAGTCGGCCGCCTTCACGACCAGCGTCCTGACTTCGCGACGTTGGCCCACGATGGCCGCGAAGCGATCGACGACCCGCTTGGGCACGATCACCGAGCCCTCGATCGCCGCATTCAGCTGCTGCATCGACAGGTCTTCGCGCAGCCGCTTCTCGAAGCCGACACGCGTCATGCCCTGCTGCGCGAGCAGCGATTCGTAGCGATCCTGGTTGAACCGTCCGTCGACCTGCAGCGCCGGGATCGCCGCGATCGTCTCGCGGAGCTGCCGGTCGGAGGTGTCCAGCGATTCCTTCCGGGCCTGCAGCATCAGGACGCGCTGTCCGATCAGCCCGTCGAGAGTCTGGGCGCGCGCTTCCGGCGTGTCGAACATGGCCGCATCGACGGCCGAGCCGTAGGTCTGACGCATCCGCGCGAGCTGCTCGCGCTGCGCGTTGTCGAGTTCGCCCTGGCTGATCGGCTGCCCGTCCACCTTTGCGACAGTCTGCGTATGCTGGTTCATCCGGTCGTAGCCCTGGACGCCGAAGAACACGAACGAAGGAACGATCAAGACCAGCAGGATCACCTGCATCAACCGCTGGTGCGAACGAATGAAATCGAACATTGCGCGTGTCAACCCGAGGATGTTGGAATGTGCATCGGACGATGCGGGTGCCGATAACAAAAAAGGCGAACGTGCGTTCGCCTTCTTCGATCCCCGCCGGTCGGGCGATCGCCCGAGTCCCGCTCGCGTGCATCAATGGCCTGGCGTGCGATCTCTCGATCTGTCACGCCCGGAGCGCCGCATCCTACCAGCGCGACGGGGGACGGGCAACCGACAATCCTCTTTGCAGCCTCCTCAGACCGGGACGCTGCGCCGCAGATAGCCCGGAGCGCGGCGGTGCAGCGTGCCCTGCTCGTAGGCATGGCCGAGTTCCAGCAGGCGCCACTCGGTGAACGGCCGGCCGACGAAGGACAGACCGGTGGGCAGGCCCCGCACGAAGCCGGCCGGTACCGTGAGGTGCGGGTAGCCGGCCACCGCCGCCGGACCGGCGAAGCCGCCGCTGGAATGATCGCCGGCGATCGGGTCGATCAGCCAGGCGACGCCCCCGGTCGGCGCGATGACCGCGTCGAGCCCGAAGCGGTCGAAGGCGCGGTCGAGGCCGTCCTCGCGCGCGCCCTTCACGCAGGCTGCCCGTGCCGCGAGGTAGTCGGGGCTGTCGAGGCCGCCGAGCGCTTGTGCCTGCTCGAACAGTTCCTGGCCGAACCACGGCATCTCTTCGGCGGCGTGCTGCTGGTTGAAGGCGATCACATCGGCGAGGGTCTGCACCGGTGCGTGCGGCGCGAAGGTTCGCAACCACAGCGCCAGGTCGTGCTTGAGTTCGTGGAGCAGCACGCTGCGTTCGGCCCCGCGATAGGTCGGCGGCGGAAGTTCCACATCGTCGACGATCTCTGCGCCGAGGCGGCGCAGGTCGGCCACGGCGCGTTCGAAGACCGCGTTGATCTCGTCGAAGCCGCTCAGATAGCCGCGAGCCACGCCGATGCGCGCACCACGCAGCGCATCGGACGACAGCGCCGTCGGTGTTCTTTGCGACGGCGCCGTGGTCGTGATCGCATCGGCCGCGTCGGGCCCCGCCATGACGGCATAGAGCAGCGCGGCGTCGGCGACGGTTCGTGTCATCGGACCGGCCGTGTCTTGGCTGTGCGCGATCGGGATGACGCCGTCCCGGCTGACGCTGCCCACCGTCGGCTTCAGGCCGACGAGGCCCGTCAACGACGCCGGCGACGTGATCGAGCCGTCGGTCTCGGTGCCGACGCCGAGCGGCGCCAGACTCGCGGCGATGGCTGCGGCCGTCCCCGAACTGGAACCGCTGGTGCTGCGATCGAGCGCATACGGATTGCGCGTGAGCCCGCCCCGCCCGCTCCAGCCGCTGGTCGACCGGGTCGAGCGGATGTTGGCCCACTCGCTCAGATTGGTCTTGCCAAGGATCAGCGCGCCGGCTTCGCGCAGCCGCTTGACGAGGTGTGCGTCCCGCGTCGCATGCACGCCGGCCAGCGCGAGCGAACCGCCGGTGGTGCACAGCGCGTCGCCCGTCGCGATGTTGTCCTTCAGCAGCACGGGCATGCCGTGGAGCGGGCCGCGAACCCGGCCGGCCAGGCGCTCGGCGTCTAGCACGCGGGCCTCGGCCGCGGCAGCGGCGTTGAGTTCGATGACGCTGTTCAGCCTGGGCCCGCGCCGATCGACCGCCGCGATCCGCGCCAGGCATTGGCGGACCAGCCGTTCGGACGTCAGGCGACCGTCGCGCATCGCCGTCGTCAGGTCGGTCGCACTGGTTTCCTCCAGCAGCCTGCGGCCGGCCGAGGGCCGCGAAGAAGAGGCAGCCATCGCGGAACCTCCCGATGAAAGCAGAACCGCCGTGGACAGCAGCAGGTCGCGTCGTTGCATGGTCGAATGGGCGACTCGAAACGCGGCTGCGCGGGAGCCATCCGCACCCGGCGACCGACATTTCGATAGGAATGGAAATGGAGCAGAAGAGTATAGGCGGTGCGGACCGTGGCCCGCACCGCCTGCGCCGACTACAGGAACTTGTAGGTGGCCGTCAGGTAGACGAAGCGACCGCGAACGTCGGTGTAGCTGAGGTCGTAGCCGCCGACGAAGCCGGCGCCGTAGTTGGTGTACGGCGGATCCTTGTCCGCGAGGTTCTTCACGCCGAGCGCAAGCTTCGCATTCTTGATGCCGGTGTAGGCGACCTGCGCGTCGAGCGTGGTGTACGAGCCGACGCTGCGCGGCGGATTCGACGCGGGTTGCAGGCTCGTGTTGAGGTCGGCGTAGCCCACCTGATAGTTGTGCTGGAAGGTCGCCGCGAACGGACCGTGGTCCCACGACACGCTCGCCGCATGGCGCCACCGCAGCACGACGCCGATGCCGATCAGGCTCGCCGCCGGATTGTTGATCGCGTTCGAATAACTGCCGTCGAGGTTCTGCGTGTCGTAGCGCGTGAAGTAGGTGCCGTCGAGCCGCAACGTAAGCTTGTCACCCGGCGTGTTATAGACCCGACCCAGCAGATCGAGGTCGACGCCGCTGACGTTGGTCTTGCCCAGGTTGGTCAACTGCTGGCTGATGCCGAGGATCGGTCCCTGGCCGCTGGCGTTGCCGTCCGGTGCGCCGCGCGTGATGTAGCCGGCGTAGCGGACCGGGTCGGAGAGAATCGTCGCGACCGAAAGCCCGGTCCGGATGGTGTCCTTGACCTGGACGTAGAACACGTTGGCGCCGAGCGAGTAGTCCTTGGTCGGCTCGAAGACGACGCCGAGCGACTCGGACTTGGACTTCTCGGGCTTCAGCGCGGGGTTGCCACCACCGATCGTGACGAACTGCGTGCTGCAGTCGATGATCCCCGAGAAGCCGATCGGGCAGCGCACGAAGTCCCGGCTGCCGTTGGTCGAGATCCCGCGCGCAGCGGGCTGGTAGAGGTCCACCAGCGTCGGCGCGCGAAAGCCCTTGCCGTACGAGGCGCGGAACAGCAGTTGTTCGATCGGCTGGAAGCGCAGCGAGCCCTTCGGATTGAAGGTCTTGCCGACCCGTTCGTAGTTGTCGTAGCGACCGGCCGCGTCGGCCTCGAAGCCCTTGAAGATCGGCACGTTGATCTCGGCGTAGGCCGACTCAATGTTGCGCGCCGCGCTCACCGGGACGCCGGGCGCGCCGAAGCCCGCGATCAGGAACCGCTTGTTCGCATCGGACGGCTCGAGGTTGAGCTGCTCGCGACGGAACTCGGCGCCGGCCGCGAGGCTCACCGCGCCGGCCGGCAGGACCATCAGTTCACGCGAGCCCTTCAGGTCGACGCCGGTGACGGTCGTCGTGCTGACCGTGAGCACCCCGTTGTAGTTGGCTGCCTGCGCGGCATCGAGCGCGGCCTGGCTGGCCGTCGGACCGAAGGGGTTGATCACGCCGGTGTTGACCAGATTGAGGTACTGGTCGGTGAGTGCCCAGCCCCCCGTCAGATTCTGTGTGATCTTGTCCTTGCTGTAGAGGAAGCCGGCGTCGTAGTCCCAGCCCAGGGCCGTGCCGCGCAGCCCGGTCACGAAGCGCGAGTCCTGCGAGATGTCCTGCGTCTTGCGCAGCCCGTTCGGATACGAGCGGAACAGCAGCACCAGCGGCTGCCCGGTCAGGCCGTTCGCCGCGGCGAACGCGGTCGGGTAGTACGAACTGGTCGGCGGCAACAGCGCATAGGCCCTACCGGTGACCAGCGTCCGCAACGCCGTGAAGCTCGGGTACTGCGTGGCGAGCAGGTTGTTGAGGTCGGTGATGTAGGGACTGCCGGCCGGCTGCACCGCGCCATTGAAGAGCACCGGCTGCTCGACGGTGCGCGTTTCGTTCCGCGTGTAACTGGTCTCGAGATAGGCCTCGACGGCGCTGGAGATCTTGAAGCGCCCGTTCAGCGCGACGTTCTCGAGCTTGGTCTCGGGCTGCAGCGAGATCGACGGCGCGTTGTCGAAGCGGCACAGGCCCGGGTTCAGCGGCGAGATCTCCGACGGCGCGCAGTTCGGGTAGGTCGGGCTGCGGATCGCACCGCTGTTTGTCAGGATGTTGGCCGGAAAGGCCGTCGTGCTGGTCTTGTCGAGCCGATGCTGGACGTCCAGGTTGGTCGCGAACGAACGATCGGAACCGAGGATGGACTTGGTCCGCTCGTAGTCCGCGCCGATCATCACCGAATAGCGGTCGGCGTCGAAGTTGCCGAAGCCGCTGATGGCCGACACCTTGGTGTCGAGGCCGCCGCCGTGACGGGTCGGCGAGCCGACCGTGGTGGCGACTTCGGTGCCCTGGAAATCGCGGCGCAGGATGAAGTTGACCACGCCCGCGACCGCGTCGCTGCCGTAGACCGCCGAAGCGCCGTCCTTCAGCACCTCGACGCGATCGATCATCGTGATCGGGATCGTCGCGATATCGACGGCGTTGCTGCCCGCCGCCGGCGCAGCGCGGCGCCCGTTGATCAAGACCAAGGTGCGGGTCGAACCGAGCCCCCGCAACGAAACCAGCGACACAGACCCTCCCGGACTGCCCTGGTTGCCGCCCGCCCCGCTGTTGGCCACGCTGGTGGCACCCAGGCCCGAGGTGGCCGTGACGGTCTTGAGCAACTGCTCCGCGTTGGTCGCGCCGGTCCGGGCGATGTCCTCGCGCGTCAGGATCTGGACCGGCAGCGCCGTTTCGCCGTCGATACGCTTGATCGACGAGCCCGTAATCTGGACACGCTCCAGTTTCGTTTCTGGTGCATCAGCGCCCTGCGCCAGTGCGGCGCCTGTCAACAATAGTGCAACTAACCCGCTGCAACACGCCACGCCGATCGGTCGAACGGCAGACAACATTCCGGAACGCATGGGATTTGGCCTTGAGTGAGATCAATCAGCGAAAAGGAAATCAAGCGGAAGAAAGATTTGCAGTGTGGGGGAAGCAAAACAGATGCCTGCTGGTTCGAAGGTTCCCTTTTTTCCGCAAAATGAGAACATCTCCTGCGAACGACCGGAAAACGGCTGTTGTTTCAGAGCCAATTCCGTGCATTAGCTCTCGATGCGTGTCTCCGACACCCGCGGGCGACTGGCCGGGCGCGACCGGGCGACTGGCGCTGCATTGCGCAAGAGGAGGCGTTGCCCCTGCGACCGGACATCCTGGTGTTCGTGAACTCGGTGAAGTTGCTCCGTGTGAAGATTCTCGGTGCGTGACGCCATGCTGTGTCGCGGGTCAGCCACGACGACCGCGATTTCCCAGGTTCAAGCGGCCAGCGATAACATCGCGGTCGTCACCGGCAAAGGCCGCATTTCGCCATGAAAAACAATCCAGCTGCACGCGGAGCATTTCTTGCCCTTGGGGCGGCAGTCCTCTTCGGCGCCAGCACCCCGCTGCTGCAACGCGCCGGCGCCGGCATCGGCGGATGGATGACCGCCGCACTGCTGTACGCGGGTGCCGCGGTGACCGGCATGGTCCTGCGCTCCCCGCAGAGCGAGGAAGCGGCGCTAAGACGCGATCATCTGCCGCGCCTTGCGCTGATGGCCTTGTTCGGCGCCGTGATCGGTCCCGCCGCGTTGGCATGGGGTCTCCAGCATACGAGCGGTACCGGCGCTTCGCTCATGCTGACGCTCGAGGCGGTGTTCACGGCCTTGCTGTCATACCTCCTGTACCGAGAACAGATCGATCGTCGGGTCGGCATGGCGATCGTTTTGTTGACGCTCGGCGGCGTGTCGCTCGTCCTGGACCGTGCGACCAGCGGCGGAAGCCAGGTGATCGGGCTGTTGGCGGTGATCGCTGCGACGATTGCCTGGGGGATCGACAACACCTTGTCGCGCGGCCTCGCGCACCTCGATCCCGGGCGCGTGATCTGGGGCAAGGCGACCCTCGGCGCGCTCGGCTCTTTGTCGATCGCCTGGATATCGGGGCAGATCTCGGTACCGCTGCTGATCGCCGTGGAGATCTTTCTCATCGGCGCGATCGGGTATGGCCTGAGCCTGCGCTTTTATCTGCTGGCCCAGCGCTCATTCGGATCTACACGGACAGGCTCGGTCTTCGCGGCAGCGCCGTTCGTGGGTGCGCTGATCGCTTTCGCATTGGGCGAACGCGGCTACAGCTGGTGGCTGGCCGGGGGCGCGGCGCTGATGGCGTCAGGTGTCGTTCTGCATGTGCTGGAACATCACGAACATCAACATGGCCACGACGACCTGGAGCACGAGCACGCTCATACACACGACGACGGACACCATACGCATCGCCACAGCCCGATGCCGATCGGCGCGCACAGCCACATCCACCGCCATCGCCCTGTGCGGCACGCGCATCCGCACGCCCCGGACCTTCATCACACGCATTCGCACTGACGCCACCGCGCAGCTCGAATCAAACGCCTATAGTCACTCGCGGCAGTCGGTCCGCTCGCAGACGCCATTCTTCAATCTCGTGGAGGCTCGATATGTCCGATGAAAAGCTCGATCCAGCGAACCGATCAAGCACTGCTCATGAGGCAACACGAGCGCGCGGAGCCGGACACGATGACGAAGCCGCGCCACTTGCGCTGCCGCTTTCAAGTGATCCCGACTTGACCAATACGGACTTGGTCCAGCTTCGCATGCGCGTCATCGCGTTGGAAAACTTGATGATCGCCGTGCTTGCAAACGCTTCGGAGCAGCAGCTCGATCTCGCCCGATGCATGGCCGAGTACATCTTGCCGAGAGCGGGTGCTACCGAGCACCCGCTGACCATCCACGCAGCGGCTCAGATGAGCCATCTGGTCGAACGCGCCAGATTTTTCGCTGTGGCCGAAGCTGCCGCGTATCCCCGACCGGGAACATGATCTTGTTGCCCTGTGCGGACGCAGCGCGGCCCTGGCGAGCATCGCTGCATCGGGTGATCGCCGACTCGTCACGAACAAACCACGCAGTCCGGAGAGGTCGTCGTCGGCGAACTTAGGCTCTCAGCTGCCGCTCATCGGCAATGCGCTGGCACTCAGCACCGCGGCCGCAGCCGTCGCGCAGATCAACACGAAGGTCTCGACCTGCAACACCACGAGAAAGCGGCGCTGGCTGCCAGACCGCATGACCGTGCCTCGCGCCATGGATTGCGGGTCCGCGTTCATCTGCGGCAAGACGACAAACCGATTGAAGCCCCCCAATGCCATCGCCACCGAAACGAAGACGAGCTTGACGATCAGGACCTGGCCGTAAGCGGTGCCGATCAGGTTAGCCGGTGAGCCGACGCTGAGCCACGCCTTGATCACCCCCGTGATCACGACACCGATCAGGATCACGGTCGCCGAATGCGACAACGCAGGCGCGAACGCCGCCGTGTCATGGTCGTCACACACTCTGTCTAACCGCGGAAGGACGAGCAGTGTGGCCACCAGAACCTCGCCTACCCATGCGCCGATCAAGAGCAGGTGCGACCAATCGAGAAAGACCATCCAGTTGAGGTCGCCCTGGTCCGCCGCATGACTGGTCAGGGCGCGCGTGTAAGCAAAGGCCGCAACCAGCAACGCGATCGCCAGTGCACGATCGCGTCCCCGGCCGGCGGTGCCGGTCAGCGCAAACCATGCGATGAGCAACGCCGTGACAGCGAAGCCGATCGTCCAGACGACACCGTAGTGAGTGCCACGCAGGACGTCGACGACGGCGGGTCCTGCATCCTTCAGTGCGACGTCGCCCATGACGGCCGCTTCGAGCCACAGAAGACCGAGCTGCAGGGCCAGCAGGAAGACCGACGCGAACAACGCGGAGCGCCCGAATCCGCTTCCATCCAGCGCTTCTCGACCACGCTGATCGGCTGGCAGCCACCGCCGCAGCAACACCAAGCCGATCAGCCACGCCAGCGCGAGGTTCTGCAACGTCGTCGCTGCGGTCCGGAGCAAATCGACGCTGGATGTGCCCAACTCAATTCACCGTGAAGCCGTACTCGCCCTTGACCCGATGACCATCCCGCGTGACCGCGATCCAGCGAACCTTGTAGGCGCCAGGTGTGAGCGTCGGCAGCGCGAGTCGCAGCGCCGCCGGCGTCGCGGGCTCAACCGTTGCCTTCTCGGCCGTGACGGCCTTTCCCGCGGCGTCCGTGACCTCGATGCCGCTGAACTTCGCTTCGAGAGATTCCGTGAACTGCAACTGCACTTGCTGCGGCGCGCTGCTGAGCGTCGCGCTCGCCTGCGGCTCGCTTTTAGAGAGTGATGCGTGGGCCCACGCAGAGGTATTCGCTGCGAAGACAGCAGCCAGTACGAAAGCCGTCGCAACCAATCGTCTGTGTTTCATCTTCTTCTCCTGAAAAATGGATGATC
Organism: Burkholderiales bacterium; assembly: GCA_038245975.1. Classification (GTDB taxonomy): domain Bacteria; phylum Pseudomonadota; class Gammaproteobacteria; order Burkholderiales; family Burkholderiaceae_D; genus CAHJXF01. The sequence continues at coordinate 21,500 of JBBRRW010000014.1, forward strand.
GATTCATCCTTGAACGTCCAAAATCATCATGCATGCGAGGGCCTTGCGCCTAGCGCTTCAAGGAAAGCCGAAGTGCAACCGGCCCATCCGACCGGTTCGCCCACATCCAGCAAAAGTCCTGATCAGCCTCCACCGCCAGGGTCCCGAGTCCGTTTTTCCTCGCCTCACGCTTCTCGGGAAAAACGACCTTGGGACCGTCGTGGTAGTGGATATTGAATTGGACAGGGCGGTCCGCTTCGAAGGACCAGGCGATCGCTTGACCGCGCTGCAGTGGACCGCAGATTTCCGCGAACTTTCCAGGTCGGATCTCGATGGAGCGCTCGAAGCGATCGTTGCCGTCCCATGCGATCGCCAGCAGATCAGCTCTTGCATCGAATCCCGTCAGCAGGGACGTGATCACGAGCAGAGAGATGGCGACCTTCTCTACCGCGGTTCGCTCTAGTCCGTTCGGAGACTTAGCCATCCGTGCGAAAACGACGCGCCGCAATTGCAGGCACCGACGCAAGCGTTGCACGCTGTCGACACATCTTCGAAATGCGTTGGGATCCATGTGCTTCTCCTCCAGGTTCGTCAGCGCGATGACGTCGACAAGAGTCCTCGCAGCCCGAGCGGGGCCTGCGAGGAATAGCCTACTGCGACTGCTTGATCTGGGTGACCGTCAACTGGTTGTTGACCATGTCGGCTGCGAACCTGACCTTGTCACCTTCCTTGAGCGAATCGAGCATCGCTTTGTCCTGGGCACGAAAGATCATGGTCATGCCGGGCATGCCGAGGTTCTTGATCTCGCCATGTTTCAAGGTCACCTTGCCCTGGTCCTTGTCGACTTTGCGAACCTCGCCTTCTGTCATGGTCGCCAGACTGCCGGCCTGATTCTTCGCGTCACCGGGCTGCGAATCCATCTTCATCGCATCCGGCTTGGACATATTTATTCCCTTCATCTGCGAGTGGTCCATCGACGACTGTGCATCAACGCCCGAAGCAGCGCCGAGTAAGGAAGCCGTGATCAGCGCGCGGGAGGCATAACGAGTGAACTTGTTCATTTGATCTCTTGATGTGTGTGGATTGTTCAATGGCCGCTGTGGCCGCTCGGCTTCTTGACCGTCATGTCCATACCGTCCGGCATGGACTGATCCTTGGCTTCTGTGGCCGTCGGCATGTCTGCCATTTCGGACTCGGCGACCAGGTGCGCGATCGTTCCAGGGGGGTGCTTGTACCAACCGGGGTCGCGATAGTCGTTACGCGCGAGTCCGTCGCGAACCTTGACGGTCGTGAACATGCCGCCCATCTCGATGGGGCCGAACGGTCCGTCGCCGGTCATCATCGGCAGCGTGTTGTCAGGGATGGGCATCTCCATCTGCATCGACTGGCCGCCGTGCGACATGACCATCGCGCCGCCGTTGTCGCCCATGACCATGTAATCGGGCACGAGTTTCTGGATCTTCTCCATGACCCCGCTCTGATCGACGCCGATCATGGTCGGGACGGTGTGGCCCATCGCGTTCATCGTGTGATGGGACTTGTGGCAGTGGAACGCCCAGTCGCCCGGCGCATCGGCAACGAATTCAAGTGCGCGCATCTGCCCGACCGCGATGTCGACCGACACCTCGGGCCAGCGTGACGAAGGATTGGTCCAGCCGCCGTCGGTGCCGGCCACGTAGAACTCATGGCCGTGAATGTGGATCGGGTGGTTGGTCATCGTCAGATTGCCGATGCGGATACGGACACGATCGTTGCGGCGGACGACCATCGGATCGATGCCCGGCCAGACCCGGCTGTTGAAGTTCCACAGATTGAAGTCGAGCATCGTGTTCACCTTCGGGACCATGCTTCCCGGCTCGATGTCGTAGGCGTTGAGCAGGAAGACGAAGTCCCGGTCGACCGGCGTGTAGCCGGGCGTCGCTTTCGGGTTTTTCGGATGCGTGACCCAGAAGCCCATCAGTCCCATCGCCAGCTGCGTCATCTCATCGGCGTGTGGGTGGTACATGAACGTGCCGGGCCGCTGTGCCACGAACTCGTAGACATAGGTCTGCCCCGGCTGGATGTGCGGCTGGTTCAGACCACCGACGCCGTCCATGCCGTTCGGCAGGCGCTGGCCGTGCCAGTGGATCGTCGTGTACTCGGGCAGCTTGTTGGTCACGAACAGCCGCACGCGGTCGCCTTCGACCACTTCGATGGTCGGGCCCGGACTCTGACCGTTGTAGCCCCAGAGTCGCACCTTCATGCCGGGCGCGAACTCGCGGACGACCGGTTCGGCGACCAGATGGAACTCCTTCACGCCGTCCTTCATGCGAAACGGCGCGGTCCATCCGTTGAGCGTCACGACCGGGTTGTAGGGCCTTCCGCTCGATGGGCTGATCGGCCCCTGCGTGTCAGGGGAAGATTGGGTTGCGGCTTCGGGCACGGCGCCCTGCACGGCCCGTGAAACTTGCGACGCGCTGACCGCGGTGACGGCGAGGCCGCCGAGCGCTGCGCGAGAAATGAAATTGCGGCGGTTCATCGTGGGTTCTCCGAAAGAGTCGAGCCGGTGGTCAACGCGAACTGCAGGTCGGCGTCGGCCAGCCAGTAGTCGCGTTCGGCATCGATGGTTGCGGCGACGGCGTTCATCTGCTCTCGCGAGTCGGCGAGGAGCTCGAACACCGAATTGAGCATGCCGTTGTAGCGCAGGGTCATCTCGTCGCTGATCGCCTTGCGCAGCGGCACGAC
>JBBRRW010000015.1:0-24124 GCA_038245975.1 Burkholderiales bacterium
CGCGGACTGGTCCGAGCAGGACGTCTGGGACTACCTGCGTGCGCTCGACGTTCCGGTCAACGCCCTGCACGCACGCGGCTATCCCAGCATCGGCTGTGCGCCGTGCACGCGTGCCGTCGCCCCCGGCGAAGACCTGCGTGCCGGTCGCTGGTGGTGGGAGAACGCGGACGCGAAGGAATGCGGCTTGCACGTTCCCGCCGAAGACGATCCGGTCGTCGAGGCCCGCCCCGGTTGAAGAACATCATGACGATCGTCGAACAAGAAGCGCCTGCCGCGTCCTCCACCCTGTCGACCAACGCCTCCCGCGACGACGCGCTGCATCTCGCGCGGCTCGAGTCCGAAGCCATCCACATCATGCGCGAGGTCGCAGCCGAGTGCGCCAACCCGGTCCTGCTGTTCTCCGGCGGCAAGGACTCGATCGTGATGCTGCGGCTGGCCGAGAAGGCGTTCCGGCCGGGCCGCTTCCCGTTTCCGCTGATGCACATCGACACCGGCCACAATTTCCCCGAGGTGATCGCGTTCCGCGATGCGCGTGTCGCGGAACTCGGCGAGCGGCTGATCGTGCGTTCGGTCGAGGATTCGATCGCCACCGGTCGCGTGCGACTGAAGAGTCCCGACGAACTCCGCAACCCGCATCAGAGCGTGACGCTGCTGGACGCGATCGAGGAGTTCGGCTTCGACGCGCTGTTCGGGGGCGCACGCCGCGACGAGGAGAAGGCGCGCGCCAAGGAACGCATCTTCTCGTTTCGCGATGCTTTCGGTCAGTGGGACCCGAAGAACCAGCGGCCCGAGCTCTGGAGCCTCTACAACACGCGGGTCCACAAGGGCGAGAACATGCGCGTGTTCCCGATCTCGAACTGGACCGAGCTCGACGTGTGGCAATACATCGCCCGCGAGCAGCTCGCGGTGCCGAGCATCTACTACGCGCACACGCGGCCGGTGATGGCGCGTGGCGGCGCCTGGATGCCGGTCTCGCACCTGGTCCTCCCGAAGGACGGCGAGGTGGTCAGAGAAAAGAGCGTGCGCTTCCGCACGGTGGGCGACATGACCTGCACGGCGCCGGTCGAATCGCACGCGACGACGATCGAATCGATCATCGCGGAGACGGCGGTCACGCGCGTCACCGAGCGCGGCGCGACGCGGATGGACGACCAGACGTCGGATGCAGCGATGGAGCTGCGGAAGAAGGAGGGCTACTTTTGATGAACCCCACTTTCGTCTTTCCCGCGAACGCGGGAATCCGGCGTCGTTCGCTGGACCGCAATGAGCCACTGGGTTCCCGCGTGTGCGGGAACGACGGGGTGCGTGCATGAACCTGCTGCGCTTCTCCACTGCCGGATCCGTCGACGACGGCAAGAGCACCCTGATCGGCCGGCTGCTGTTCGACGCCAAGTCGATCTTCGAGGATCAGTACAACGCGCTGGTGAAGACCACTGCGCGACGTGGCGGGGTCGGCGGCAACGTCGATGTCGTGATGGACGACGGGGTCGCGGTCGACCTCGCGCTTCTGACCGACGGCCTGATGGCCGAGCGCGAGCAGGGCATCACGATCGACGTCGCCTACCGCTACTTCGCCACGCCCGAGCGCAAGTTCATCATCGCCGACACGCCGGGCCACGAGCAGTACACCCGCAACATGGTGACCGGCGCATCCACCGCGGACCTGACCATCGTACTGGTCGACGCGCAGAAGGGCGTGCTGCCGCAGTCGCGCCGGCACGCCGCCATCGCCTGCCTGCTCGGGATCCGTCACGTGGTGTTCGCGGTCAACAAGATGGATCTGGTGGACTACAGCGAGGCTCGCTTCGCCGCGCTGACGACCGAGATCAACGCGATCGCGACGAAGCTCGGCCTGCCCGACGTCCAGTGCATCCCGATGTCGGCGCTGCGCGGCGACATGGTCGTCGAACGCGGCGAGCGCCTCGGCTGGTATGGCGGGCCGACGTTGCTGCAGCACCTCGAGGCGGTCGACGTATCGCCGCCCGCGGATGCCGCACTGCGCTTCCCGGTGCAGCTCGTCAGCCGGCCCGGACGGCCCGACGCCTACGTGCGCGGCTACATGGGGCGTGTCGAGTCCGGCGTCGTGCGGGTCGGCGATCGCGTCGTCGTGCAACCGGGCGGCCGCGAGACCACCGTCACCAGCATCGTCACGCTCGACGGCACGTTGCGCGAGGCCGCGGCGCCGCAGTCGATCACGCTGCTGCTGGCCGACGAGATCGACATCTCGCGCGGCGACCTGATCACGCGCGTCGAGAGGCCGGCGGCCGTAGTCAGGAGCTTCGACGCGATGGTGTGCTGGATGGATGCCGCGCCGATGGCGACCAACGGCCGTTACCTGATCAAGCACACGACGCGGACCACCAAGGCGCTGATCGACGGGGTGACCAGCAAGCTCGACATCGCGACGCTTGAATCGCGCGCGGTGGACGACGCGACACTGACGATGAACGAGATCGCGCGCGTGCGTTTTCGCACGCGCGACGCGCTGATGACCGATACCTACGCCGACAGCAAGACGACCGGCGCCTTCATCGTCATCGACGAAGTGACCAACCATACCGTGGCCGCCGGCATGATCGTGCGGAGCGGAACGTGATGCCCCCGGGCGAGACCGGGACCGTCTATCTGGTGGGCGCAGGTCCGGGCGCGCCCGACCTGCTGACCCTGCGTGCCGCAGGCCTGCTGGCGCAGGCCGACATCGTCTTCCACGATGCGCTGGTGCACCCGGACACGGTCGCGCTCGCCGCTTGTGCCATCACGGTGCCGGTCGGCAAGCGCTGCGGCCAGCTGTCGTCGGCGCAGCGTTTCATCAACAAGCGCCTGGTCGATGCGGCGCGCGAGCATCGCATCGTCGTGCGGCTCAAGGGCGGAGACCCGATGCTGTTCGGTCGCGCGCAGGAAGAGATCGACGCGCTGCGCGATGCCGGCATCGCCTTCGAGGTGGTGCCCGGCGTGACGGCAGCGCTGGCCTCCGCCGCCGAGCTCGAGACCTCGCTCACGCGCCGTGCGTGCGGCGATGCAGCGGGCAGCCGCAGCGTCGTGTTCGTCACGCCACGGCTCGGCACCGACGCGCCGTCGACGGCGACGCTCGAAGCAGGTCGCTGGATCGATGCGGTCAACGCGGCCGACACCGCGGTGCTGTACATGGCCTCGCGCGATGCCGACCGGATCGCCGCTGCGCTGATCGCCGACGGACGCGACGCGGCGACGCCGGTCGCGATCGTCGAAAGCGCATCGCTGCCCGCAGCCAGGACGGCCCTGACGACCCTGGGTGCACTGGCGCGCGATGGCCTCGCACCATCGGCCGGACCGGCCACGCTGATCGTCGGCGAAGCGATGCGGAAGGCGGCTCTTTCGACCGCGGTCTCGGCACCACACCAGGAGCGATGTAGGGCCGCCTGACCCGTGGTGAGTAAAGGCCTCGCAGCACCGCGGGACTCGTCATCGGCCTGTTCCACGAACGGCGCTGCATGGGTCGCGGGCCGGGCCCCTTCGCCCCTTTCAAGACCCCTCAAAGACATGAACTCGAATCACGCTCCCTTCTTCAAGCGCCTGACCGGTCGCCTGCGTGGCCTTGCGCTTGCGACGACTTCCATCGGCATGCTGCTGCTGGCCGCGATCGCGCCGTCCGCAGTCGCGGCCGAGGTCACGCTGCTCAACGTCTCCTATGACCCGACCCGCGAGCTCTACCAGGACTACAACAAGGCATTCGGCGCTTTCTGGAAGGCCAGGGGCGGCGACGTCGTGGCCTTCAAGCAGTCGCACGGCGGCTCGGGCAAGCAGGCGCGCTCGGTGATCGACGGGATCGACGCCGACGTCGTGACGCTCGCGCTGGCCTACGACATCGACGCGATCGCGGAGAAGGGCCTGATCGCACACGACTGGCAGAAGCGCCTCGCCGACCACAGCACGCCGTACACGTCGACCATCGTCTTCCTGGTCCGCAAGGGCAACCCGAAGAACATCAGGGACTGGGACGACATCGGCAAGGCCGGCATGTCGGTGATCGTGGCGAACCCGAAGACCTCCGGCGGCGCGCGCTGGGCCTATCTCGCCGCCTACGGCTACGCGCTGAAGAAGAACAACGGCGACGACGCGAAGGCGCGCGAGTTCATCACGCGGGTGTACAGGAACGTGCCGGTGCTGGACTCGGGGGCGCGCGGTGCGACCGTGACCTTCGCCGAGCGTGGCGTCGGCGATGTGCTGCTGTCGTGGGAGAACGAGGCCAAGCTCGCGAAGAAGGAATTCGGCGGGGACAAGTTCGACATCGTCTACCCGCCGTCGAGCATCCTCGCCGAGCCGCCGGTGGCCGTGGTCGACAAGGTCGTCGACAGGCACGGCACGCGCAAGGTCGCCGAGGCCTACCTGCAGTACCTGTACAGCGATGAAGGGCAGGAGATCGCCGCGCGCAACTTCTACCGGCCACGGTCCGCGGCGGTCGCCGCGAAGCACGCCGCGCAGTTTCCGAAGCTGACCCTGTTCACCATCGACGACGTGTTCGGTGGCTGGGTCAAGGCGCAGAAGACGCACTTCTCCGAGGGCGGCGTGTTCGACCGGATCTACCAGCCAAGCGCAAAATGAACGTCGAGGCCGGCGTCGATCGCCGGCCTCGCCATCTCACAACGACCATCAGGGACAAGACGTGAATAACCACTCATCGCGCATCGTCGGCATGCTCGCCCGCGCACTCGTCGGCATGTCGCTGACGCTCGGCATCATGTCCACCGCCAGCGCCCAGCAGACGCTGCTCAACGCGTCGTACGACGTGGCGCGCGAGTTCTACAAGGACTACAACCCGGCCTTCGTGAAGTACTGGAAGCAGAAGAGCGGACAGGACGTCGTCGTCAACCAGTCGCACGACGGCTCCAGCAAGCAGGCGCGCTCGGTCGCCGACGGACTCGAAGCCGACGTCGTGACGATGAACTCGGCCAACGACATCGACTTCCTCGCGTCGCGCTCCGCGGTAGCGCTGGACTGGGCCAAGCGCTTTCCGAACAACGCGGCGCCCACCTATTCGACGATGCTGTTCCTGGTCCGCAAGGGCAACCCCAAGGGCATCAAGGACTGGGACGACCTGGCCAAGCCGGGCGTGCAGGTGGTGATCGTCAATCCCAAGACCGGCGGCAACGGGCGCTACAGCTATATGGGCGCGTGGGGCTACGCGAAGAAGAAGGGCATGACCGACGCGCAGGCGTCGGCGTTCGTCGGCAGCATCTTCAAGAACGTTCCGGTGCTCGACACCGGCGGTCGCGGCGCGACGACGACCTTCCTGCAGCGCGGCATCGGCGACGTACTGGTGACCTTCGAGAGCGAAGTCGTGCAGGTCGACCGTGAGTTCGGCGCCGGCAAGGTGGATGCGATCTATCCGTCGATCAGCGTGCTCGCCGAGAACCCGGTTGCGGTCGTCGATCGCGTGACGCAGAAGAAGGGCACGACCGCGCTGGCCAACGCCTACCTCGACTACCTGTACTCGGATGCGGCGCAGGAGATCGCGGCCAGGCACTACCTGCGTCCGCGTTCGCAGAAAGTCGCGGCCGCGCACTCGGAGACGTTCAAGCCGATCCAGCTGTTCACGGTCGACGAGATGTTCGGCAGCTGGAAGGAAGCGCAGGCGAAGCATTTCAACGACGGCGGCGAGTTCGACAAGATCTACGCGACGATCGGGAAGCGATGAGTTCTGTGGTCCGCTCGCGCGCTGCTGTTGCTCCTCCCCTTTCAAGGGGGAGGTTGGGAGGGGGATGGGTTCGACGACACGAATCGAATCCGTCCATTGACCCCATCCCCTCCCCAGCCCTCCCCTTGAAGGGGAGGAAGTCGCGATGACCATCGCACTCCGACGGCCCAGCGTTCTGCCGGGTTTCCATCTCGCGCTCGGCACGACGCTGCTGTATCTCGGGCTGATCGTCCTGATCCCGCTGTCGGCGGCGTTCCTCAAGACCTTCACGCTGTCGTGGCCGCAGTTCATCGATACCGTCACGGCGCCGCGCGTGCTCGCGTCGTTGCGCCTGTCGTTCGGCGCGGCCTTCCTCGCCGCCTGCGTGAACGCGGTGTTCGGCCTGCTGCTCGCGTGGGTGCTGGTGCGCTACCGCTTCCCCGGGGCGAAGATCATCGACGCGCTGGTCGACCTGCCGTTCGCATTGCCGACCGCGGTGGCCGGGATCGCGCTGACCGCCGTCTACGCGCCCAACGGATGGCTCGGCGCACCGCTGGCGCTGCTCGGCATCAAGGTCGCGTTCACGCCGCTCGGCATATTGGTCGCGCTGATCTTCATCGGGCTGCCGTTCGTGGTGCGGACCATCCAGCCGGTGCTTGAAGACATGGAGCGCGAGCTCGAAGAAGCGGCGCGCTCGCTCGGCGCGAACCCGCTGCAGATCTTCGTCAAGGTCATCCTGCCGACGATCATGCCGGCGCTGCTGACCGGCTTCACGCTCGCGTTCGCACGCGCGGTCGGCGAGTACGGCTCGGTCGTCTTCATCGCCGGCAACATGCCGATGGTGTCGGAGATCGCGCCGCTGGTGATCATCAGCAAGCTGGAGCAGTACGACTACGCGGGCGCCACCGCGCTCGCGGTCGTGATGCTGCTTGCGTCGTTCGTGCTGCTGCTCGCCATCAACCTGCTGCAGGGCTGGATGCGACGGCGCAACGCGCAGGAGAGGAAGGTCTGATGTCGGCCGTCCTCGACAAGGTGGTGACCCGTCCGGAGCGGCGGACCACGACCACGCGCACGCATCCGTCGCGCACGCCGGCACGCGGCTTCGCGTGGTTGCCCGTCGCGCTGACCGTGATCGCGCTGCTGTACGTCGCGGTGGCGCTGCTGGTGCCGCTGGTGGCGGTTTTCGTCGAAGCCTTCCGCAAGGGCGTCGCCCACTACTTCACGTCGATCAGCGACCCCGATGCGTGGTCGGCGATCCGCCTGACGTTCATCGCGGCCGCAATCGCGGTCCCAGCCAACCTGGTGTTCGGCATTGCCGCGGCATGGGGCATCGCCAAGTTCGACTTCAAGGGCAAGGCGTTGTTGATCACGCTGATCGACCTGCCGTTCTCGGTGTCTCCGGTGGTCTCGGGCCTGGTCTACGTGCTGATGTTCGGATTGCAGGGCTGGTTCGGTCCGTGGCTGCAGGAACACGACATCAAGATCATCTTCGCGGTGCCGGGTATCGTGCTGGCGACGATCTTCGTCACGTTCCCGTTCATCGCTCGCGAGCTGATCCCGCTGATGCAGGCCCAGGGTCGCGAGGAAGAGGAGGCCGCGGTGGTGCTCGGCGCGTCGGGCTGGCAGACGCTGTGGCGCGTCACGCTGCCGAACGTCAAGTGGGGCCTGCTGTACGGCGTAATCTTGTGCAACGCGCGGGCGATGGGCGAGTTCGGCGCGGTGTCGGTGGTGTCGGGACACATCCGCGGCGTCACCAACACGCTGCCGCTGCACGTCGAGATTCTTTACAACGAATACAACTTCGCGGCGGCCTTCGCGTGCGCGTCGCTGCTCGCGTTCCTCGCGCTCGTGACGCTGGTCATCAAGACCGTCGTCGAGCGTCACTACCTCAAGTCGCAGCGCTAGATAGGACATTCAAATGAGTATCAAGATCGAGAACGTCTCCAAGCGTTTCAACGACTTCGTCGCACTCGACCACGTCAACCTCACGATCGAGCCGGGCGAGCTGGTCGCGCTGCTGGGTCCGTCGGGGTCGGGCAAGACCACGTTGCTGCGCGTGATCGCCGGCCTCGAGGTACCCGATGAAGGCCGCATCTACTTCGACGCCGAGGACGCAACCGACAAGGACGTGCGTGAGCGCGCGGTGGGCTTCGTGTTCCAGCATTACGCGCTGTTCCGTCACATGACCGTGTTCGAGAACGTGGCGTTCGGACTGCGCGTCAAGCCGAAGAAGGAGCGGCCGAGCGATGCGGTGATCCGCGAGAAGGTGCACGGGCTGCTGAACCTCGTGCAGCTCGACTGGCTCGGCGACCGTTATCCGCACCAGCTGTCGGGTGGCCAGCGCCAGCGCATCGCACTGGCCCGCGCGCTCGCCATCGAACCCAAGGTGCTGTTGCTCGACGAGCCGTTCGGCGCGCTCGACGCGAAGGTGCGCAAGGACCTGCGGCGCTGGCTGCGCCGCCTGCACGACGAGATCCAGCTGACCAGCGTGTTCGTCACCCACGACCAGGAAGAGGCGCTTGAGGTGTCGGACCGCGTGGTGCTGTTCGACCACGGCCGCATCGAGCAGATCGGCGTGCCCGACGAGGTCTACGATCATCCGGCCACGTCGTTCGTCTACGGCTTCCTCGGCCACGCCAACCAGCTGCAGAGCCGCGTGCGGAATGGTGTCGCCGAGATCGGCCGCTCGCACATCGTCGCGCCGGAACACGCGGGCATCGTCGACGCGAACGGCACGGCCTACATCCGCCCGCACGACCTCGATATCGTCGACGATCCGTCGCTCGCCGCGTTTTCGGCCAGGGTGGAGCACGTGGTCAAGCTCGGCTCGACCGTCCGGCTCGAGCTGAGCGACCTCGCCGACGGCAATGCGCTGGAGGTCGAGCTGCCACGCGAGCGCTTCGACGAACGCGACATCGCCGTCGGATCGACGATCCACCTCGCGGCGCGCCGCGCGCGCGTCTTCATCGACCAAGCTGCGAAGAAGGAGGAACTGGCATGACCGGCCCGAGTGCCATCCATCCGACGCTGGACGAATTGCCCGCGACGATCCTCGATCGTGCCGCCGTCCGCGCCAAGGACCAGGGGCTGCCGTACGCCGGACTGGTAACGCCCACCGAAGCCTATGCGCTGATGCTGGCCGGTGCGGCGACGCTGGTCGACGTGCGGACACGCTTCGAACACGAGTACGTCGGTCGCGTGCCCGATACGCCGCTGATCGAATGGAAGCCGCTCGGCGCGGCCGAGCCGAACCCGCGTTTCGTCGAACAGCTCGAGACGCTCGACGGCAAGCGCGAGCACCTGCTGTTCCTGTGCCGCAGTGGAGTACGCTCCCATGCCGCGGCGGCTGCAGCGGCTACCGCGGGCCATGCCCACGCGTACAACATCCTCGAAGGCTTCGAGGGTGACCTCGATCCGGCGACCGGCCACCGCGGCGTGACCGGTTGGCGCAGCGCCGGCCTGCCGTGGATTCAGAGTTGACGGCGACGGACCTCATCGTCAGGCCGACTTCGCAACCGATTCTTCCAAGCGCGCCGCCCGATCGCGCGCACCAACGACCAGGAGCTTACCCATGGCACTCAGACTCGGCGACATCGCACCCGACTTCACGCAGAAGTCGACCGCTGGCGACATCCACTTCCACGAATGGCTCGGCGACAGCTGGGGCATCCTGTTCTCGCACCCGAAGGATTTCACGCCGGTCTGCACGACCGAACTCGGCTACACGGCCAAGCTGAAGGACGAGTTCGCGCGCCGCAACGTCAAGGTGCTGGCGGTGTCGGTCGACGATGTCGACTCGCACCGGCGCTGGGTCGGCGACATCAACGAGACGCAGAAGACGGACGTGCAGTTCCCAATTCTGGCGGACGTCGATCGCAAGGTCGCGGACCTCTACGACATGATCCATCCGAACGCGAACGACACGCTGACGGTGCGTTCGGTGTTCTTCATCGACCCCAAGAAGAAGGTGCGCGCGACCATCACGTATCCGGCATCGACCGGCCGCAACTTCGACGAGATCCTGCGCGTGATCGATTCGCTGCAGCTCACCGACGGTCATAGCGTGGCCACGCCGGTCAACTGGAAGTTCGGCGAAGACGTCATCATCGTCCCGTCGCTGCAGGACCCGGAACTGATCAAGCAGAAGTTTCCCAAGGGCTATACTGCCGTGAAGCCTTACCTGCGCATCACGCCCCAGCCCGATGCGAAGTCCTGAAGCACCCATCCCGGCACACGATCCATCCCCGAAGGTTGATTGAACATGCAATCCACGATGCGGACCCGACCGCGCGTCGGTGGCCCGAGAAAGCTCGCCCTGGCGGGCTTTCTTGTTTGTGCAGGTCTCATCGGCATCGCGCTCTATCTCCAGTACGTCCGCAACCTCGAGCCCTGCCCGCTGTGCATGATGCAGCGCGTGTTCTTCGTCGCGCTGGGCTTGGTGTTCCTGATCGCGGCGATCGCCGCACCCAAGGGCTTCTTCATCAGGATCTACGGGGTCGTGGCGATGGCCTTCGCGGTAGTCGGCGCCGGCTTCGCGACGCGCCATGTCTGGCTGCAGTGGAATCCGCCCGAGAACGAATCGTGCAGTGCCGACCTGTTCACGATGTTCGATCGCCTGCCTTTCTTCTCGGTGATCCAGAAGGCGCTGATCGCCACCGGCGACTGCGCGAAGGTGGACTGGACGCTGCTCGGCCTGTCGATCGCGGAGTGGTCGCTGCTCTGGTTCGTCGCGCTGGCGATCCTCTCGCTGGTCTATCTCACCCGCATGCCGCGCAAGCGTTCGAACTGGTTGTGAGCACCGCTCGCTGCGCAGAGCCTCTGCATGCGCCGGGTCGTCGATGAACAAGGCCTTTGTCAAGGAGACCGAGGACGACGACGATCCCGAAGGCGAGATCGCATCACCGCTGCCGGCCGGCTCCAGGAACTACATCACGCCCGCAGGTTATGCGCGCCTGCGCGAGGAAATGTTCCGGCTCCTCGATGTCGAGCGGCCCGACATGGTCCGCATCGTGTCCTGGGCCGCGTCCAACGGCGACCGCTCGGAGAACGGCGACTACCTCTATGGGAAGAAGCGCCTGCGCGAGATCGACCGACGCATCCGCTTCCTGACGAAGCGGCTCGACATCGCCGAGGTCGTCGATGCATCGATCCACGACGGCTCGGACCAGGTCTTCTTCGGTGCCACGGTCGACTACGCGGTCGACGACGACAGGCACACCGTGACGATCGTCGGCGTCGACGAGGCCGAGCCCCTCGAAGGCCGCATCAGCTGGGTCGCGCCGATCGCGAGGGCGCTGGTGAAGGCCAGGGTCGGGGACGTCGTGACCTTGCGGACGCCGGGCGGGGTGGAGGAGGTGGAGGTGTTGGGGGTGGCGTATCCCGGCCGCGGGGTAGCGGACGGTTGACCGGTCACCTTCGTGGTTCGGGGCCGTTCTTCCGCGATCGCGGATCGGACCGTGTCGTGACGGTCCTTCCATGAAGTCCGTCGAAGGCGCAGGCCGGGCAATGAAAACCGCTGCGGTCCGGTCGCGCCTCGCTGCGGAGACCGCGGGCGATCGGCGAGTCGCCGTGCGATCGAAAACGCGGAAAGCGATGCTCAGGTCTTGATCCGCGCCACGCGGACCGTCTCGGGCAAGCGCCGCAGCCGGCGCATCACGCGGGCGAGATGTCCGCGGTCGGTGACCTGCACCATCAGGTGCAGCAGCGTGATCTCCTCGGCCTCGTCGTCCATCGAGACGTGCGCGAGGTTGGCTCCCATGTCGGAGATCTCCACCGCCGCGCGGGCCAGCACGCCGCGTTCGTTCTTCAGCGACAGGTCGAGCTTGACGTTGAAGAGGCGGGCCCCGTCGCGTTCGGCCTCCACCGACGTGTCCCATTGCGCGTCGATCCAGCGATCCGGATCGCGGGTCTTCTGATGGGCGGCCGTGGGGCAGTCGGTGGTGTGGACGACGAGTCCGTGCCCGCGCTGGATGTGGCCGAAGATCGCGTCGCCGGGAATCGGGTGACAGCAGCGCGCGAGCGTCACCGAAACGCCGTCCGCGCCGCTGATCACGACCGGCATCGCCGAAGCCTTGCCGCCGGCGGCGCCTTCAGTTTCGTGGTTGGCCGATGCGAGGATCAGTCGACGCGCCACGACCGCGGCGAGGCGGCGTCCGAGTCCGATGTCGGCGTACAGTTCGTCCCGGCTCTTCGCGCCGCTTTCCGATTCCACGCGCTGCCAGTCGCTTTCGGGCAGCGCGTCTAACGTGAGATCGAGCTGGCGAATCGATTGCTCGAGCAGGCGCCGGCCCAACTCGACCGACTCCTCGTACTTCATCGTCTTCAGGTAGTGACGGATCTCGGAGCGGGCGCGGCCCGTGCGCACGAAGTTGACCCAGTTGGGATTGGGGCGTGAAGCGGCCGACGTGACCACGTCGACGACATCGCCCGACTGCAGTTCGGTGCGCAGCGGCGACAGCTGGCCGTTGATGCGCGCGGCGATGCAGGTGTTGCCGATGTCGGTGTGGATCTGGTACGCGAAGTCGATCGGCGTCGCGCCGCGCGGCAGCGTGATGATCTTGGACTTCGGCGTGAAGACGTAGACCGTCTCCGGGAACAGGTCGACCTTGATGTGTTCGAGGAACTCGGCCGCGTCGCCGGTCTGGTTCTGGATCTCGAGCAGCGACTGCAGCCACTGGTGCGTGTTCGGCTGCAGGTCCGACGAGTCGGCGAGATTCTTGTACAGCCAGTGCGCGGCGACGCCCGACTCGGCGACGCGATGCATGTCTTGGGTGCGAATCTGGAACTCGACCGGCGTGCCGAACGGCCCGAGCACGGTGGTGTGCAGCGACTGGTAGCCGTTGATCTTGGGGATGGCGATGTAGTCCTTGAACTTCGATGCGACCGGCTTGAACAGCGCATGCAGTGCGCCGAGCGTGAGGTAGCACGACGGATGGTCGGGCACGACGATACGGAAGCCGTAGACGTCCAGCACCTGCGAGAACGAGAGCTTCTTCTCGATCATCTTGCGGTACACGCCGTACATCGTCTTCTCGCGGCCGTAGACCTCGGCGCGGATGCCGGCCGCGGGCAACGCGCCACGCACCGCCTCGAGCGTCTTGCCGACGACCTCGCGACGGTTGCCGCGTGCCGCCAGGATGGCCTTGCGCAGCACCGCGAAACGCAGCGGGTACAGGTGCATGAAGGACAGGTCCTGCAAATCGCGATAGATCGTGTTCAGGCCGAGTCGATGCGCGATCGGCGTGTAGATCTCGAGCGTCTCGCGAGCGATGCGGCGCCGCTTGGCCGGCGCCAGCGCGCCGAGGGTGCGCATGTTGTGCAGGCGGTCGGCGAGCTTGATGAGGATGACGCGCACGTCACGCGCCATCGCCAGCAGCATCTTGCGGAAGTTCTCGGCCTGCGCCTCCTGGCTGTCGCGGAACTGCAGGCGGTCGAGCTTGGACAGGCCGTCGACGAGGTCGGCCACCTGCTGGCCGAACTTGTCGAGCAGGGCCTGCTTGGTGATGCCCTGGTCCTCGATGACGTCGTGCAGCAGCGCGGCGCAGATCGCGTTGCCGTCGAGCTTCATGCTCGCGCAGATCTCGGCGACCGCGATCGGGTGCGAGATGTAGGCGTCGCCGCTGGACCGGAACTGGCCCAGGTGCGCTTCGTCCGAGAAGCGATACGCCTCGCGAACGCGCTTGATGTCCGCCTCGCCGAGATAGGCGGAAAGCATCTCGGTCAGCGGCGCGAGGCTGACGACCCGCGACGGTTCCGCTGGCGGCGGCGGGACATGCGCGATCAGCAGCCCATTGCTCTGCGCATCGAGCGTGAGGGTCGAGCCGCTCAGGGCGTCGCCGGCGAACGCTTCGCGACGGCGCTTGAAGTTGATCAGCCGCGCAACCGAGTCGAGAGCAGTGGAGAGGCTCATGGCGGTCTCGGGGCCGGGGCAGGCAGGGGCGGTCGCCGGGTCGGGGTTGCGGCTCTTCAGGCGTTCAGCAGGCGTGCATCGGGGTCAGGTCGGAACCTTCTTCAGCATTTCGATGCCGATCTTGCCTTCTGCGATCTCGCGCAGAGCGGTGACCGTCGGCTTGTCGCGGGTCTCGATCTTGGCGGTATGCCCCTGCGCGAGTTGCCGTGCGCGATAGGTTGCGGCCAGCGCGAGCTGGAAACGGTTGGGGATGTGCTTCAGGCAGTCTTCGACGGTGATGCGGGCCATGGTGACTCCAGGTGAATAGCGGTGATGGTCGTGTCGTTTCGCGATGGGGCGATCGCGAAGGATGTGGCGATGTTGCAGACGCGAGACCGGCGCCACTCGGCGGTTCGAGGGCGAATCCGGCCTCGCGTTCCCTCGTGGTCTGGAAGAGACGCGCGACGCGCGGCGGCTCAGCCGAAATGGATCCCCAGTTGTCCGAACAGCTCTGCGTGACGGAGGGCTTGTGACGAGAAACGCAAGCGTGCGGCCTGCACGATGCTCTTCAACTGGTAGGAAGCTTCTGCAAACTCTTGATTGATAATAGCGTATTCGAACTCGCGGGCGTGAGCGATCTCACCGCCGGCGGCCAGAAGACGGCGCGTGATGACCGCGCTTTCGTCCTGGCCGCGCTGCCGCAGCCGGGCTTCGAGCGCGTCGATCGACGGCGGCAGGATGAAGATGCCGACCGCGTCCGGGAAGCGCTGCTTGATCTGCTGCGCGCCCTGCCAGTCGATTTCCAGCAGGACGTCGTCGCCGGCGGCGATGTGCGCCTCGATCCAGCGGGTCGACGTGCCGTACAGATGGCCGTGGACCTCGGCGGACTCGATGAACTCGCCGGCCTGGCGCATCCGGACGAAGGTGGGCACGTCGACGAAAAAGTATTCGCGACCGTCGAGCTCGCCCGTCCGCGGGTCCCGCGTGGTGTACGAGATCGACAGCTTGACCGACTTGTCGGCCGCCAACAGCGCGTTGACCAGCGTGGACTTGCCGGCCCCGGACGGCGCCGCGACGATCAGCACGTTGCCTTCGTGCGGGTTGGCGTGGCGGGTCGGCGGGGGAAAGGAGGCGGTCATTCGAGGTTCTGGACCTGTTCGCGGATCTGCTCGATCGCCAGCTTGAGCTCGACGGCCGCATCGGCGAGTTCGGCGGTCGCGGACTTGGAGCCGAGCGTGTTCGCTTCGCGATTCAGCTCCTGCATCATGAAGTCGAGTCGCTTGCCGACCGCGCCTCCGCGCGTGAGGATGGCCCGCACCTCGCTGAGGTGCCCCGCGAGGCGCGACAGCTCCTCGGACACGTCGATGCGGGTGCCGTACAGCGTGATCTCTTGACGGATGCGGTCGAGGGCTTCGACGCGTGTGACGGTGCTGGCGGCAACGATCGTCGGCGTCGTCGCTTCGGCGGTGTCGAAGACGATGCCGAGCGCCGCCGCGAGTCGCTGCTCGAGCTTCTGCTGGTGCGCCTCGACCAGCTTCGGCACGGCGGGTTGCAGCCGCAGCGCGATCGCCTCCATGGTGGTCACGCGCTCGACGATGGCGGCGGCAAGTCGCTCGCCTTCGCGGGCGCGGGCCAGCGCGAGCTGCTCGAGGGCTTCGGCCGCGAGGCTCTTCGTCAGCGCCAGCACGTCGTCGGCCTCGATGTCGCCACTCTCGAGGACGCCGGGCCAGTGCAGGACTTCGCTGACCGACAGCGGCCGCGCGTCGGGCAGGCGCGCGCGGACGCTGCGGTCGAGGGTGTCGAGCTGCGCGAGCAGCTTGTCGGCGGCCACGACGTTCTCGCTGGCGCCGGCATTGCGATGGATGTAGAAGCGCACGTCGAGCTTGCCGCGGGTGACCTTCGCGGTGATCGCCTCGCGCAGCAGGGCCTCGCCGGCCCGCAATTCCTC
The DNA here is from genome assembly GCA_038245975.1 of Burkholderiales bacterium. Taxonomy (GTDB): domain Bacteria; phylum Pseudomonadota; class Gammaproteobacteria; order Burkholderiales; family Burkholderiaceae_D; genus CAHJXF01. Next base: position 15,490 of record JBBRRW010000015.1, read on the forward strand.
GCTGAGGCGGAACTGGGGATCGAGATAGCGCGAGTTGACGCTGCGCATCTCGAGCACGATCGCGCCGACGCGGTGATCGCGCCGGGCAAGGGCAAAGCCGGTCATGCTGGATACGGTCATGAAATGGATGCAGTGGTGGATCGGGGTCGACGCGGGGATGCCTGGGCCGTTTCGCGACGAACCAATGCGGTTCGTTGCTGGGCAAGCACGGTCGTGCGCGAAACGCTCGCGCTGCCCGCCCCCGTGGTGGGCTTTCTTTACAAGATGCGACTAAATGAACAAAATGCCGGACCCCATCCGGACGCGTCTAGCGGGGCGGCGCGTTCCCAGGCGCGTCCCGATTTCTGCAAATCTCCTTTTGGGCGACGCCGTGTCGCCCCTCTTCCGGTTCCCCATCTGATGATTTGCCCTCGCGTTCGCTGATCTGCATGGCTATCGAATCGAACGCTGCGCTGCCCGAAGGCTACGAAGTCGAGGGCTACCGTATTGTAAAGAAGATATCGAGCGGCGGCTTCTCCATCGTCTACCTGGCGCGCGACGAGTTCGATCGTCCGGTGGCGATCAAGGAGTACCTGCCGAGTTCGCTCGCGCTGCGGCGCCACGGCGAACTGGTGCCGACGATCGTCGAGTCGAATCTGCCCACCTTCCGCATCGGGCTCAAGTGCTTCTTCGAAGAGGGCCGTGCGCTCGCGCGCATCCTTCATCCGAACGTCGTGCGCGTCGTCAATTTCTTTAGGGCCAACGAGACGGTCTACATGGTCATGCTGTACGAGCAGGGCCGCACGCTGCAGGAACAGATCCTGAAATACCGCGATCGCGGCGAGAAGAAGCTACTCGGCGAGCGCTTCATCCGGCTCGTCTTCACGCAGGTGATGAACGGCCTGCGCGAGGTCCACACCAACAAGCTGCTGCACCTCGACCTCAAGCCCGCCAACCTCTATCTGCGGCGCGACGCGTCGCCGATCCTGCTCGACTTCGGCGCGGCCCGGCAGACGCTGAGCGCCGATACCGGCAAGCTGTTTCCGATGTACACCCCGGGGTTCGCGGCGCCGGAGCTGTACGCGAAGCACGCGCTGCTCGGTCCGTGGACCGACATCTACGGCATCGGTGCGTCGATCTTCGCGTCGATGTCGGGGCACGCCCCGCAGCCCGCCGACACGCGCCTCATCAACGACAAGATGAGTGCGAAAATCCGCGAGCTGTCGCACAGCTACTCGAAGGAGCTGCTCGGGGTCGTCGAGTGGTGCCTCAAGCTCGACGTGCTCGAGCGGCCGCAGAGCGTATTCGCGTTGCAGAAGGCGCTTCTCGACCGGGTACCGACGTTGCAGAAGAGGACGCTCGCGGACCGCGCCCTCGATACGCTGCGCGGGTTGAAGCCGCGCGGCCTCGGCCTCGGTGACTCGGGTCGCTCGTCGACCATTTCCATGTACACGCGGCAGAGCCGCTAGTCCCCATGCGTTTTTCCATCTACCAAGAAAGCAAGAAGGGCGGTCGCAGGTCTAACCAGGACCGTATGGGCTACTGCTTCACGCGCGACGCGCTGCTGATGATCGTCGCCGACGGCATGGGCGGGCATCTGCAGGGCGACATGGCGGCGCAGATCGCGGTGCAGACGATCGGTTCGTTGTTCCAGCAGCAGGCGACGCCGCTGCTGAAGAGCCCGCAGCGTTTCCTCGAGTCGAGCATCCTCGATGCGCACCAGCAGATCCTGCATTACCGCACCGCGAACAAGCTGTTCGAGTCGCCGCGCACGACCATCGTCGCGTGCATCGTGCAGAACGGCGCCGCGTTCTGGGCCCACGTCGGCGACTCGCGGCTGTACTGGGTGCGTGCCGGTGAGATCATCGCGCAGACCCGCGACCACTCGAAGATCCAGAGCATGATCCTGCAGGGGCTGGCGTCGCCGGCCGAGATCGACACGCATCCGGATCGCAACAAGCTGTTCAATTGCCTGGGCTCGCCCGAGCTGCCCACCGTCGAGCTGTCCCGCAAGATGACCCTGCAGGCCGGCGACACGCTGTTCCTCTGCACCGACGGCCTGTGGTCGGTGGTGCCGGACCAGCAGATCGCGTCGGCGTTCGCGGACAACACCGTGATGCGCGCGGTGCCCGACATGATCTATCTCGCGCTGATGGAGGCGGGCAACGATGCCGACAACGTCACCGGCATGGCGATGAGCTGGGGCGGCGCCGACCTCAACGACGAGGGCGTGTCCACGGTGGCCATGCCGCTCGGCGCCATCACCACCACCATCGATCATCTGCGTCCGAGCCAGCTCGAGATCCCGCATTCGGCCATGACCGACAGCGAGATCGAACGCGCCATCGACGACATCCGCACGTCGATCCGCAAGTCCAACAAGTTGATGCCGAAGATCTGAAGATCCGAACCCGATGACCCACGAACGACTCGATGGACGCCTGGCCGATGCGCTGCGCCCGGTTCGCATCACTCGCCGTTTCACCCGCTACGCCGAAGGCTCGGTGCTCGTCGAGTTCGGACATACGCGCGTGCTGTGTACGGCGAGCATCGAGGACCGGGTGCCGGGCTTCCTCAAGGGCAAGGGTCAGGGCTGGCTCACCGCCGAATACGGGATGCTGCCGCGCGCGACCCACACGCGCAGCGACCGCGAGGCGGCGCGCGGCAAGCAGTCGGGCCGCACGCAGGAGATCCAGCGCCTGATTGGCCGTTCGTTGCGCAGCGTCTTCGATCTCGGCGCGCTCGGCGAACGCACACTCACGCTCGACTGCGACGTGCTGCAGGCCGACGGCGGCACGCGGACGGCCAGTATCACGGGCGCCTTCGTCGCGGCCCACGATGCCGTGTCGACGCTGATCGCGAGCGGCGCACTGCCCGCCAGTCCGGCGCGCGAATTCGTCGCGGCCATCTCGGTCGGCCTGAAGGACGGCGTCCCGCTGCTGGACCTCGACTACGCCGAGGACTCGACCTGCGACACTGACATGAACGTCGTGATGACGGGCGCAGGCGGGATCGTCGAGGTGCAGGGCACGGCCGAAGGCGAGCCCTTCACCCGCGGGCAGATGGACCGCCTGATGGACCTCGCCGGGCGGGGCATCGCGACGCTGATCGAGGCGCAGCGCGCGGCGCTTGCCGCATGAAGCGGTCCGGGCCCCGCATCCGTCCACCGCTCACGAATCCGCACGGCAGGCGGCTGCGTAAGAAGACTTGCGCCGCTGCCCGCACGAACCTCTCCCACTGACCCTTCGTCGATGAACATCGAAGACCTTTTCGCATCCCGCTCGGGCCTGTCCCCCGGCATCGCCTTCGCGATCGGCATCGCCTGCGTGGCACTGGCACTCGCCGTCGTGTGGCTGTTCCAGCTGCGCAGCCACAACGCCAACATGGTCGATCCGGTCTGGTCGTGGAGCCTCGGCTGGCTCGGCGTCTTCTTCGCCGCCTTCGGCTCGGCGCCGGTCGCGTTGCGCATCATGCTGGCCGTCCTCGCGGGTCTGTGGGGGTTCCGTCTCGGGACCCACCTGTTCATCCGCAACCACAACAAGCCCGAGGACGGCCGCTACGCGCGCTTTCGCAGCGAGTGGGGCGTCAAGGCCGATCGCAACCTGTTCTGGTTCTTCGAGTTCCAGACCGTGTTCTCGGCGTTGCTGTCGTTGCCGTTCGTCGTCGTGGCCTGGCGGGACGATCTGCCGCCGGCCTGGGCCATCGTCGTGGCGGTGGTCGTGTGGGTGGTGTCGGTGGCCGGCGAGGCGCTCTCCGATGCGCAGCTCGCGCGCTTCAAGCGCGATCCGAACAACAAGGGCAAGGTCAATCGTGCGGGCCTGTGGCGTTATTCGCGGCACCCCAACTATTTCTTCGAGTGCCTGCACTGGTTCACCTACCTGTTCCTGGCGATCGGCAGCGGCTGGTGGTGGGTGGGGTTGATCGCCCCGGCCGTGATGGCCTTCCTGCTGCTGCGGCTGTCCGGGATCCCGATCACCGAGGCCCACATGGCCCGCGATCGTCCCGAGTACGCGGAATACATCCGGACCACCAGCGCCTTCATCCCGTGGTTTCCCCAGAAAGATGCATGACGATCTCATCCCATTCCGCACGTCCGGCGGTGTCGGCGGCCCTGCGCGGGTCGGGCCCGTTGCCCCGTATCGAGCGCTTCCTCCCGGGAAGCGGCGTATGAGCCTCATCGACCTCGCCGAGCGCCGCTGGATGCCCGACTCGCTCGTGCGCTTCGGCATGCGGCGCCTGATGGCCAAGCGGCTGAAGGCCGAGACGCGCGGCAGCGCGGACGAGATCGCCGTCCGCCAGCAGCAGTTCATGGCCGAGCTCGACGCGAGCCCCATCGCCATCGAGACGCAGGCGGCCAATCACCAGCATTACGAGGTACCGGCCGAGTTCTTCAAGCTGCATCTGGGCGCGAGGATGAAGTATTCGTCGTGCCTCTACGCGACCGGCCGCGAGACGCTGGCCGGCGCCGAGCAGGCCATGTTCGGTGCCTACGCCGACCGCGCGGGCCTGAAGGATGGCCAGCGCATCCTCGACCTCGGTTGCGGCTGGGGGTCGTTCGCGCTGTGGGCGGCGGCCCGCTATCAGCGATCCACGATCGTCGGCCTGTCGAACTCGGTCGGGCAGCGCGAGCATATCGAGGCGCAGGCCGCCGCGCTCGGCATCACCAACCTGACGATCCGTACCGGCAACATCGTCGACTTCGAATTCGCTGCGACGGACCTGCAGGGCGGCTTCGACCGCATCGTGTCGGTCGAGATGTTCGAGCACATGAAGAACTACCGGCTGCTGTTCGCCAAGGTCGCACGCTGGCTCGCCGACGACGGCCGCGTCTTCGTCCACGTCTTCGCACATCGCAACGTGGCCTATCACTTCGAGGATCGCGAAGCCGACGACTGGATGACGCGCTACTTCTTCACCGGCGGCACGATGCCGAGCTTCGACCTGTTCAAGCGTTTCGCGGACGACCTCGAGGTCGAGAAGCGCTGGTGGGTGTCGGGGCGTCACTACGAACGCACCGCCAATGACTGGCTGCGACGCATGGACCATGCCGAGGCGCCGATCATGCAGGTGTTCGAGGCCACCTACGGCAAGACCGACGCGCCCCTCTGGTTCGCGCGGTGGCGGATGTTCTACATGGCCGTCGCGGAGCTGTTCGGCTTCGACGAAGGGGCGCAGTGGGGCGTCGCGCACTATCGCTTCGCCAAGACGGGCCGGGCGGTGCGCGATGCATGAAGCCTTCGATGGGCGGGCTCGCGCTCTTCGCGTTGCATCGGTCGTGGTATCGCTGGTCGTGTTTGCGCCCGCTGCTGCCTTCGCCGAATTCCAGCAGTTCAGCGCCACGGCGCACGACCTGAAGACCGACCGCGTGCTCTTCACCGAGCACTACGACGTGCAGGTCGAGAACGGCCGCTGGGCCTCGGGGACGACGCGCTACCTGCTGCCGTCGGGACAGCAGGTGGCCGAACGCAAGTTCGACTTCTCTGCCGATCGATACGTCCCCGTGTACTCGCTCGAACAGTCCAATCCCGAGTACCGCGAAGGCATCACGCGCATCGACAAGGGCAAGGTCGACCTGTTCATGGTCCGCGACGGCAACCGCCAGAGCGCCGCGCTCGACCGCGTGAAGGAGATGGTCGCCGACTGCGGCGCACAGGCCTACGTCGTCGACCACATCGACGCGCTGCAGGGCGGCGGCACGCTGCATTTCATACTTGCCGTCGCCGGTCGCGTGGACAGCTTCGCGTTGCGTGCCAGAAAAGTCGGCGACGTCGACGTCAACGGTACCAAGGGCATCCGCGTGCGCGTCGAACTCGATTCGCTGCTGAGGCTGCTGCTGCCGAAGCTCGAGCTGGTCGTCGACCCGCAGTCTCGACGCCTGCTCGAGTATTCGGGCATTTCGAATCTCAAGGACCCCGCGACCCGGAAGGCCTACTCGGCGCGCATCGTCTTCTCGTACCGGTGACGGGTCAGAGCGCGGCCTCGATCGCGCTCATGACACCGATCATCAGCGGCTGATGCAGCAGGTAGATGGTCAGGCTCCAGCGTCCCATCGTGACCAGCGTCCGGCGCACCGCGGCCGGCACCAGGCCCCATGCGGCGGTGGCACGCGGCGACACGCCGAAGCCGCAGCGCGCCCACAGCGCGCCGACGCCGCAGCCGAGCAGCACCACGCCGAGCCACGGGAACAGCGGCACGTAGTCCTCGGTGAGCGGCTTCTCGGCTGCGAAGCCGATCCAGTCGATGCCCTTCGGATCGAACGCGTGGCTGCTGAACGAGAGTTCGAGCGCCAGCACCGCGATGCCGACGCCGATCGCCCAGCCGCCCAGCCGGGGCGCGCGGCGACAGATCCACAGCGCGACGGCAACGAAGTGCAGCACGCCGAAGTAGATGAAGGTCGCCGGGAAGAGCAGGGCGCTGCCGGCCGTGACCAGCGCGGCAGCGGCGGCGATCCGCGACCACCGCCGCAGGAAATCCGGATCGGACCACGAGGCATCGCCGCCCGGACCTTGCCGCTCGCGCGCGTCGCGCAAGGCCAGCGACAGGCCGACCACGAACAGGAAGCTCGCCACGATGGTCGATCGCCACGCGATCCAGCGGGCGTCGTCGAGCATCGGCCAGTCGGCCCAGTGGAAGTAGGTCAGGTCGAAGCACAAGTGGTACGCGATCATCATCGCCACCGCGACGCCGCGCGCGGCGTCGACGAGTTCGACGCGACGACCCGGTGCCGCGGCCGGCGCGACGACCGTCGTCGTCCGGCCGCCGGTGTGTTTTCCCTGCGAGACTCGTCCGGCTGGACGCTGGCGTTTCATCGGCGCGATTATGCAAGCAGCGGGTTGCCGGACCGACTTTGCCTGCCCGCGCGAGCTCGCGGCCGGGTCACTCCGCTATAATCGAAATTTCCCGGTGGCGCTGCGCGTGTGGTCCTTCGGCCATGCCATTCCAGCGCGACTCTTCATGACCAAATTCGTATTCGTCACCGGTGGCGTGGTGTCCTCGCTCGGCAAGGGCATCGCAGCCGCATCTCTCGCAGCAATCCTCGAATCGCGCGGCCTCAAGGTCACGCTTCTCAAGCTCGATCCCTACATCAACGTCGATCCGGGCACGATGTCGCCGTTCCAGCACGGCGAAGTGTTCGTGACCGAGGACGGCGCCGAGACCGATCTCGACCTGGGCCACTACGAGCGCTTCGTCAGCGCCCGCATGCGCAAGGTCAACAACTTCACGACCGGTCAGATCTACGAGAGCGTCATTCGCAAGGAGCGGCGTGGCGAGTATCTCGGCAAGACCGTGCAGGTGATCCCGCACATCACCAACGAGATCCAGGACTTCATCCGGCGCGGCGCGTCCGCGGCGTTCCGCGACAGTGGCGGCGCTGACATCGCGCTCGTCGAGATAGGTGGTACGGTCGGCGACATCGAGTCGCTGCCGTTCCTCGAGGCAGCACGGCAGATGAGCCTGAAGGGTGGTCGCGGCTACGCGTGCTTCCTGCACCTCACACTGGTGCCGTTCATCGCATCGGCCGGCGAGCTGAAGACCAAGCCCACGCAGCACAGCGTCCAGAAGCTTCGCGAGATCGGCATCCAGGCCGATGCGCTGTTGTGTCGCGCCGATCGCATCATCCCCGAGGACGAGCGCGCGAAGATCTCGCTGTTCTCCAACATCGAGATGGACGGCGTGATCTCGGTCTGGGATGCCGACTCCATCTACAAGATTCCCGCCATGCTGCACGCGCAGGGGCTCGACGACCTGGTCTGCGAACGCCTCGGCATCACCGCGAAGCCGGCGGACCTGTCGGTCTGGGACAAGCTGGTCTACAGCCTCGAGCACCCGCGCTACGAAGTCACGATCGGCATGGTCGGCAAGTATGTCGACCTGACCGAGTCTTACAAGTCGCTGACCGAGGCGCTCGTGCACGCCGGCATCCATACCGGCGCCAAGGTCAACATCGAGTATCTCGATTCGGAGCTGATCGACAGCGACGGGACCGCGGGCCTGCTGAACCTCGACGCGATCCTGATCCCCGGCGGGTTCGGCGTGCGCGGTACCGAAGGCAAGATCAAGGCGATCCAGCATGCCCGCGAGAACCACGTTCCCTTCCTCGGCATCTGTCTCGGCATGCAGCTCGCCACCATCGAGTTCGCGCGCAACCGCTGCGGTCTCGCCGGCGCCAACAGCACCGAGTTCGATCCCGACACGCCGCATCCGGTGGTCGCGCTGATCACCGAATGGCAGGACCGCGACGGCAAGGTCGAGAAGCGATCGACGCATTCCGACATGGGCGGCACGATGCGACTCGGTTCGCAGCGTTGCCCGGTGGAGCCCAACACGCTGGCGTCGCGCATCTACGGTGCCGAAGTCAACGAGCGGCATCGGCACCGCTACGAGGTCAACAACTACTTCGCGCCGATGCTCGAGGCGCAGGGCTATCGCATCAGTGCGCACACGCCCACCGAGTCGCTGCCCGAGATCATGGAGTTGCCGCAGACCGGTCCGAACGCGCATCCGTGGTTCTTCGGCGTGCAGTTCCACCCCGAATTCACGTCCACGCCGCGCGCCGGGCATCCGCTGTTCACGTCGTACATCGAAGCGGCCATCGCCAATCGCGCGGCCCGCATGAAGAAGGCGGCCTGACGTGAAGCGGTTGTGCGGCTTCGAC
>JBBRRW010000016.1:0-23590 GCA_038245975.1 Burkholderiales bacterium
CAGGTCGCCGGATCCACGAACTGCGGCAGGAGGACTTCGGTCTGCCGGCACTCGATCGGATAGTTCCCGGGGCTCGCGACGCACAGGCCCGGAATGGCGTCGCCGTGCTCGTCGGAGTGGTCGTACGCGATGGTCTGGTACTGGTGCATGATCACCTGAACGCGGCCCAACCGGTACTGGTCCCTCTGCATCACGTACTGCGTCGTCGCGGCGACGAACTGCGACTTCGCCGTCGTCCACTGCTCGTCGGTCTCGAAGGTCTGCTTCTGCACCCGACGCGTCTGGAACGTCTGCGCGGCGCGCTGGCTCGTCGTCAGCTGATATTGCTCGGTGACTTGAGTCGTCTGTTCCTGCGACTTGACGATCTGGTACTGCTGGATCGTCTTCTGATGCTTGGCGAGCAGGTACTGCATCGTGTTCTGCGTCGTCTGCGTCACCGTCTTGGTCGTCTGGACGGACGTGGCCCAGTCCTGCCGGGTCGCGGTCGTGTACTGGATCGTCTCGCGCGAGGTGCGCGTCGTGTCCTTGGTCACGAGGTCGACCTCCTTCTGCATCTGGTACGTGGAGCGGTACCTGCCGGCCAGGCTGCAGACGGCGTCGGAGTAGGCGTTGACCTTGTTCGTGACGACGCGGGTGGTCGAGGAAGTGCCGTCCCACATGGGCGGCTGCGAGTACGGGTCGCTGAGGTCGCCGTCCTGCTGGCCGACCTTGACGTTGAACATGTTGACGCCACCCCCGGCTGCGCCGGGCGTCTCGCTCTGGCCGTTCCAGTAGCCGTCCGTCGTCATGATGGTGAAGTTCTGCTGGCACGCGTACTGCAGCGGATCGTTCGGGCCGGTCGCGGCCATGCCGTTGTTGATGCCGGTGTCGATGCCGGCGTAGTAGCGGCCGACCCGGGCCAGGCCTTCGCGCGCGGGCGACGCGCCCTTGGGCTTTTGCGAGAAGAGCTTGCTGAACCAGAGGTTCTTCTGCGCCGGATCGAAGTCGTTGACCGGGAGATAGCGGATCGGGTTGATCGCCGCCGAATTCGGCGTGTCCTTCGGCTCGACCGTGATGAAGCCAACGCGCTTGGTGTCGTTCAGGGGCGAGAAGGCAAGGCTCGCGGCGCTCTTGATCAGGCTGATGCGCGTGCGGTAGAACGAGTACCAGATGGCGAAGTTCTGCTGCTCGGCAACGGTCGTGGGGAAGGTCTTGGTCCAGGTCCCGCCGCCGGTGGCGGCGACGGTCGCCCCGCCGTCAAACTGCGTGCACGGCTGCGCGTCGAACTTGAGAGTCTGCGCGCCGGTGTAGACGTAGTAGTAGGCGCGCTGCGGCGTGTCGGGAAACGGCGACACGACGTCGAGCGTCGTGTTGTCATAGGCGACAAACTGGTTGTTGAGGTTGGTCGTGGACAGGTCGGGGATCGCGTAGTACGCGCCGAACCCGGCGTACCGTGCAGCGCCGAACGCGGGAGCCGGGAAGAACGTGCCGTCGAAACGCTTCGGCAACGTGTAGAGCTGCGCGGGGTTGTAGTAGAGGACGTTGCACTGCGACGACTTGTAGCCGATGCTCGTCGGCCCCGCGGTCGTCTCGAGCTCGTCGGGCATGTGGGTGCGCGCCATCGAGCCCGACGCGTCCATCAGCAGCATGATGTTCGGCTTGACCGCCGCCGACGTCGACGAGGCGATCGGATTGTTCGAGATGTCGGTGGGCGCGGCCTGCGACGCCGTGGCGATCGCCAGCGCGACGACCACTGCGGTGCGGGACAGGGTCCTGCAACGTGAAACCATGGGGGGCTGGACTTGCTTCATGATGTTCGATCTCGTTCGGCCGATGGCCTACTGCATCAACACTTGCGTATAGCTGACGGTGCCGCGAGGGCCCAGGACGCGCGTCGTGACGCGGTAGAAAGGAGTCGGGGTGATGGACGGCAAGGCCGCCCCGGAACCCGAGTTGCCGTGCGAACGGAAGGGGTTGTCCAGCGGCGTGTCGGAACAGCGCTGCGCAGGGTCGAGCGCACTGCCCAGGTTCTGGCACAGGCGCTGGATGATGACGTCGGCCGCGTTGCCGGTCTGGGCGATGTCGCGAATGATCGGATCGTCGGCCAGCGCGAGCGAGCTCGCGCCCCACCCGAACGCCGTCGGGTCGAGCCCGCCGACCCAGGTGGCGGCGTAGCCGCTGGCCGGCGTGTTCACGGTCAGATCCGTGGTGATGAGCTGGATGTACTGCACCGCGACCTCGGCGCCACGATCGGCGACGAAGGTCGCGTTCTCCTTGAAGGCGAGGTTGCCCGCGATCGAGGTGCCCGCGCCCATCTGACGCAGGAGGGCGAGCCCCGCCAGGGTCATGACGATGAGCACGATCAGGGCGACGAACAGCACGACGCCGCGCTGGCCGCGCCTGGCATTGCGAATGGCGGAGATCGGCTTCATCCGTAGGTTCCCCACAAGACGTTGCGCAGCGGAATGACGCGTTCGTAGACGCGATAGCGATAGAAACGCCAGTTGTTCGGATCCGGGTTGGCGTCGCCGAAGGCGTCGGCGGTGCCATCGACGTTGTTCATCAGGAACGTCTTCGCCGGACCCGGGACCGCGAAGTACCGCGGGTTGGCCGCCGTCGGCGTGATCGCGGCCGCGCCGCTCGCGCCCGGATCGCCATTGCGCTCGAACTGGCGGCTGCGCACGAGAACGGCGACCCGGACCGCGAGGACCCGCGTCCAGTCGGCGCCCACGGGCAGCACCGTCAGCCACTCCGCGTTGTCGATCCTGCCGTTCGCATCGGCGTCATAGCCGTATTCCGCCTTCAAGTTGATGACGCCCTCGGAGACCTGCATAGAGATCGGCGCAGCCGAGAGCAGATCGCGACGGCCCAGCTCGTGAAAGTTGTCGATCGTCCAGCGGTCGTAACGTGGCGTTGGCCCGAGGTTGTAGATCTTGCCCACGCCGAAGGCCGGCGCGGAAGCGCTGTTGAAGCGCGCGACAGCATTCGACGCGGTGTAGGCGCTGATGTACGCAGCGGCGGGCTGATGCTCCACCCAGCCGTTGGGATCGTTGTCGGCTGTGATCTCGATCATCGTGCAGGCGGTCGCTGCCGACGCGGCCGCGCCCGCGACGATGGCGATGTCGCCTCTGCGGTAACCGCCGAGCCGCGGCAGCCGCTTCGTGTTCAAGGTCGAGTCGATGAAGTCGCCTTCCTCGACGAAGAACGACGAGTCGCCGTAGAACACGTTGACGATGTCGGGCGAGCCCACGGGGCCGCTGGCGACGATCTCCACAGGACGCAGGTTGACCACGTCGGGCAAGGTGGTCTGGACGTTACAGCCCATGACGCCGCTCGCGGCCCGGCCGAATCCGTGGCCCGCCTGTTTCACGTCACGCTCGATGCTGAAGAGAGCGAGCGTGCCCGCGACCTGGGCGTCGCCACCGGAGCTGGTCGTCTGCGTGTGCTTGGTCCAGACGGTCACCGCCTGGAAGATCGCGACGATGCCGATCAGACCGATCGCCACGCCGACCAGCAGCTCGACGAGCGAGACGCCGCGCGACGCGCGAAGCCGGGAAGAGGAAGTGCACGCAGTCACGGGCGGCCTCAGTTGACGTACGTCACGACGGTGTGACGGCGCGGAACGGCGTCGCTGGCGGTCTTCCAGCACAGGGTGATCTCGACGCGGTTGAACGAGCCGGCGCCGTCGACGACGATCTGCTGGTAAGCCGGCGTCGCGCCGGGCAGGACTGCCTGCGCCCGGTTGACGAGATCGAGAACCGGACCTGGCCCGGTGGGTCCGCCGGCGAAGGCGCAGTTCACGCCGCCCGGGTTGTGCGCGAACGGCGCGAGAGACGCGGCCTTGTTGGCCGTCCTGATCGCGGCGGTGGCGCCTGTGCGGTTGAGGCTGAGCGCGATCTGGCTGGCGATGGCGTCGGCGAGGCTGCTCGCATCGGTGCGGTATTGCGCGTCGGACTGCGACGACACTGCCGTGCCGCCCATCGCCACCAGGCCGAGGATGCCGAGCGCGAAGATCAGGATCGCGACCATCGCCTCGATCAGGAAGAAGCCGCCCTGTCCAGGACGCGAGGTCATCTCAGCACGCACGGCTGTCTCCCACGGGAGCGGCGGGGTCGCACGCCGCGATCTGGCCGCCCGGCGAGACGACGATGCGCCGGCAGCGGATCGTGCCGCCGGCATCGGCACAGATTCCTGCCGTCGGGTTGCTGACGTCGATGACGTAGCGAACCCCGGTGAACGTCTGGCCGAAGCCGTTGAACGGGATGGTGCCGTCGAAGACCACGGGAGCCGAGGCTGCGCCGGCCACCTGGACCGCCGGCGGCGCCGTGCTCGCCTCGCCTTCGGCACCCGCCTTCGACTCGATCGGCACGAAGACCGCGCCCGACGCAGCGCGCACGACCCAGTTGCGCCCGGCCACCGCGGGTGCGAGGGCGTTGGCGATGTCGGCGGTCGAGACCGGCGTGTCGGTGAGAACGAACTGCGCCTGGACATTGCGGCGGATCGCTTCCGTGCGGGCCGTCTGCACGGCGGTGTAGAGGGAGGACGTGGCCGCCGCCAGCTTCGAGTTCTGCAGATAAGTGCCCATGGCCGGCGCACCGAGCGCGAGCAGGAGCGCCAGGATCGACATGGTCACGAGGACCTCGATCAGCGTGAAGCCGCGACGGGACGCGAGGGTCAGCACGTGCCGTCCTTCTTCAACACCCAGCAATTGGCGTTGGCCGGCCAGGTCGCGGGCGCCGCGATGTTGGTCACGCGGTTGTTCCCTTGGTCGAGCGTGTACTGGAAGCCGTCCATCGTGCTGCCGACGACGCCGGTGGCGGTGATCAGGTACGTGTTCAGCGTCGGACCAGGGCAGGCGTAAATCCAGTGGATCGTGGGGCCGGGCAGCGGCGCGATCGTGCCAGGCGCGCAGGAGCCGACATACGTGCGGTTGTCCTGGAAGTACTGTTCCATCTTGACGCGCATGCCGGCCAGCGTGGAGATCGCCTCCGTGATGCGGCCGCGGCGAACGTAGTCGGTGTACGACGGAATCGCCACGGCCGCCAGGATCGCGACGATGCCGATGACGATCATCAGCTCGATCAGGGTGAATCCACGTGAGCGTGTCATTGCATTCCTCTGGGACGGCGAAGTGTAAAAATTCAGGCGTCTCCCGGGCGGGGCCGGGCGACGAACGGGGCGGCTGGCAAGCCGAACGGCACGGGTGGAAGCGCACGCTTGCACAATGTCACGGCCGTGTCGGGACTCACCCGCAAAAGCGGTGCAAGGTCTGGATGACGGAAGCGTTCGGTGCGGCGCGCAACGCAGCCCGCCCGGGACCGTCCAGGAGCACGAAGCGAAGATCGCCGCCGACGGCCTTCTTGTCGAGGCTCATCAGCTCCAGATAGCGCTCGGCGCCCAGCGCGGGCGCCCGGACCGGCAGGCCGGCCGCCACGACGATGCCGGTCAGGCGCTCGGCCAGTGCGGCCTCGATCAGGCCGAGCCGCACCGACAGATCCGCCGCCATGGCCATGCCGCAGCCCACCGCTTCGCCGTGGAGCCAGCTGCCGTAGCCCGTGCCCGTCTCGATCGCGTGGGCGAAGGTGTGTCCGAAGTTGAGCGTCGCGCGCACGCCCGACTCGCGCTCGTCGGCGGCGACGACCGCGGCCTTGAGCTCGCACGAGCGCCTGACGGCGTGCGCCAGCGCCGGCTTGTCCCGGGCCAGCAGGGCCGCGAGATTCGCCTCGATCCAGTCGAGGAACGGCGCGTCGGCGACGGCGCCGTACTTGATGACCTCGGCCAGGCCGGCGACAAGCTCCCTGGACGGCAGCGTGTCGAGCGTGTCGATGTCGGCGATCACGGCCGACGGCTGATGGAACGCCCCGATCAGGTTCTTGCCGAGCGAGTGATTGATCGCCGTCTTGCCGCCGACCGAGGAGTCGACCTGGGCGAGGAGGGTGGTCGGCACCTGCACGTACGAGATGCCGCGCATGAAGCAGGCCGCGGCGAAGCCGGCGAGGTCGCCGATCACGCCGCCGCCGAGCGCGAAGATCGTCGTGCCGCGGTCTGCCCGTTTCGCGAGCAGGCCGTCGAAGATCTGCTGCAGCGTGGTCCAGTCCTTGAAGGCCTCGCCGTCGCGAACGACGATGACGTCAACCTTCTGGTAGCGGCGTGCCAGCAAGGCGGCGAGGCGGTGGCCGTACAGGCCCGCAACGGTTTCGTTGGTGACAATGACGGCTGCGCTGAATCCGGGGAGGTAGGCGGGACTGGCCTCCGCGTCGAGCAGGCCGGTGCCGATGATGATGTCATAGCTACGTGCATCGAGCTCGACGCGGACGGTCTCCGGCTTCGTCTTCATGGTGCAGCGTTGGCAAGGCGAAGCCGCTCGATGATCGTGTCGACGACGGCATCGAACGACAGGCCTCGCGTGTCCACGACGATTGCCGCCGTCTCGCGATACAGAGGCTCTCGCACGGAGCGCAGCTCGTGCAGGCGGGCCTCGGCGTCCCGGACCTGGAGCAGCGGACGCCTGCGGTCGCGTCGCAATCGCTTCCAGAGCGTGTCGACAGGGACGTCCAGGTAGACGCAGGTGGTCCTCGTTCGCAGCGCTTCGCGGTTGTCGGCGCGCAGCACCGCACCGCCGCCTGTGGCGACGATGCAATTGCCCTCCGCGACGATCGACTCCAGCACCTCGGCTTCCAATTCTCGAAACGCCGGCTCGCCGTCGCGCGCGAAGAGGCTGGCGATGCTGTAGCCGGCGCGCTCCTCGATGACCCTGTCGCAATCGACGAAGCGCGTCCCGAGACGGTGGGCCAGCGCCTTGCCGATGGCCGACTTGCCGCACCCGGGCATGCCGATCAGGGACGTCATGGGCACCGTGTCCCGATCACTCGCGCGTCGACTAAGGGCCTGGCGGCCCTCGCCGCCGAAGCGACGCGTTCGCCTCGGTCGTCAATTCGGGTTCTGGCAAGCCGTCAGAATCGTTCCAGCGGCGGGCGTGGGCGTGCCGTCCGGATAGCCGAACGGATAGGTCCGGGTCGGATAGTCGACAGGTCCCAAGCCGGGGGCCGGATACTGCATCTGGGTACTGCTCGAGATGAGAGCTCTGTAGACCGTATCTCCGTACGGGCTGATGGCGAATGCAGGAGCTCCCGTCCCGGTGAATGCAGCGACTTCTGCCGGCAGAACCTCGGTCCAGGTCGCACGCCCTTCTGTGCCGCTGACACCCGTGGCCGACACCAGGATTTTCACGCGCGCCCAGGTGGCGAGGTTCTTCGGATACTCGATCTGGACCAGTGCCGAGCCGCTGGCGTCGGTGCGACTGCTGCCGACAATCGAGATGGCGACATCCGATTTCCGCGGCTCGAGTGTCGCCGTGTGGTTGATGTCTTCGCCCGCCTCATTGATGGCGTTCCGATTGTTGTCCTCGTTGAAACACTCCGCCGCCGCCGACGGGGTCGCGGCGCCCAGGTTGTTGAAGTAGCCGACGAACCAGGTCGAACCCTTGACGTAGCTGCCCTTGTAGTAGCGGTCGATGTCGACCGAAGGCACGATGTCGACATTGCCCTTGGCCCTGCCCGAAGCGTCGACAACCAGAATGACGAACTTGCGGATGTACGTCAGGTCGTTCGTCCCGATGTAGACCTTCTCGTTGCTGCCGATCGTCACCGCGAGCGGGTCGGCGACGACAGTGATCGTGGTCTTCGTTGACTTCGTGGGATCGCAGACCAGGAAGGCGTCCGTGCCGCCGTAGCACGCCCGAACCGTCACGCCGTTGGTCGGGCTGGCGCGATCGGCAGGAATGTAGGCCGTGGTCGCGATGCCGTTGGCATCGGTCAGGACCACCGACTTGTCACCCGTCGGCGTGTTGTCGCCGGCCGAGAAGCTTCCGCCGATGGACGAGACATCGTTCTCGAGGTCGAAGCGAACGCGAATGTTTGGAATCGGCTTGTTGCCGGGGCCGATGAAGAGCGCGCGGATCTCCGTCCGGTTTGTCGTGCCGGTCGTGTTGATCGACACGACGCTCGGGTTCGCGGACACGGAGGCCGACTGGATCGTCGTCAGGTCGACGATCGGCGTCGTGCTGACCGTCGACACCGTGATGGTCTGGGTGTTGCTGGTTCCACCTGCGCTTGCGACGATGTCGATCGCACCGGTCGTCGTCGGCGCCGTGAAGTTATAGGTGAAGTTCCCCGAGATGTCGGTGACGCCCGTGATGGTTGGGAGCGAACCGGCTGTGACGGTGAACGCCTGACCCACCATCGCGAGATTGTTGGAGTTCGTGAGTTTGAAGTCGACCTTGGCCGCTTCGCCTGGTAGCACGTTCGCCTTGCTGCGGGTTCCAGTCAGCTTGGCACCGGTGATGGCGAACGATCCGGTTGCGGTCAGGGTTCCGCTGGTGGCGGTGACAGTGACGACGCGGTTCGACGGGTCGGCGCCGGCAGTGACGGTTGCCACGAGCTGGCCATTTGCACTGGTGGTGGGGCCGGGCACCGTGAACGCGGCGCTGTTGTCGACCGAGAAGGTGACCGGAACGCCAGTCAGGGCCTGGCCGGACGCGGTCAGTGCCGTGGCGGTGGCCTTGACCGAGGACGCTCCGCTGTCGTCGATCGTCGGCACGTCGAGTTGCAGCGCCAGAGAGGCAGCCGGGATCGTGCAAGCGGGACCCGATGCCGCCGCCACGCATGTCGTCGTCGCCGTCACGAATGGCGACGTTCCTGCACTTCCGCCGCCGCCACCGCAAGCGGCGAGGACGACGGCGACCGACGCCAACGCGATCAGGTTCTTGAGCATCTTGTTCATGCGCGACTCGCTAGCTTTCATCATTGATGCAGGCACGTCAGCGCGCCGCGGTCCGATCGGTCACGACCTTGGGGGTCAGGAAGATCAGCAGTTCGCTCTTGGACGACGACGTGGTGCGCGTCTTGAACAGGTTGCCGAGGTAGGGAACGTCGCCGAGGAATGGGACCTTGGTGATGTCCTCTCGGTCGTTCTGCGTGAAGATGCCGCCGATCACGACCGTGCCGCCGTTCTCGACCAGGACCTGCGTCTTGACGTGCTTGGTATTGATGGCGAAGCCGGCGGCGGTGTTGCGGCCGACGCTGTCGTTGGTGATGTCGACGTCGAGGATGACGTTGCCTTCGGGCGTGATCTGCGGCGTGACGTCGAGCTTCAGGTTGGCCTTGCGGAACTGCAGCGACGTCGCGCCGCTCGAGGTCGCGACCTGGTAGGGAAGCTCCTCGCCCTGCTCGATGATCGCCTTCTGCTGGTCGGCGGTAACGACGCGCGGGCTCGAGACGACCTTGCCCTTGCCGTCGGCTTCGAGCGCCGAGATCTCGAGGTTCAGGAAGCGGTTGGCGGAGGCGCCGAACAGCGACAGCGCGAAGGTGGCCGGATCGAAGCCGTTCTGGCCGGTCGCGGGCAGGTTGATGAAGTTGGTGTCGCTGGCCGAGACGCCGGTCGTGCCGCCCTGCAAGGTCTGCGACTGGACGGCATTCAGGTTGCCGCCGATCGTGACCCGCGTGTCGCCGTTGACGCTGTAGCCCGGCAGCCCGCCGCGGACGCCGCGCAGGTCGGCCGCGCCGAGACGGATGCCGAGCGAACGGCCGAAGCTGTCGTCGGCGATGACGATCCGCGACTCGATCAGGACCTGGCGCACCGCGATGTCGATCTTGGCGATCAGCGACTGCACTTCCTCGAGCTTCGACGGAATGTCGCTCACGAACAGCTGATTGGTGCGGGTCTCGAACACGACGCTGCCGCGCGTCGAGAGGATGCGCGAGGCCGTGCCGCCACCGCCGGTGCCGCCCTGCCCTGTCAGGCCCTTGGCGATGTCTTCGGCCTTGGCGTAGTTGAGCTGGAACGACTGCGTGCGCAGCGGCTCGAGCGCGGCGATCTGCTGCTTGGCCTCGAGCTCGATCTTCTCCTTGGCGTTGAGCTCGTCCTTCGGCGCGATCAGGATCACGTTGCCCGACTTGCGCAGGCCCAGGTTCTTGGCCTGCAGGATGATGTCGAGCGCCTGGTCCCAGGGAACGTCCTTCAGCCGCAGCGTGACGTTGCCGGTGACCGTGTCGCTGGTGACGACGTTGAAGTTGGTGAAGTCGGCGATGACCTGCAGCAGCGCACGGACCTCGATGTTCTGGAAGTTGAGCGACAGCTTCTCGCCCGCGTAGCCCGTGCCTTGCACGAGCTTGTTCGGATCGACCTTCTGCGCCCGGACCTCGAGCACGAACTGGTTGTCGCTCTGGTAGGCGCTGTGCTCCCAGGTGCCGCGCGGCTCGACCACCATGCGCACGCGGTCGCCCTGCTGGGTCGTGGTGATGCTCTGGACCGGCGTGCCGAAGTCGGTGACGTCGAGGCGGCGGCGCAGCGCGTCCGGCAGGCTGGACTTCAGGAACTCGACGACGAGGCTCTGGCCTTGCTGACGGATGTCGACGCCGACCTGGTTGTTCGGCAGCTCGACGACGACGCGGCCGGCGCCGTCGGAGCCGCGGCGGAAGTCGATGTCGCGCAGCGACAGCTGGGTGCGGTTCAGGCTTTCGGCGAAGCGCGTCGTCTGGCCGCTCGAGCTCGCGAGAGTCGCCGGAGCGTTGTTGTCGAGCGAGACGACGAGCGACTTGCCGTCGATCACGGCTCTGTAGCCGGCCGGCGCCTTCAGGTTGAGGACGAGACGGGTGCGCTCGCCCGACTGGGCGATGCTCACCGAGCGCAGATTGCCTTGATTGATCTCGACGGTGTTCTTGCCGAGCGCGTTCGACACTCCGGGCAGGTCGAGCGCGATTCGCGGCGGCGCCTGCACGGTGAAGCCGGCGGGCACCGCGGCCAGGGGCTCGCTCAGCTCGATGCGAATCACTTCCGAGCCCGCCTGTTGCGAGCTGTTGATCGACTGGATCGAGATTTGCGACCAGGCGGGGAACGCCGCGCCGGTCATCAGCGCGAGAACGAAAAATCGCGAGCGCATGCTGGCCATCGGTTTCTCCCAAATACTTGTCATCGCGCCTTCTCCTGAAGCTGGAGGGCGCTGGAGCGCTCGATCCATTCGCCTGCCGCGTCTTGCACGATTTCGCGGTAGGCCACGTCTGTTTCGGAGATCTTGGTGATCTTCCCGTAGTTCTGGCCGAGGTAATCGCCCGGTTTGACTTGGTAAAGCAAGTTATCTACTTTCAGCAATGCGTAGGGGCGTCCGTTGCGCGTCACGCTGCCGACCATCGCCATGCTGTCGACGGGATAGGCCTCGAGCGGCTCCTTGCGCCGGTTGATCTCGGCGGCCAGCAGGGAATTCGGCTGCCTGGCTTCCTGCTTGAGCGCGACCGTCAGCTTCTGCGTGCTGAACGGCTCGACCGCGCCGAGCGCCGCATAGGGTTGCGGGGTGAACTTCTTGGGCGCGGACAGCGGCTCGACGCTCGGCTTGACCTCGCGCTTTTGCTGCTCCATCCACTGCTGCAGCTCGTCCTGGTCGCCGCTGCACGCCGACAGCATGAAGCCGCCGACGAGCACGGACGCCACCAGCCGGGCGCCGATCGAGAGACTCCGCGTCATGGCTTGGCTCCGGATTTAGCCTTCGCGGCCGCCGAGGTCTTCCTGATCTCCTCGATCTCGCTCTGGTCGAGGTAGCGGTAGGTGCGCGCGGTCGCTTCCATCGTCAGCACGCCGGAGAGATCCTTGCCCGCGGTGATGTTCAGGTTGTGCAAGGTGACGATGCGGGACAGGTTGGCGATGTCAGCGGCGAACGAGCCGATGTCGTGATAGCGGCCAGACACGCGGATCGCGATCGGCAGCTCGGCGTAGTAGTCCTTGATCACGACCTGACCCGGCTTGAAGAGCTCGAACTGCAGGCCGCGGCCGAGGCCGGCCTGGTTGATGTCGGACAGCAGCGCGTCCATTTCAGCCTTGCCCGGCAATTGCTTCTCGAGCTGGGTGACGTACTCCTCGACCTGCAGCTTCTGCTTGCGCAACTCGCCGAGGTTGACCGCCTGCGCGAGCTTGTTGCGATAGTCGGTCTTGAGCGCAGGTTCCTTGTTGTGCTCGCCGTCGAGCTCGTCGTGCGCCGTCGACAGCACGACGAACCAGCCGACGACGACCATCGCCAGCGCGACGGCGACGAACGTCAGCGTCTTCGGCAGCAGCGGCCATTGCCCGGGCTCGTTCGGGTTCAGCCCGCGGAATTGCGAGGCTGCGCCTTCGAAGACCGAGTTCAGGTCGACGTTGGCGGTCTTGCTCTTGGTGGCCATGGCGATCAGGTCTTCTTCGGCGCGGCGGCCGATGCGGGCGCGCTCGCTGCGGCGGGGATCGCGCCGGCGGCGGTCGCTTGCGATGCGGCGACCGGCGTGTCCTGCGGACGCTTGACGGTGAGGCGGATGCCGAAGTCGAACAAGCGCTTCTGCTCCTTGTTCGCGCCCTGCACGGTGGTCGCCTTGCTCTCGACGAGCTCGGGCTTGACCAGCCACTCAGAGTTGTAGGCCGTGTTGCGAAGCATCTCGGAGACGCGCTCCTGGGTCTGCGCGATGCCGGCGACGCTCAGCGTCTGGTTGTCCTGCTTGAGCGCCGTGATGTAGATGCCTTCGGGCACCTGGCGCACGAGCTCGTTCAACACGTGGACCGGCACGTTGCGGTCGATCTGCAGGTCCTCGACCGCCTTCTGGCGCGCCTTCAGCGATGCGATCTCGGCCTTCAGGCTGGCGATGTCCTTGATCTGGATGTCGAGCTTGGCAATCTCGCCCTGCAGGAACGTGTTGCGCTGCTGCTGACCGGCGATCAGCTGCTGCACGACCAGGTACCAGACGCCGACGATGGCCAGACCCACGATCGCGGCGACGCCGAGGCCGGCGAAGAAGGCGATCTTCTTCCGTTTGCGACGCTCCTCGCGGTGCGGGAGCAGGTTGATCATGATCACTGCGCAAACCTCCGCATCGCCAGGCCGCAGGCCGTGAGGTAGGACGACGCTTCGCGGCGGAGCTTGGCTTCGCGCACCGCGGAGCCGAGCTTCATGTTCTCGAAGGGATTGACGACCATCGACGCGAATCCGGTGAGCTCGGTGACGCGATCCTTCAGGCCGGGCAGCGTGGCGGTGCCGCCGGCAAGCATCACGTAGTGAACCTTGTGGTGCGGCGTGCTGGTGAAGAAGTACTGAAGCGCGCGGCCGATTTCCTGCGACAGGCTGTCGACGAACGGCGCGAGCAGCGAAGTCTCGTAGTCGTCTGGCAAGTCGGCGGCCAGCTTCTTCTGCTCCGCTTCCTCGTACGAGAAGCCGTACTGGCGCGAGATCAGCTGGGTGAGCTGAGATCCGCCGAAGGCCTGATCGCGGTCGTAGAGCATCTCGTCGTCGCGCAGCACCTTGAGGCTGGTGGTGTCGGCGCCGATCTCGAACAGGGCGACGAGCGCATCGCGGCCCTCGTTCGGCAGGCTCGAGACGACCCGGCTCATGGCGAGGCGCGACGCGTGCGATTCGATGTCGAGCACCGCGGGCTTCAAGCCGGCAGCTTCCGCCAGGCCCTGGCGATCCTGGACCCGGTCCTTGCGCGACGCGGCAATCAGCACCTCGACGTCGCCGACCGAGGTCGGGCTCGGGCCGATCACGCAGAAGTCGAGACTGACCTCGTCGAGCGAGAACGGGATGTACTGGTTGGCTTCGGTCTCGACCTGGACTTCGAGCTCTTCCTCGCGCAGCCCGGCGGGCAGCATGATCTTCTTGGTGATCACGGCCGATTGCGGCATGGCCATGACGACCTGGCGCGTCTTGGTGCCGCTCTTGGTGACCAGGCGCTTCACGGCTTCGGCGACTTCGTCGAATTTCTCGATCTGGCCATCGGCGATCCAGCCCTTTTCGAAGCTTTCCGAGCCGAAACGCTCGAGCACGTATTCGCCACTGCTGGTCTGTCCGAGCTCCACGAGCTTGACGCTCGACGAGCTGATGTCGAGGCCGATCATGGGTGGGTGCTTGCGGCCCAACAGCGCGTCGAGAAAGCTCACGGTGCCCCTTTTCCAGCGTCGCCGAAAACGACGAAAACGACGCGCTGGACTGTTAATAAGTTGCTTTGATGCTAGCAGTAAAGCCCTTGATTACCAAAGCAAAAACCGGCCGCGCACCCCTGTGTGCGTTGCAAATCTCACACGCGAACCGGTCGTCGACATGCGACTGTTTGCAACGCGATTGGAAGTGTCGATTGCGTCACCTTTTGTGACCTTTCCCGACCACCGCGAAGAGCCGCGAAATCGGGTTTCTATAATGCGATCGACATGCAGGACGAGTCGTGACCGATTCTGAGAACGGTGCCGGCCGCGCGGCTTCGCCGAGCCGCCGCGAGCCGACGTCTTCGGGCTTGCCGGAGTGGCTGCGCGTCCTGTTGCGGGTGGTGCTTACCCTCATCGGCCTGGCCGCGTCGGCCGCCATCGCCGTCGTGCTCGTGGCCGCCATCGCGCTGGCGGTGTCATATCCGAATCTGCCCGAGATCGACAGCCTCACCGACTACCGGCCGAAGCTGCCGATGCGCGTCTTCTCGGCCGACAACGTGCTGCTCGGCGAGTTCGGCGAGGAGCGGCGCAACTTCGTGCCGATCGGCCAGATCCCCAAGGTGATGAAGGACGCCGTGCTGGCGATCGAGGACTCGCGCTTCTACCAGCACAGCGGCGTCGACTACGTCAGCGTGCTGCGGGCCGGGCTGGCGAACTTCGGCGAAGGACACAGCGCGCAGGGCGGCTCGACCATCACGATGCAGGTCGCGCGCAATTTCTATCTCTCCACGGAAAAAACATTTACTCGCAAAATCTACGAGATGTTGCTTTCCTTGAAGATCGAAAGCCAGCTCACGAAGGACCAGATTCTCGAGGTCTACATGAATCACATCGCGCTCGGGCAGCGCGCGTACGGATTCGCCTCCGCGAGCGAAATCTATTTCGGCAAGCCGCTGAAGGACATCACCGTCGCCGAGGCGGCGATGCTGGCCGGATTGCCCAAGGCGCCTTCGGCCAATAACCCGATCGTCAATCCCGACCGCGCGAGGACGCGCCAGCGCTACATCATCGATCGCATGTTCGAGAACGGCTTCATCACCGCCGAGCAGCGAGACGCGGCCAAGAAGCAGGTTCTTCGCTACAAGACGCCGTCGGAAATCGCGGTGCACGCCGAATACGTCGCCGAAGCAGCGCGCCAGATGATCTTCAGCCAGTACGGTGCCGAGTCCTACACGCGCGGGCTGAACGTCTATCTGACCCTGAATTCTGCGGAGCAGACGCTGGCGTACCACGCGCTGCGCAAGGGGATCATGGAGTTCGAGAAGCGCCAGGTCTATCGCGGCCCCGAGGACTACATCGACCTGCCGGCCGAGCGCGGTGAGCTCGACGCGCGCATCGCCGAGGCGCTGCAGGACTATCCCGACAACGACGAGCTGCGTGCCGCCGTCGTCACCGAGGCGTCTGCGAAGAAAGTCGTTGCCGTGCTGCAGAACGGAGAAGAGGCGACCGTGATCGGCGAAGGGCTGAAGCCGGCCACGTCCGGGCTGGCGCCCAAGGCCAACCCGAAGACGCAGGTTCGGCCCGGCGCCGTCGTTCGTCTCATCCGAGGCCCCAAGGGCGAATGGTCGATCACCCAGCTGCCCGAGGTCGAAGGCGCGTTCGTCGCCATGGATCCGCGTACAGGCAGCGTCCGGGCGATGGTGGGCGGCTTCGACTACTCGAAGAGCAAGTTCAACCATGTGACCCAGGCGTGGCGCCAGCCGGGCTCGAGCTTCAAGCCTTTCATCTACTCGGCCGCGCTCGAAAAGGGCTTCACGCCGGCGACCGTGATCAACGATGCGCCGCTGTTCTTCGACGCCGGCACGACCGGCAGCCAGCCCTGGGAGCCGAAGAACTACGACGGCACCTACGACGGCCCGATGACGATGCGCCGCGGCCTGGCGAAGTCGAAGAACATGATCTCGATCCGGATCCTGAAGTCGATCGGCCCGGCCTACGCGCAGCAGTGGATCAAGCGCTTCGGCTTCGACGCCGACAAGCACCCCGCCTACCTGCCGATGGCCCTCGGCGCGGGCGCCGTCACGCCGATGCAGATGGCGTCGGCGTACAGCGTGTTCGCCAACGGCGGCTACCGCGTGAACCCGTTGCTGATCAGCCGCATCACCGACTCCAAGGGTCACGTCATCAACGAGGCCCACGTGCCGACGCTCGACGAATCGGCACGCACGATCGACGCGCGCAACGCCTTCGTCATGACCAGCCTGTTGCAGGAGGTGACGCACACGGGCACCGCCGCGAAGGCCGGCGGGACGCTGAAGCGCCCGGACGTGTACGGCAAGACCGGCACCACCAACGATTCGCATGACGCCTGGTTCGCCGGCTGGCAGAAGAACGTCGTCGCCGTCGTCTGGATGGGCTACGACGATCCGAGAAAGCTCGGCGACCGCGAGACCGGCGGCGGCCTGTCGCTGCCGATCTGGATCGACTACATGGTGACGATGCTGAAGGGCGTTCCGGTGCAGGAGCCGACGCCGCCCGAGGGCGTCGTCAACCTCAACGGCGAGTGGTACTACGAGGAATACGCGCGCGGCGGCGGCGTCAGCAGCGTCGGCCTCGAGGACAAGCCGGCGACTGCGCCGAGCGAAGAAGAGCGCAACGGCATCCTCGATCTCTTCCGGCGCTGAAGAAGCGCCTGCCTACGCCGAGAAGCGGAGCGGCCGACCACCTTGTTCGGCGGCACACGCCGAGAGCACGTCGAAGAACTCGCGCCCGTCGCGACCGTCGATCCAGCGACCGGCAGAAGCGCGGAAGTGGTATCCGCCGGCCTGCGCCGCGAGCCACAGCTCGTGCAACGGCGGCTGCGTGTTGACGACGATCTTGCTGCCGTTCGGAAAGTCGAGCTCGAGCAGGCCGCCGGTCCGGCTGGCGTCGATGTCGATGACGTCGTCCTGGAGGAAGCGGTCGGCCACCGCCTCGACCGCGGCGAGGACGGCACGGGTGCGGCGGTCGTACTCGGCATCGGTCAGGTCTTCGAAGGAGGGCGGCGGTGAACTCACGGTCGATAAAATCCGGGGGATGGCTGAACGTGATCCGAGTGTAGTGGCGGCGACCGGGTGCAGCCTGCTGGCGACGCTCGCCATCGCTTGCGTCGTGGTCTCAGGCTGCGGCCAGAAAGGCGCACTCATCCCGGCGCGACCGGCACCGGCGCTGGCCGCGGCGTCGTCGCCCGACACCTTGACGATTCCCGGCGTCTCGCCGGCCGATCTGCCGGCGCCGGTGCCGCAGCGATGAGCGCGTTGCCCGGCGCACCGGAGATCGCGCGGCGCGACGGGCGGCTCGTCGTCGAAGACCTGGCCGTCGCGGACCTCGCGCGCCGTTTCGGCACGCCCCTCTACGTCTACTCGAGCGCGTCGATGGCCCGCGCGCTTGAGGGCTACCAGGAAGCGCTGTCCGGCCGCGACCACCTGATCTGCTATGCGGTCAAGGCCAATTCGACCCTCGCCGTGCTGGAATTCTTCGCGCGACGTGGTTGCGGCTTCGACATCGTCTCGGGCGGCGAGCTCGAACGCGTCCTCGCGGCCGGCGGCGACCCGGCGCGCATCGTCTTTTCCGGCGTCGGCAAGACGCGCGCCGAGATGCAGCTCGCCCTCGACATCGGCGTGATGTGCTTCAACGTCGAAAGCGTCGGCGAGCTGGAGCTGCTGTCGGAGGTCGCCAGCGCGTGCGGCAAGACGGCCGGGGTGAGCCTGCGGGTCAACCCCGACGTCGACCCGAAGACGCATCCGTACATCTCGACGGGCCTGCGCGCCAACAAGTTCGGCATCGCGCACGGGCAGGCGCGCGCGGCGTTCGCCCGCGCCGCACAGCTGCCGGGACTCTCGATCGTGGGCATCGACTGCCACATCGGCTCGCAGATCGTCGATGCCAGCCCGTACGTCGACGCGCTCGACCGCCTGCTCGACCTCGTCGCGCTCGTCGAGGCCGATGGCGCGACGCTTTCGCACATCGACGTCGGCGGCGGCCTGGGCATCACCTACGCCGACGAGACGCCGCCGGCGCCGGGCGCGCTCGTCGGCCGACTGCTCGAGCGCATCGACGCGCGCGGTCACGGCCACCGCCGCATCGTGCTCGAGCCCGGCCGCTCGCTGGTCGGCAACGCCGGCCTGCTCGTGAGCGAGGTGCTCTACCTCAAGCCCGGCGAGGACAAGAGCTTCTGCATCGTCGACGCCGCGATGAACGACCTCATGCGTCCGGCGATGTACGACGCCTGGATGCGCATCGTCGAATGCGAGACCCGCGACGTCGCCGCCCTCACCTGCGACGTCGTCGGGCCGATCTGCGAATCGGGCGACTGGCTCGGCCGCGACCGCTCGCTCGCCGTCGTCCCGGGAGACTTCGTGGCGGTGCTGTCGGCGGGCGCGTACGCGATGAGCATGGCGAGCAACTACAACACGCGCCCGCGCGCTGCCGAGGTGATGGTTGCCGGAAGCGAGGCCTGGATCATTCGCGAGCGTGAGCAGCAGAGCGACCTGTGGCGGGGCGAGCACCTTGCGAACGAGGGATCCGGCGCTCCCTAGCGCCGACGCGTCAGATCCGGCCTTCCTCGACCGCGTGACAGGCGACCTGCACGCCGTCGATCGCGAGCAGCTTCGGACGTTCCACGCGGCAACGCTCGTTGGCATGCGGACAGCGCGGATTGAAGGCGCATCCGCTCGGCGGGTTGAGCGGATTCGGCACTTCGCCCTGCACCGGCGTGCGCGCACGGCCGCTCATGTGGATGTCGGGAATGGCGTCGAGCAGCATCCGCGTGTACGGATGGCGCGGGCGCGCGAAAAGCAGCGCCTTGTCGGCGAGCTCGACCACCCGGCCGAGATACATCACGCCGACGCGGTCGCTGACGTGGCGAACGACGGCGAGGTTGTGCGAGATGAAGAGATAGGTCAGGCCGTGGCGGACCTGCAGGTCCTTCATGATGTTGAGCACCTGTGCCTGCACCGAGACGTCGAGCGCCGACGTCGGCTCGTCGCAGATCAGGAACTCGGGCTGGGTCGCGAGCGCGCGCGCGATCGAGATGCGCTGGCGCTGGCCGCCGGAAAACTGGTGCGGGAACTTGTCGGCGTCGGCGACCGCGAGGCCGACCGAGGCGAGCAGCTCGCCGACGCGGTCGGTCACGCGCTGCCGCACCGCGGCGCCGCCACCGCCGGCATCGTCGCCGAAGCCATGCTCGCGCAGCGGCTCGGCGACGATGTCGATCACCTTCCAGCGCGGGTTGAGGCTCGCGTACGGATCCTGGAAGATCATCTGCATCCGGCGCCGGATCGAGGCCGGGCGCGCCCCGCCGGCGCCGACGGTGTCGATGCCGTCGAAGACGACCCGGCCCCGCGTCGGCGCATGGAGGCCGACGAGCAGGCGCGCGACGGTGCTCTTGCCGCAGCCCGATTCGCCGACGAGCGCGAGCGTCGTGCCGCGATCGATCGTGAACCCGACGTCGTCGACCGCATGGACGAACTGGCGCGGCTTTCTCTCGGCGACGCGGTTGAGCCAAGGTGCGGAGACGTCGAAGGTCTTGGCCAGCCCTTCGACCGCGACCAGCGGAGCGCTCACGCCGCCGCCTGCAGCTCGGTCGCGTGCAGCCAGCACGCGGCGCGCGTCGCGCCCGCGGGCATCAGCTCCGGCCGTTCGACGAGGCAGCGATCGAACACGCGCGGGCAGCGCGGATTGAAGGCGCAACCGGGCGGAATCGCGGTCAGGCGCGGCATCGCGCCGTCGATCTGGAGAAGGCGCGGCCGGTCCTCGTCCATCGCCGGGATCGATCCCATGAGCCCGGCCGTGTACGGATGCCCGGGCGCGTGGATCACGTCGGCAACCGGCCCGATCTCGACGATCCTGCCCGCGTACATCACCGCCACCCGGTCGCAGGTCTCGGCGATCACGCCCATGTCGTGGGTGACCAGCATGACCGCGGCGCCGTGCTCCTTGCACAAGCGCCTGAGCAGCGAAATGATCTGTGCCTGGATCGAGACGTCGAGCGCGGTCGTTGGCTCGTCGGCGACGATGAGCCGGGGCTCGCCGGCGAGCGCGAGAGCGATCACGACGCGCTGGCGCATGCCGCCGGAGAACTGGTGCGGATACTGGTCGAGCCGCTCCTCGGCTGCCGGGATGCCGGTTTCCTGCAGCAGCTTCACGGCCCGCCGTCGGGCCTCGGCGCCGTTGACGGCGAGATGCGTCTGGATGGTCTCGATCAGCTGCTGGCCGACGGTGTAGAGCGGATCGAGCGACGTCAGCGGATCCTGGAAGATGGCGCCGATCGATCGGCCGCGCACCTTGCGCATCTGCTCGTACGGCAGGTTGTCGATGCGGCGGCCGTCGAAGCGGATCTCGCCGCCCGCGACCCGCCCGGGCGGGTCGAGCAGGCCGATGATCGCGGCGCCGGTCAGCGACTTGCCCGCGCCCGACTCGCCGACCACGCCGAGGATCTCGCCGGGCGCGATCTCGAACGAGACGTCGTCGAGCGCCAGCAGGCGGCCGCGCCGCCCAGGGAACTCGACCCGAAGGTTGCAGACCTCGAGCAGCGGCGTCGGCATCCGCGCTAGCTCTTGGCCGGCGGCGGCGCCGTGCAACCGCCGACCGGCTCCTGATAGTCGACGCGGACGTCGAAGTCGGAGGCGATCCGGGTCGGCTTGACGGCGACGAGGTAGTAGCGGGTGCAGGGCTTCACGTCGAGCGAGATCTCGCGCTGCCGGCCTTCGCGGCTCACGCCGTCGGGCGGACCCTGGACCAGGATCTTGCGCAGGCCGGGATCGACCGGCGTCGGATGCAGGATCGTGCTCTGGCCGTCGACGCGCAGGATCGCGACCGAGTAGGTGTCGATCGGGGACACGTGGTAGCGCTGTCCCGAGATCTGCGAGTAGTGGTAGTCGAGGCTGGCGCAACCCGAGAGGCCGGCGACCGCGAGGGCGGCGGTGGAGAGGGAGGCAAAGGCGAATCGCATGATCGGCTCCTGGTGATGCGTCGGCATTGGAGGATCAACGCAGGCGCGGGTTCAACGCGTCGCGCAGCCAGTCACCGAACAGGTTGATGCTGAGCGCGATCAGCACCAGCGTAGCACCAGGAAAGATCACGAGCCACCAGGCGCCGCTGAAGAGCTGCTTGTTGCCCTCGTTGATGAACGTCCCGAGCGAGGGCGAGGTGGGCGACACCCCCACGCCGAGGAAGGACAGCGTCGCCTCGGCCAGGATCGCCACGGCGACCTGGATCGTCGAGAGCACGAGCACCGGGCCCATGACATTGGGCAGGACGTGGCGCAGCATGATCCTGAGCGGCGCGACGCCGATCACGCGGGCCGCCTGCACGTACTCCTTGTGACGCTCGACCATCGTCGAGCCGCGCACCGCGCGCGCGTACTGCACCCAGCCGGGCAGCGCGATCGCGAAGATCACGACGCCGAAAGCGAGCAGGTCGCCGGCGTTCGGGTAGAGCGCGTGGCCGACGCCTGCGAACAGCAGCGCGATCAGGATCGACGGAAACGAGAGCATGACATCGCAGATGCGCATGATGAAGGCATCGATGCGACCGCCGACGTAGCCCGAGAGCAGCCCGAGGCTCACGCCCATCAGGAGCGAGAGCAGCACCGACGCGGCGCCGACGAAGAGCGAGATGCGCGCGCCGAACATCAGCGCCGAGAGGACGTCGCGTCCCTGCTCGTCGGTGCCGAGCAGGTACCTGGCGGTACCGCCGGTCATCCACGACGGCGGCAGCATCGAATCGCCGAGTTCCAGAGTCGCGAGATTGAAGGGATCGTGCGGCGCGATGACATTGGCGAACGTCGCGGCCAGAACGCAGACTACGGCCACGACAGCCGCCATCACCGCCATCGGCGAGCTCTTGAACGAATGCCAGAAGTCGCCGTCGAGGAAGCGCGCCCAGCGGCCGGGCGATGGTCCGAACGCCACCGCGGCCGGGCGCAGGTCGCGGCGCTCCGGCGCCTGGCCGGCGGCAGGAACGGCCAGAGCGTTCGAGTCGCCTACTTGGACTTCAGCGTCATCCACTTGAAGAACATGTAGTTGTTCGGCAGCTGGGTCAGCGTCACGTTCTTGCCGTAGGCCCAGGCCAGCGCCTGCTGGTGCAGCGGGATATGGCCGACGTCGTCCTGGTGGATCTTGAAGGCTTCGCGAATCATCTCGTTGCGCTTCTTCTGGTCGGTCTCGGACTGGACCTTGAGCACCAGCTCGTCGAACTTGGGGTTGCTGTATGCGCCGAGATTGAACTGGCCCTGCCCCTTGTCGTTCGGCGTCGCCATGATCGACTGCATGGTGTCGTGCGAATCGACCGTGCTCGGCGTCCAGCCGAGGAGATAGAAGCTCGTGTCGCGGCGCAGGATCTTCGGGAAGTAGGTGACCTTGGTCTCGGTCATGAGGTTCACCTTCACGCCTATCCGCGCGAGGTTCGCGGCTACGGCCTGGCAGATCGCGCTGTCATTGACGTAGCGGTCGTTCGGGCAGTTCATGCCGACCTCGAAGCCGTTCGGATAGCCAGCCTCGGCCATCAGCTTCTTCGCGCCCTCGACGTCGTAGGGCAGGCGCTTGTTCATGTCGGCCTGGAAGCCGCGCACGGCGGCGCCGACCATGAGACCCGTCGGCAACGCTGCGCCGCGCATGACCCGCGCCTTGATCGTCTCCTCGTCGATGGCCTCGTAGAAGGCGCGCCGCACGCGCACGTCCTTGAACGGGTTCTTGCCCTTGACGCTGCTGAAGAGCAGCTCGTCGCGCTTCTGGTCCATGCCGAGGAAGATCGTGCGCAGCTCGGGGCCTTGCAGCACGTTGAGACCGGCGGACTTGAT
Source organism: Burkholderiales bacterium (assembly GCA_038245975.1). Lineage (GTDB taxonomy): Bacteria > Pseudomonadota > Gammaproteobacteria > Burkholderiales > Burkholderiaceae_D > CAHJXF01. The sequence continues at coordinate 22,748 of JBBRRW010000016.1, forward strand.
GCGCTCGACGTCCTGCAAGGGCACCGGCTCCATCAGGTCGGTCTCACCCGAGAGCAATGCCGCGACGCGCGTCGCGTCGTTGCCGATCGGCGTGAAGACGACCTCGTCGAGGTTGCCCTCGGCCTTGCCCCACCAGTTGAAGTTCTTGACCAGCACGGTCCGTACCGACGGCTGGCGCTCCTTGAGGCGGAAGGGCCCGGTGCCGTTGGACTTGAAGCTCGCTGTGTTTTCGATGCCCTTGCGGCGATCGACAGGGCGCTCGGCCTTGTTCTCCTCGCACCATTTCTTGCTCATCATCGCCAGCGTCGTGAGCGTGTCGGGCAGGATCGGATAGGGCGCGGTGGTCTCGATCTCGACGGCGAATTCGCCGACCTTGCGAACGTCCTTGATCGGATTGGTGTAGCCCTTCATGTCGGAGCCGTCGCCGGCGGCGCGCTTGAAGGTGAAGATCACGTCGTCCGCCGAAAAAGGCGTGCCGTCGTGGAATTTCACGCCTTGGCGCAGTTCGAAGCGCCAGACCGTCGGCGACTGTTGCGTCCACTTGGTTGCCAGCGCGGGCGTCAGGCTCATGTCCTTGCCGCGCTCGATCAGCGGCTCGTAGACGTTGCCGGTGAAGCTGAGCTGCAGGCTCTCGTTGAGCGAATGCGGATCCATCGACTGCACGTCGCCGAGGTCGGAGACACGCAGGGTGACCGCATGCGACAGCGACGCGGCGAGCGCGAACGTGCCCGCGAGCAGCCAGGGAGCGATTCTTTTCATGGGAGATCCTTGTGAGAGAAACGGTCAGTGCGCGCCGGCGGCCCGCTCGACGCGCAGGCGGGGATCGACGGCGAAGTAGAGCAG
>JBBRRW010000017.1:0-23298 GCA_038245975.1 Burkholderiales bacterium
CTTGCCGCGCAATGGCAGCGACGTCGCTTCGTCGCCGGTACTCGCTTCGAGACCGATCGCCGCGGCGAGGATCGCGACCGCTTGCGGGTCGCTCCGCTTGGCGGGGGATGCTGCTGATTCGGTCATGGACAGGGTGAGCACGGAGAAAGGCGGGCGGGTTGAGTCGTCAAAGCCTAACGGCCTTCGCCGCGAACAGGATTGATCTCGGTCAACGCGCAGCGGCACCGCGCCGCGAATCACCCCCTGAAAGTGCAGCGCGTTTACCGACCGTTTACCAAAGTTCACAGAGCGACACGTTCGATTGATGCCACGGTCATGCGAGCTTCCTACGATGGCACCAGTTTCCTTTCAGCCCTCAGGATGCCCACATGCCTCACGCCACGCAGGCCGCGATCGTTCCCATCGCCCCGACTCCCGTCGTCCTTCAGTCGACGCCGCCGCGCAGCGCGCCGCGCGAGCGTCGCGGCAGCCACGACGTCGGCGGGGCGCTGCGCCTGGTCAGCGAATCGCTCCTGTTCCAGCGTCGCGTCGTGCGGACCGGCGACCTGATCTATCGCGCCGGCGAACCGTTCGACAACCTGTACGTCCTCAACTCGGGCATCTGCAAGCTCGTCAACCTGTCCGCCGACGGACGCGCGCAGGTCGTCTCCCTGAAGTTCCGCGGTGACTGGATGGGCCTGGACGGGATCGCCCGTGACGTCTACGACTGCGACGCGATCGCGATGGACACCGGCGAGGTCTGGATCATCCGCTACGAGTCGTTCCTGGCGGCCTGCACGCAGACGCCTGCGCTGCTCGGCTCCCTGCACACCGCGATGAGTCGCGCGATCGTCGGCGACCGCGGCTCGCTGATGTCGATCTGCACGCTGTCGGCCGATGCGCGCGTCGCCGACTTCCTGCGCTACTGGGCCCAATCGCTCGCAGACCGGGGGATGCGCTGCGACCAGATCTCGCTGCTGATGACGCGCGCGGAGATCGGCAACTACCTCGGCCTTACGCTCGAGACCGTCAGCCGATCGCTGTCGAAGCTCGCGCGTGCGAAGCTCATCGCGTTCAACGAGCGCGGTCGTCGCGAGATCTGCATCCCCGACCTCGTCGCGCTGCAGTCGTTCGTTCAGGAAAGCATCGCAACGGCCTCCGCCCTGCACTGAGCGCACACGGACGACGCAGTCCGGCAGCCGGATCGCGCTTCAGCGCTGGCGCGTGACGCGGCTGATCGCGCTCGTCAGTTCCTCGCGCGAGTAGGGCTTCTGCAGCAGCTCCCACTCGACCGGCGCGTCGCGGTCGGCGTCGAGCAGCTCGGCCGAATAGCCCGACACCAGCAGCACCCGGAGTTCGGGCCGGCGCATCTGCGCCTCAGCGGCCAGTTGCGTGCCGCGCATGCCCGTGCCGAGCGCGATGTCGGACAGCAGCAGGTCGAACGGCTTGCCGGTCTCCATGATCGCGAGCGCGTCCTCGGCCGTTGCAGCGACATCGCCGATGCACTGCATGCCGTCGAGGAACTTCATCGCGATCGCGCGGACGTCCGCGTCGTCCTCGACGAGCAGCACGCGCAGTCCCTTGACCGGCCGATCCGCGCTGTCCGCGACGGTCGTCGACAGATCGTTGCCAGCCGGCGCGACCGGCAGATAGAGCGTGAGCCGCGTCCCCCTGCCGATCGTGCTCTCGAGGCCGATCGCGCCCTTCGATTGTTTGACAAACCCGTAGACGGTGCTGAGCCCGAGACCGGTCCCGCGCCCGGCCTCCTTGGTCGTGAAGAACGGTTCGAACGCGCGTTCCTTGACCACGTCCGGCATCCCGGAGCCAGTGTCGGTGATCGAGATCTCGACGTACCGGCGGTGCCCGGGATCGGCCGCGAGCTCGGATGCGATCTCGGACGGAGCGGCGGAACACACCTGCGCCTGGAAGCGCAGCGTCCCGCCGTCGGGCATCGCATCGCGGGCGTTGATCGCGATGTTCAACAGTGCCGACTCGAGCTGGCCAGGGTCCGCGAGGATCGACGGACAGCCGGGCTGGACGTCGACCTCGATGAGGATGCGCTGGTCCAGCGTGCGCTGGAGCATGTCGGCCAGCGCGTCGAGCATCTGCGCCGTGTCGACGACGTCCGGCTGCAGCCGCTGCCTGCGCGAGAACGCGAGCAGCTTGCCGGTCAGTTCGGCGCCGCGCCTGGTCGCGCGCGTGGCCGCGGTCACCAGCTGCGGCGCGAGCGGATCCGATACGATCGCCGACAGTTCTTCGAGGACTTGCAGATTGCCGCGGATCACGGTCAGCAGGTTGTTGAAGTCGTGCGCGATTCCACCGGTCAGCTGTCCGACCGTCTCGAGCCGTTGCGCGTGGCTCAGCGCCTCCTCGGTCTGCGCGCGCTGCAGGCTCGTCGACAGCAGGTTCGACAGCGAATAGAGAAAGTTGGTCTCGTCCTCGCCGAACCGCCGGTCATCGCGAGCGTGCACGGCAAGCACGCCGATGGCGACGCCGCGCTCGAGGAGCGGCACCATCAGCGCGCTGCGGAGCGCGGTGCCGGCAAAGGCCGCCGGGAACGTGAAGCGATGTTCGTCGGCATGCCGGCTGAAGACCGGGACGCCGGCGCGCACGACGAAGCCGGGCAGGGTGTCGGGCCGGTCTGGGAACAACTCTCCGATGGCGTCGGCCGGCAGGCCGGCCTGGGCCGCGAGCTGGAAGTCCGCGCTGCCGCGGTCGCGCAGGAAGACCGCAGCGACGTCGGCCTCGAGCGCCTCGACAGCGATCGCCGGTACGTCGCCGAGGAGCAGGCTCGTGTCGCGCGCATCCACCGCGAGGCGACCGAACTGCGCGAGGTGGTCGCTGTAGCGCGCGCGGCGCAACGCCTGCTTGACGCGCGGATAGGTGCCGATGTCGCGGATCGCGGCGACGACCAGCGGCAAGCCGAGGCTCTGCAGCGGACTGAGCGCGATCTCGACCATGACCTCGGTGCCGTCGCTGCGCCTCGCGACCAGATTCATCTGGGTGCCCATCGGTCGGGGCCGGGGTGCGTGGCTGTAGGCCTCGCGATACTGCGCATGCTTGGGACGCGCCGAGTCGGGCACGAGGACGTCGACGTTCAGGTTGACGAGCTCGTCGACCGAGTAACGCAGCAACGCGGCGGCATTCGGATTGGCGAGCACGATCCTGCCGGTCGCGTCGGTGACGATCAGCGCGTCGGGATACGACAGGAACAGCGAACGGAAGATGTCCGGGTTCATCCCGTCGGCCGCACCCTCGATGTCGGCCCGTCTCCTGTGCGGGGCATCGTGTTTATGGACGCGATTCGATCGCGGGGATCAGGATGTAGCCGGCCCCGCGCACCGACTTGATGATCTGCGGATCTTCGGGCCTGGTCTCGAGCTTCCGCCTGAGGCGTCCGACCTGCACGTCGATGGTCCGGTCGAACGGACCGGACTCGCGGCCGCGCGTTTCTTCGAGCAGGTAGTCGCGCGACAGCACGCGGCCCGGACTGCGTGCGAAAGCCAGTAGCAGGTCGAACTCACCCGAGGTGAGCGTGACCGGCGTGCCGGCACTGTCGGTCAGGCGACGCGCATCGGGATCGAGCACCCAGCCCGCGAAGTGGAGCCGCGGTTGGAGTCTTCGTTGAAGCGGTAACCCGCCGGTGCGCGCCGGTGGGTCGTCCGCACGCGGTGCGATCCGCCGCAGGACCGCCTTGATCCGCGCGACGAGCTCGCGCAGTTCGAACGGCTTGGTCACGTAGTCGTCGGCGCCGATCTCGAGTCCGACCACCTTGTCGATCGCGTCGCTGCGGCCGGTCAGGAAGACCAGGCCGCACTTCCAACGCTCGCGCAACTGCGTCGCAACCGCCAGCCCGTCCTCGCCGCCGAGCCCGAGATCGAGCAGGACGAGGTCGGCTGCGTCCTTCGCCATCAGGTCGAGCAGCGCACGTCCCGTATGGCACTGCGAAACCCGCAACCCGTGGTTCGGAAGATAGTTGGCGAGCAGGACGGTGATGTCGACTTCGTCGTCGACGACCGCAATGTGTGGAATGGAGGCGACCGCCACTGGAACCATGATCCTGATGCCGGTGCCCGGGAGGGCGGAGCGCCGAGGGTAGCAGTTTTGGCGCATGTCCAAGTCGCGCCCGGCGCCCGGACCGCCACGTGCTGAACATCGCGCGCGGACGGGGATGCGACCCGGCGCATCGCCGGATACGAACGGAGCCGTGGTCGCCGGGCGCTTCCCTGACCGCTTGCGCACAAAAGCAACAGTGCCGCGAATAGCGCCAGGCACGGACCCTGCCTTGACCCACGTCAAAATGCCCGAAGGTCCGCGGACGTGAAATGAAGTCCTCGTCATTTCAACGCCAAGAAGGTTTCTCAATGTCCAAGAACGCCTGCTTCCAGGCAGCGCTGACTACGGCTCTCGTCACGCCGACCACGGTCTTCAACTTCGACATCAAGAAGGTCATGCTCCGCACCGACGTGAAGTCGTTCGGCACGAAGGTCGGGACGCTGAAGGCGGATCCGTGGCTGATCGGCGCGGGCTTCGGACGGAGATTTTGATCACGCGGAGCGAGGCCGTTCCGCACGCCCGCGCCGGCACGTCGACACCGCCGATCCCGCACCGGAAGGTGATCCGGTCGTGGCTCGCGCCGATCGCCACGCCGAATACGGCGCTCGCGTTGTCGCTGGTGGTGCTCGACTTCCTGCTCTACGGCGCGGCGATGGCTCTGGCCGTCGCGTCGTCCAGCGCGCTGCTGCAGGTCGTCGGCGGACTGCTCGCAGGCGTCGTGATCAGCCGCCTGTTCATCCTCGGGCACGACAGCTGCCACCAGAGCTTCACGCGACACCGCACGCTCAATCGCTGGGTCGGCCGCTTGTCGTTCATGCCTTCCCTGACACCGTACAACCTGTGGGCGATCGGCCACAACGTGGTCCACCACGGCTACACCAACCTGAGCGGCTTCGACTTCGTCTGGCAGCCGCTGACGCTCGCCGAGTACCGCGCGCTGTCGCGCGCTCGGCAGTGGCTCGAGCGCGTCTATCGCAGCGGATGGGCGCCGTGGCTCTACTACCTCGTCGAGATCTGGTGGAAGCGGATGTTCTTCCCGTCGCGCGAGTTCAGTCCGGTGCGTCGGCGCGTGTTCCGGTGGGACTGCCTGCTCGTCAGTGCCTACGCGGTCGCGTGGATCGCGGCGCTGGTCGTTGCCGCGGCGACGATGCACCGGTCGATCGCGTGGACGCTGGTCACCGGCTTCGTGCTGCCGTTCCTGCTGTGGAACGGCATGATCGGCTTCGTCGTCTACGTGCACCACACGCATCGCGACATCGCGTGGTATGCCGACAAGGCGGCGTGGTCGGCGGCCAGTCCGTTCGTCTCGACGACCGTCCACCTGACGTTCCGCTCGGCCATGAGCCGCGTGCTGCATCACATCCTCGAGCACACCGCGCATCACGTCGACATGAGCGTGCCGCTGTATCGGCTCCGGAAGGCGCAGACGCTGCTCGAGAAGAAACTTGCCGCCCACATCGTGGTCCAGCCGTTCTCCTGGCGCTGGTATGTCGAGACGGCGCGCGGGTGCAAGCTCTACGACTTCACGGCCGGTGCGTGGACCGATTTCTCCGGTAGACGCACAGACGCGGCCGTTCGATAGGCGCGACCGGGGCGTCCGGCCCTGGCCCGCCTTCTTCGACGCCGCCGCGGACTTCGCGTGCGCATGCGGCTGATGCGCCTCGGCGCTGATGAGGTTCACGGCCGTGATGCACGCCGCGCTAGGCGCACAGCGCATCTGTCGCCTTCGGGGTCTCGTTGCGGCGCGAGCGATCGAGTTCGTTGCGCAGCAGATCGCGCACCGCCTCCGAGCGATTTTCGGAGCCACGCGTCGCGATCAGGTTGTCGAACTCGGTCGCCAGCTTGTCGTCGAGGCCGCAACGGGCGTCCGCGGGCATCTACAATCGGCCTCCCCATGACGCGCACCATCGAACCCGGCTTACTGGTCCTGCACGGCAATCGGCTCGAGTTCCTGCGCGACGCGGTGTTCGACTGGCTCGCCCGCAATCCGCTGGAACCGCTCGAAGAAGAGATCTTCCTCGTGCAGAGCAACGGCGCCGCGGAGTGGCTGAAGATGTCGATCGCCCGCGCGGCCGGGGTCTGCGCGGCGACGCGGGTCGAGTTGCCGGGGCGCTTCCTGTGGCGCGTCTATCGCCAGATGCTCGGTCCCGATCGCGTGCTGCAGCAGTCGGCTCTCGACCGGACCGCGCTGACGTGGCGCCTGATGCGCCTGCTGCCCGGGCAACTGGAACGGCCCTCGTTCGAGCCGATCGCCGCGTTCCTGCAGGGCGGCGATCTCGATCGTCGCCTGCAACTGGCGCGCCATCTCGCCGACCTCTACGACCAGTACCAGGTCTATCGCGCCGACTGGCTCGAGACCTGGGAGCGGGGCCGCGCGGTATTGCCGGGGCTCGCGCGCAACGACGTGCCGCTGGCGCCCGATCAGCGCTGGCAGATGGCGCTGTGGTGCGCGATCCTCGGCGAGTTGAGCCGCGACGAGCGACGTTCGACCCGACCGCACGTGCACCGTGCGTTCATCGATGCGCTGGCCGCCGGTACGCCGTCCGCGCAGCCACTGCCGCGGCGCGTCGTGCTCTTCGGGGCGTCGCATATTCCGCTGCAGGCGCTCGAGACACTCGCGGCGCTGTCGACCCGCATGCAGGTCATCCTCGCGGTGCCCAACCCTTGCCGCTTCCACTGGGCCGACATCATCGAAGGCCGCGAGGCGATGCAGGTCGTGCGGCACCGGCATCCGTCGACCGGCGCGACGGACCTGTCCACCGTACCGCTGGAGGCGATGCACCTGCATGCGCATCCGCTGCTCGCGGCCTGGGGACGGCAGGGCCGCGACTTCATGCGCCAGCTCGATGCGTTCGACGACGCGGTCGACGCGCGCCGGCGTTTCGAGCTGCCGCGCATCGATCTGTTCGACGAAGGGCCGGGCACCACCCTGCTCGAACAGGTGCAGGCCAACATCCGCGACCTGGTGCCGCTGTCCGATCATCCGCGTCTGTCGATCGCCGCGAGCGACCGGTCGATCGTTTTCCACGTCGCGCACGGTGCGCAGCGCGAGGTCGAGATCCTTCACGACCAGCTGCTCGCGTTGTTCCTGACGAGCGACACCCTGGGTCCGCGCGACATCGTGGTCATGGTCCCGGACATCGAGACCTTCGCGCCGTCGATCCGCGCGGTCTTCGGCCAGCATCGCCGCGACGATGCGCGCTTCATCCCGTTCGACATCGCCGACCTGCGCAGCCGCGGCAGCAACCCGCTGGTCGTCGCGCTCGAATGGCTGCTGCGGATCCCCGACCAGCGCGTCCGCCTGCAGGAGGTTCGCGACCTGCTCGACGTGCCGGCGATCGCCGCGCGCGTCGGGATCGACGCGGCGTCCATGCCCACGCTGTTCGACTGGCTGTCCGGTGCGGGTGTGCGCTGGGGCCTGCACGAGGACCATCGCGCGCACCTCGGCCTGGGCGCCGCGGGCGGGCAGAACAGCTGGCTGTTCGGGCTGCGTCGCATGCTGCTCGGCTATGCGGCCGGTACCGCACCGACGTTCGCCGGCATCGAACCCTACGACGAGATCGGCGGTCTCGACGCGGCGGTCGTGGGGTCGCTGGCCGACCTGTTCGAGCGCCTGGAAGCGTGGTGGTCGGTCGCCCGGTCCGCTGCGACGCCGGCCGAATGGGCGGCGCGGGGACGGACGCTGCTCGCGTCCTTCGTCACGCCCGGCGACGAGCGCGAGAAGCTGACGGTCGCGGCCCTGCAGGCGGGGCTGTCGGCATGGCTCGAGGCCTGCGACACGGCGGACTTCGACAAACAGGTGCCGCTGTCGGTGATGCGCGAAGCGTGGCTGTCCGGTGTCGACGGCCTCGATGCCAGCCGTCGCTTCCTCACCGGCGGCGTCACGTTCTGCACGCTGATGCCGTTGCGTGCCGTGCCCTTCGAGGTGGTGTGCCTGCTCGGTATGAACGACGGTGACTTCCCGCGCCAGGGTCGGCGCGACGACTTCGACCTGATGGCCTTGCCGGGTCAGCAGCGTCCCGGCGATCGTTCGCGCCGCGACGACGATCGCTACCTGATGCTCGAGGCGCTGCTGTCGGCGCGCCGCACGCTGTACGTGAGCTGGTGCGGGCGCAGCGCGCGCGATAACGCCGAGCAGCCGCCGTCGGTGCTGGTCTCGCAGTTGCGCGATTACCTGAGCGCAGGCTGGCGCGGTGCCGACGGCGACGACGTCCTGGCAGAGCGAACCACCGGCCACCCGCTGCAGCCGTTCAGCCGTCGCTACTTCGAGGCCGGCGGGCTGACGACCTACGCGCGCGAATGGCGGGCGGCCCATGCCCCCCGGATCGACGCGCAACCGACCGGTCGCGTTCCGACCTTCGACGACGCCGACGTCCCGTTGACGATCGCGCAGCTGGTCCGCTTCCTGAAGAATCCGGTCCGCGAGTTCTTCCGCGCGCGGCTCGATGTGCGGGTCGCCGACGAGCCGGACGCGATGGACGAGGACGAGCCTTTCGGACCCGACGCACTCGCGCTGTACCAGCTGCGCGCAGGGCTGCTCGACGACCCCGCGGTGGCACTGCGCGACGGCGCGCGTGCGACGCTCGCGAGTCGGCTGCGGCGCCTCACGGGGTCCGGCCGGTTGCCGATGTTCGGTCTCGGCACCCGCATCGCCGACGACCTGGTCCTGACACTCGAGCCGGTGTTGCAACGCTGGATCGACGGCCGGGTGGTCTATCCGCATCCGATGGCGAAGGTGCCGCTGCGCTTCGAGGCCTTCGGCGTGGCGATCGACGACTGGCTCGACGGCCTGCGGTCCGACGGCGCGCAGACCCTGTGGATCGCGATGAACCCGTCGCGGCTCGCCTCGCACGACGGCGAGTCGGCCCGCGCCGACCGGCTGCTCGGTCTGTGGGTGACGATGCTGGTCGCGGCCGCCTGCGGCCATCCGGTCCACGCCATCGTGATCGGGCTGGACGCGACGCTCACGGTCCGGCCGCCGGATCCCGGCGTGGCGCTGTCCGCGCTGTCCGCGTTGCTGGCGACGTGGCATGAAGGCATGACCGGGCCGTTGCCGTTCGCGGCGAAGACGGCGCTCGCGTTCGTGGAAGGGAGCGATTCGGTCGCATCGGCCTACGACGGCAGCTTCACGAACGCGCGCGGCGAAGGCAGCGAGTTCTGCCTGCACCGCATCTATCCCGACCACGAAGCGCTGCTCGACGACGGACGCTTCGAAGTCCTGGCCGAGCGACTGTTCGCGCCGCTGGCCGCATGGGTCCGGACCAGCATCACCGTCGTGCCGCACGGCTTGCCGCTCGCCGTGGTCGCGGAAGAGGACGTGCCATGACGGAGCGGCTCGATCCGCTGACCCTGCCGCTGTGGGGCAGTCGCCTGATCGAGGCGAGCGCCGGCACCGGCAAGACCTGGACCATCGCGGCGCTCTACCTGCGGCTGGTGCTCGGTCATGGCGAGGCCGACGCGCGCTTCGGGTGCACGTTGACGCCGCCGGAGATCCTGGTGATGACGTTCACGCGCGCGGCGACGCGCGAGCTGTCCGACCGCATCCGCACGCGGCTGGTCGATGCGGCGCAGTGCTTTCGCGGGCGACGGGCCGTCGCCGCCGACGACGTCGTGCTGTCCGGCCTGATCGCGGCTTACCCGGAGGGGTCGGCCCGCGACGCGGCGGCGTGGCGCCTCGCGATGGCGGCCGAGGGCATGGACGATGCCGCGGTCTTCACCATCGATGCCTGGGTCCAGCGCATGCTGCGCGAGCACGCGTTCGACAGCGGCTGCCTGTTCGACGAGGAAGTGCAGGCCGACGAGGAAGGGATGCTCGGCGAGGCCGCACGCGACTACTGGCGACAGGAGGTCTATCCGCTCGCTGCCGACACGCTGGCCGGCGTGGTCGCGGTGTGGCCCGACGTGGATGCGCTGACGACCGACGTGCGGCGCCTGGTCGCCTACGTCGGGCACGATCCGGATGCGCGGGCGTCCCTCGGCACCATCTGGCAACGCGCGGCCGCCGAGCGCGGCGCCGCGCTCGCCGCGTTGAAGCACGGCTGGCCGGCGCGCGTCGACACGATGCGGGCGTGGATCCACGCGCAGCTCGCGGCGAAGGACCGGCCCTTCAATGGCAGGCGGCTGCAGGGCAAGCGCGCCGACGAATGGCTCGACCGTCTCCTGCAGTGGGCCGGCGACCCGCAGCAGGCGACGTTGCCGATGACCCCCACGTCGCTGCACCGGCTGTCCCGCGACGGGCTGATCGATGCGATGAATCCGGGTCATGCGCTCGACATCCCGGCCGAGTTCGAAGCGCTGGAGCGACTCGTCGACGCGCTGCGCGGCCTCGCCGAGCCGTCCCATGCGATCCGCCGTCACGCAGCCGTCCGCGTGGCGACGCGGCTGAAGGCGCTGAAGCAACGCGCCGGCACCTACGGCTTCACCGACATGCTCGAACGCCTCGACGAAGCGTTGCGCGGCACGAGCGGCGAGCGGCTGCGCGCACGCATCGTCGCGCAGTATCCGGTCGCGCTGATCGACGAATTCCAGGACACGTCGGCGCTGCAGTACCGCATCTTCGACACGCTCTATCGCACCGCGGCCAACGACCGCGCGACGGCGCTGCTGCTGATCGGCGACCCGAAGCAATCGATCTACGGCTTCCGTGGCGCCGACCTCCAGAGCTATCTGCGGGCGCGCGCCGCGATGGCCGACCGGCATGCCTTTCTCGGGACCAACTATCGCGCCACCGGCCCGCTGGTTGCCGTGGTCAACCGGCTGTTCGGGCAGGCCGAGGCGCGGGGCGGCGCCGGCGCCTTCCGCTTCGGCGCGACGCTGCCGTTCATCCCGGTCGACGCGCGGGGTCGCACCGACGTCCTGCGCAGCGCGGCCGGCCCCGTGCCGTCGCTGACCGTCGTCCACGATGCGCTGCTGAGTTCGCGCGCCGATGCGCAGCGACGCTTCGCGGAGCACTGCGCGGCGCACATCGTGACGCTGCTCGACGATGCGCAAGCCGGATTCGTCGATCCGGTGAAGGGCTTCGTGAAGCTCAAGCCTGCCGACCTCACCGTGCTGGTCCGCGACCGGCGCGAGGCGGCGGCGATCCGTCGTGCGCTGCGCAACCGGCGGGTGCCGTCGGTCTATCTGTCCGACCAGGACTCGGTGTTCGCGAGCGCCGAGGCGGCCGACCTGCTGCACTGGCTGCGTGCCGTCGCCGAACCGCTCGACGGCCGCCTGGCCCGCGTGGCGTTCGCGACGACCCTGATCGGTCTTCCCCTCGACCGGATGGCGCAGCTGAGCCAGGACGACACTGCTTTCGAACGCCGGCTCGACGACCTGAAGGCCTTGAACGGCGAATGGCGTCGACTGGGCGTGCTGCCGATGCTGCGCCGGACGCTGCACAGGCTCGAACTACCGGCGCGCTGGCTGTCGGAGCCGGACGGCGAACGCCGGCTGACCAACCTGCTGCACCTCGCCGAGCTGCTGCAGGCGGCCAGCGCGAAGCTCGACGGCGAGCAGGCATTGATCCGCTGGCTGGCCGGGCAGTTCGAATGCCAGGGCAGCCGCTCCGACGAGCAGGTGGTGCGGCTCGAGAGCGACGACGACCTCGTCAGGGTCGTGACGATCCACAAGGCCAAGGGCCTCGAGTATCCGGTCGTCTACCTGCCGTTCGTCTGCAGCGTCCGCCTGCCGAAGTGGAAGGTCGACGACGTCGACCTGGTCGCCGACGCGGAAGGGATGCGCGCGGTCGCGTTTGACCTCAGCGACGCGGCGAAGCGCCGCATGGAGCTGGAAGCGCAGCAGGAAGACCTGCGGCTGTTGTACGTCGCGGTGACGCGCGCGCAGCATGCGCTGTGGATCGGCGTGGCGCCTCTGAAGACGGGCCGGACGCTGCAATGCGTTTTTCATCGCAGCGCGTTCGGCTATCTGCTGAGCGGCGGCGATGCGGTCCCCGAACACGAGATCGAACAGCGGCTGGACGAGACCTTCGGTGCGTTGCCTTCCGTCGTGCTGACGGCGCTCGAAGGTCCTGCCGAACACACGCGCCTGGCGCCGTCCCGCGCGAGCCCGCTGGCCGTCGACGCGGCCGCCTACGCGGGCTGCTTCGAACGCGACTGGGCGATCGGCAGCTTCTCCGCGTTCGTGCGCGACCTCGCACGCGCGCCGATGAGCGCGGTCATGGTCGACCCGGCCGTCGAGGAGGAGCTGCTGTCGGGGCCGGTCGAGGACGATGCCGCGCCGCCGTCGAGTGCGCCGCGCCATCGCTTCCCGCGCGGGCCTTTGCCCGGCAACTTCCTGCACGACCAGCTCGAATGGCTGGCCGGCCAGCGCTTCGCGCTGAGCGGCGACGCGAAGCTGCGCGAACAGCTCGTACGGCGCTGCGAACGGCTGGGCTGGGGTCACCGCGCGAACGATGTCGTGACGTGGCTCGGCGAGGTCGTCGACACTCGCCTGCCGCCGCTCGGTCTCGCGCTGAAGCAGCTGCTGCGCATCCTCCCCGAGATGGAATTCTGGTTCCCCAGCGAAGGCATCGGCGCGCGGCGCATCGATGCGCTGTGTCGCGAGCATCTGCTCGGCGGACGCGACCGTCCCGCGCTGCCCGAGCGCACGCTGCGCGGCATGCTGATGGGCTTCGCCGACCTCGTCTTCGAAGCCGACGGCCGCTACTGGGTGCTCGACTACAAGTCCAACGCGCTGGGCGCGGTCGACGGTGACTACACGCGCGACGCCCTCGAACGCTCGATGGCGGTACATCGCTACGACGTGCAGAGCGCGCTGTACCTGCTGGCACTTCATCGGCTGTTGCGGCAGCGGCTCGGCACGCGCTACGACCCGGCCCGACAGCTCGGTGGTGCGCTGTACCTGTTCCTGCGCGGGATCAAGGGCCCCGAAGCGGGCTGCTACGTGGTCGAGCCCGGCGTCGCATGGCTGGACGCGCTCGACGACGCGCTCGGCGCGCGACCGGCGACGCTGCCATGAACGACGCGTTCGCCGGCGCACCTGCCATGCGCGACGCGGTACTGGACGCGATCGCGGCCTGGACCGAGCGTGGCTGGATCCGGCGGCTCGATGCGGCGCTGGCCCGCTTCGTCGCCGGGCTCTGTCCGTCGGCCGACGGGCTCGTGCTGCTCGCGACCGCGCTCGTCGCGCACGTCGAGGGACAGGGGCACACCTGCCTCGTGCTCGACGATCTCCTGGCCGAACCCGGCCGCAGTCTGCAGTGGAGCGACGACGGGCAGGCCGCGCTGAACGACCTGATGGCCCGCCTGCCCGGCGACCGCGCCGCATGGACGGCCGCGCTGTCGCGCTGCGCGGCCGTGCACGTCGCCGATGGCGGCGCCGCGGCGGAGGCGACCGGCGAACCGCTGGTGCTGTCCGCTGGCCGGCTCTACCTGCGGCGCTACTGGCGGTACGAGCGCCGGGTCGCCGACGACGTCCGGTCGCGCGTCGGCACGTTTGACGTCGTCGACGAAACGGCGACGCGGGACTGGCTGGACCGGCTCTTCCCCGCGCCGCTGGCCGGCGAGCACGGCGCCGTCGAGACTGTGGACTGGCAGAAGGTGGCCTGCGCGATCGCGCTGCGCGGCCGGCTCTCGATCGTCACCGGCGGCCCCGGTACCGGCAAGACCTTCACTGCCGCGCGCTTCCTCGCGCTGCTGTACGCGACCGCAGCCGAACCCGCCGGCCTGCGGGTCGCGCTCGCCGCGCCGACCGGCAAGGCGGCCGCCCGGCTCAAGCAATCGATCGACGGTGCGCTGGCCACGTTGCAGATGCGGCTCGGCGACCGCCTGGCGCTGAAGGATCTGGCCGCGCACGTCGGTGCTGCGCGGACGCTGCATGCGCTGCTCGGCACGCGACCGGGCACGCGTCGCTTCCGTCATGACGCGGCCCGGCCGCTCGACGTCGACGTGGTGATCGTCGATGAGGCGTCGATGGTCCACGTCGAGATGATGGATGCGCTGCTCGACGCGTTGCCGATCGGCGCGCGCATCCTGCTGCTCGGCGACAAGGACCAGCTCGCATCGGTCGAGGCGGGCGCCGTCCTCGGCGAGCTGTGTCGCGATGCCGACGCGGTGCGCTACACGCCCGACACGGCGCGCTATGTCGCAGCGGTCACCGGCGAGACGATCCCCGACGACTGCATCGATGCGGCTGGTCCGCGACTCGCACAACGCACCGTGATGCTGCGGCGGAGCCAGCGCTTCAGCGGCGACATCGGGCGGCTGGCGCAGGCGGTCAACGCGGGGGACGCCGCTGCGGCCGCCGCGTTGCTCGCCGGTCCCGCGGACCGCGCCGTCGCCTGGGTGCTCGCGCCTGCGTCGGACGCGATCGTCGAGCTCGCCGTGCACGGCCGGGCCGGTGCAGAAGGCGGCTTTCGCACGTATCTCGATGTGCTGCGCAGGCGACCGGTCGCGGGCTCGGCCGACGACGATGCACGCTGGGTGCGCTCGGTGCTCGACGCGTTCGATACGTTCCGCGTGCTGTGCGCGGTGCGCGAAGGGGACTGGGGCGTCGAGAGCCTGAACCGCGCCATTGCCGGACGTCTCGTGGCGGAAGGATCGCTCGCGGCAGGCGGCGACTGGTACGAAGGCCGTCCCGTCATCGTCACGCGCAACGACTACGGCCTCGGCGTGTTCAACGGCGACATCGGCATCGCGCTGCAGGCGTCTGCGCATGCGCCCAACCTGCGGGCCTATTTCGCCGACGGTCCCGACGTCAGGTCCGTCGGTGTCGCGCGCCTCGGACAGGTCGAGACGGCGTTCGCGATGACGGTCCACAAGTCCCAGGGTTCCGAGTTCGACCACACGGTGCTGGTGTTGCCGCCCGCAGGCAATCCGGTCACGACGCGCGAGCTGGCGTACACCGGCATCACGCGTGCGCGCAGTGCGTTCACGCTGGTGACCGCGCGTCGCGAATCGCTGCTCGACGCGATCGCGCAGACGACGCGGCGCTCGAGCGGATTGACGGGCTTCATCCACGACGCGTGAACCTCGAGCAATGGCGGATGGGTAATGGCGAGGTGCTGCTCGAGCTGTCGATGAAGGCAGCGGACTCCGACGCGGACCTGCAGCGCTTTCGCGACGGGGTCGTCCGCAAGATCGGGGTCGCCGCGTTCACGCCGCCGGACCGCAGCAAGACCGACATCGCACGCAGCCTTGTCCGTAGACGCGCTGGTCGAGCGTGCACAGCGCGGCAGGGCTACGTCATCATCCTTCGATTGAGCGCGAGGACGGCATCGTCGTTCGTGAAGCCGGCCCGCTTCGCCACCGGCCGACAGGGCGCCGTAGAACGCGTCTCCGGCCACCGTTCCGCGCGGTATCCGAGCATCCGAGAGCCTGGGAGAACACGATGACCTGTTCCATGACACATCGCCATTCGATCTTCTGCATCATTTCCCCGAACGTCCTTCACAGCGTGGCGACCAAGGGATCGACCAAGCAGCGCAAGTGGGCGTTGCAGACGCTGGAAAGCGACCATGGCATGCGCCTCATGCGCGCCACCTACCAGCTGATGGAGACCGGTGCGCACAAGGCGCTGCTCACCACGTCGCCACCGGTCAAGCAGCGCACCATCTACGACGCCGCCAATGCCGAGAGCCTGCCGGGCAAGTCGGTCCGGTCCGAAGGCGGCAAGGCTTCGGCCGACGTCGCGGTCAACGAGGCCTACGACGGGCTGGGTGCGACCTTCGATTTCTATCAGCAGGCCTATTCCCGGAACTCGATCGACGACGAAGGGCTGCATCTCGACGCGACCGTGCATTACAAGAAGAACTACGACAACGCGTTCTGGAACGGCCAGCAGATGGTGTTCGGCGACGGCGATGGCGAGCTCTTCAATCGCTTCACGATCGCCGTCGACGTCATCGGGCACGAGCTGACGCACGGGGTCACCGGCGACGAGGTCAACCTCGTCTACCTCGGACAGTCGGGCGCGTTGAACGAATCGATTTCCGACGTCTTCGGCTCGCTGGTCAAGCAGTTCCAGCTCAAGCAGACCGCCGACAAGGCCGACTGGCTGATCGGCGCCGGCCTGCTCGCCAAGGGCGTGAAGGGCGTGGCGCTACGCTCGATGAAGGCGCCGGGCACCGCGTTCGACGATCCGGTCCTCGGCAAGGACGACCAGCCGTCGCACATGCGCGACTACGTGCAGACGTCGGCGGACAGCGGCGGCGTCCACACCAACTCGGGCATCCCGAACAAGGCCTTCTACCTGGCCGCCACGAAGATCGGCGGCTTCGCGTGGGAGAAGACCGGGCGCATCTGGTACGAGACGGTCCGCGACAAGCAGTTGAAGAAGACCGCGGACTTCATGCACTTCGCGCAGCGGACCGTGATCAACGCGGCGCATCTGTTCGGCGCCACGGAGAAGGCGGCGGTGCTGAACGCGTGGAAGCAGGTGGGCGTCAATGCGGGAGGCTGAGTGCCGGACATGAAGATCCGGTTCTCGGTGGACGGGGGCTTCGCCGCGCTCCCGGGGCTTGCGCGTCCGGTGGAGATCGATGTCGACAGCCTGCCGGCCGCGCAGGCGAGCCGGCTTCGGGCCTGCGTCGACCGCAGCAGGTTCTTCGATCGGGCCGAGCCGGTCGTCGTCGCGAAGGGCAAGGGCGCCGCCGACCTGCGGCAATACGTCGTCACGGTCGAGGACGGCGGTCGACGCCGGACCCTGACCATCCCCGAATCCGACGACGACGCCGATCTCGTGGCACTCGTCGACGCGTTGCAGGAACAACGCAGGAGCGCGCGCGGCTAGCGACGCGATCGCAGCCACGCGTCTGCGCGAATCGCAGCGCTCTCCGCTAGGGCCGAAGACGCAGCGCACCGGCTTGATCAACCGCTTCGTGGCCATCGGGACCGGCCACCGGCGCGCCGACGGACCGGTCTACAGCGTCTTCGCGGTGCTGTAGCGGTCGCTTCCGCCGGCGACCGCATCGTCATCGGGCCCCCGCGCCTCGGCGAGCAGCCACTCGCGGAATGCGGTCAGCGCCGGACGTTCCGCGCTGTCTTCCGGATACACGAGGTGGTACGCGAAGTGCGACGGCAGTTCCAGCGCGAACGGCGCGACCAGTCGTCCGGCCGCGACGTCGTCGGCGGTCAGCAGCGGGATGCCCAGCGCGACACCGAGCCCGTCCACCGCGGCGTCGAGCGCCAGCCCGGTATGGCTGAAACGCGCACCGCGCATCGCGTCCACGCCGCGCGCCGACGCGGCTTCGAGCCACACCTTCCAGTCGGGACGGTCGTCGTCGAAGTACACGGTGTCGTCGTGCAGCAGCAGGTGATGGCGCAGGTCGGCGGGGCTGCGTAACGCATGCGGCCCCGTCATCAGGCGCGGGCTGCAGACCGGCGTGACCGACACGTCGAACAGCTTGTCCGACCGGCAACCCGGGTAGCTGCCGCGTCCGAAACGGATCGCGAGATCGGCCGTCGCGCCGTGGTCCGACGTCTCGCCGAGGCTGACCGACGCTTCGGGCCGCACGGCGTCGATGAGGCCGAGGCCGGTCGCCAGGCGCAGCTCGATCTCGGGATGGGCGGTCGCGAACTGCGCAAGGCGGGGCAGCAGCCAGCGCGTCGCGAAGGCCGGCGCGACGCCGAGCGTCAACACGCGCGCCTGTTCGTCGGACTGCAGCAGCCGCAGCGCTTCGCGCAGCGCGTGGAATGCCTGCGTCAACTTCGGCAGGCTGGCCCGCGCCGCGCGGGTGAGGCTGATCGCACGGGCGCCCCGCTTGAACAGCGTCACGCCCAGCGTCGCTTCCAGCGCGGCGATCTGGTGGCTGACCGCGCCTGGCGTGACATGCAGTTCGTCGGCGGCCTGGGCGAAGCTGAGGTGACGCGCGACGGCTTCGAAGACGCGCAGCGCGTTCAGGGACGGGAGGCTCTGGAGGGGACGCATGGTGAGTTTTTCTCAACTTGCGATGATAAAGACTCTCTTGCTGCAGCGCAACACCGTCTGCATATTCCGAGCTTCCCTCCACGGAGTTCTGCCATGCACGCCAAACCACCCCGCACGTTGATCCCTGTCCCCAAGGGCAGCCTCCTCACCCTCGGCCAGGACGACCAGGTCGAGATCGGTTGCGAGTCGGGCGCCGTCTGGATCACCCAGGACAACGACGTTCGTGACGTCGTGCTGACCGCCGGTGACCGTTTCGTTTCCGATCGCCGGGCGACCGTGCTCGTCTACGCGCTGCAGCCCACGGTCGTGACCGCAACGTCGATGGTCGACCGTGCGCCTCAGTCGTTCTGGAAGCTGCTGGCCGACAAGCTGCGGCCGTCCACCTTCGGTCGTCGCCACGCGATGTCCTGAAGTCCGCGTGCCGGTCGGCGCGTCAGGGCATTTGCTTAGGGGAAAGCAACACTTTTTCGCCTTCCGGTGCTACCGATACGCTGATCGCCTGGGGGCTGCCATACCGTCCTTCGATTCCAGGGAGCCGATGTGCGGGACGGAATCTATAGCTTTCGCTACGAAGCATTGGGACAGCGCAGTCGCGGCTCGCTGACGCTTCGGGGCGACCTCGCACACGGCGGCGACACGCGGGTCATGCTGCAGGGCCAGGTCTCCCACTCCGCCAGTGCGGTGACCGCTTCGCTGGACGTGACGTCGGTCGAGCGTCTGCAGCAGATCGAGGACTGTTTCGGGGCCCTCGACTTCACGATCCGCCTGACCGGTGCGGGCAGCGATACGCACTTCGACATGATCGGCATCGGCCCGCGTGGACTGATCGTCGGCATCGCCGGCGAATGGATGGCGCCGCTGGCCGCCGCTACCTGACGTCGCCGCCACCGTCCTCGGCAGACGTCGCCGCTGCGACAATGCAACCGATGGAAACCAACGAAAGTCCGGGCAGCGGCCGGGACGCCGGCAACCAACGCGGCGTACGTGCCTCTTCGCATCCGGCGATCCTCGAGACCCGGGCCTGGGTTCGACGCGCGGTGATCGGCTTGAACCTCTGCCCGTTCGCGAAGGGGCCCGAGGCCAGGGACCGCGTGCGCTACGTCGTCAGCGACGCGACGTCGCCGTCCGCCTTGCTGCATGCGCTCGCCGACGAACTCACGCAGCTGATGGCGGTGGACGAGACCGAGATCGAGACGACGCTGCTGATCCATCCGTGGGTGCTGTCCGACTTCATCGCGTTCAACGACTTCCTCGAAGACGTCGACGTCCTCGTCGCCGGGATGAAGCTCGAAGGCATCGTGCAGGTCGCCAGCTTCCATCCGGCATACCGCTTCGCCGGCACCGCGTCGGACGACCCGGGCAACGCGACCAACCGCTCACCGCATCCGATCCTGCATCTGTTGCGCGAGAGCAGCGTCGCTCGTGCGGTCGAGGCCTTCCCCGATGCCGCCGCCATCTTCGCGACCAACATCGAAACGATGGAGGGCCTCGGTGCCGAGGGGTGGGCGGCTCTGCAGGCGGCCTGTCGCGCCGATGCCGAGGACGGCACCGACCCCGGAACGCACGCCGGTCGGCGCGAGAGCGTGGTGTAGCCTTCGGTCGCGCGTGGCCGGATCGCAAGCGTGTGCCGTCCTCGTCCACCGCCTTCGCCGATCGTCGCCGGCGACGGCCCTTCGCATCATCCATGCAACTCCGACGATTCCTCGAACATCCAGTGCGGGTCGCCACGCGGGTCGCCTCCAGCCACTACGTGCTGATCGGCCTGTCGGCCGCCGTCGGGCTGCTGCTCATCGCCAGCGCGATCCACCTTCTGCTCGGCGGATTCGCCGCGGCGACCGCCGCCATCGGCGTGATCGCCGCGGTGCCGCCCGACCAGCCCGCGCCGCGTCGCGGGAAGCTGAGGCAGCTCGTCCCGTCGGTGATCGTCGGCCTGCCGCTCTTCTATGCCGTGCAGCGACTGGCCGAGGACCCGCTGGCGCTCGGGCTGCTGATCGTGCCGGCATCGTTCTTCGCCTTCCTCGGTGCGGCCTGGGGCAAGCGCGGCATCCCGCTGTCGGTGTCCGCGATGTTCGCGATCATCTTCTCGATCGCGGTGCCCGGGCGCGCCGAAGGCGCATCGGCCCTGACGACGAGCCTCTACTTCGCACTCGGGATGGGGCTCTACATCGTCTACGCGACGGTCGCGAACAGCCTTCTCAACGGGCGTTATCGCGTGCAGATGCTGGCCGACGTGCTCCTGTCCATCGCCGCGCTGATGCGCACCCAGGCCCGGCAATTCGCACCGCTCGCGGTTCCCGCGCCGAGCGAAGGCGCTCCGGCGGCCGATCCGATCGGTCGTCTGATCCGTGAGCAGGCCGCGCTGGCCGACCAGTTGCAGGGCGCGCGCGACATCCTGCTGGAGTCGCCGAGCACGGCGCGCCGCCAGCAGCTCGCGGGCATGCTGATGTACGTGCTGGACATGCGCGATCACTTGCTGGCCTGCGAGCTGGACGTGGATGCACTGGTCGCGCATCCCGGTCACACGCCGGTGATGACCGAGCTGCGACGCACGCTGCAGGACCTCGCGCGCGAGGTCGAGCGGCTGGCCGACTGCCTGCTGACCGGACGCAGGCCCGTGGCCTTCGCGAGCCATCGACCGAAGCTCGCGAGCCTCGACTGGGCCGGCGACGCGACACAGACCGACGACGCGTCCGCGTCGTCACCGCCGTCGGCCGTGCCTGCGGCCGCGATCCTCGCGCGCGGCCTCGCCGACCGGGTCGGTCACATCGACGACGAGACCCTGCGCCTCATCGCGGTTGCGAGGGGTGACGCGGCGCCCGATCTCGCGATCGTCCGCGCGACCTGGCAGATGTTCGTCAGCCCCACGACCTGGTCGTGGCGGCCGTTCGTGTCGCTGTGGCGCTGGGACGCGCCGCCGCTGCGCCACGCGCTGCGCGCCGCGATGGCGATCGCCACCGGCTATGCGATCTCGCTCGCGCTGCCGTGGGGCACGCATCCCTACTGGGTCCTGCTGACGATCACCGTCGTCCTCCGCGGCAGCCTCGCGCTGACGCTCGAACGGCGCAACAGCCGCGTGGTCGGCACGCTGGTCGGCAGCCTGCTCGCGGGCGGACTGATCATGCTCGACCAGGGACCGGTCGCACTGCTGTTCATCGTCGCGATCGCGCAGGGCATCGCGCACGCATTCGTGATCAGGCGCTACCTCGTCGCGGCGATCGCAGCCACCGTGCTCGCGTTGACGCAGGCCCACGCGCTGAACCTGGAGGTCAGCCCGGTCTTCGAAGCCTTCGAACGCATCGCCGACACGCTGATCGGCGTGGCCGTGGCCTGGGCCTTCAGCTACGTGCTGCCGTCGTGGGAGCGCACGCAGATCCCCATCCTCGTGAAGCGGACGCTGCAGGCGCATGCACGACACGCACGGCTGGCGCTGGGGCGCGGACAGCTCAAGGCCGTCGACAACGAACCCGAGCTCGAGTGGCGCCTCGCGCGGCGCGAGGCCTACGACAGCCTGTCGGCGCTGGTCCAGGCGACGCAGCGCTCGCTCGTCGAGCCGCGTGCGGTGCGTCCGCCGCTGGAACCGCTGGGCCACCTGCTGGCGCACAGCTACCAGCTCCTCGCGCAACTGACGGCCGCCAAGACGATGCTGCTGCTGCGGCGCGGACGATGGAACCCGGAGCAGCTCACGTCGCCGCTGGCGAACGCCGGCGAGGCGATCTGCAAGGCACTGATCGACGGCAGCGGCCCGGTGCCCGACGCTGCGCGGCCGCGGCTTCCGACGAGCGAGCCGCTCGCGCTGCCCGATCCTTTCCAGCACGACCTGAGCCCGTGGCTGCTGCGCCGTCTGCAACTCGCCACCGACCTGGCCACGCAGGTCCGCGGCGATGCGGAGCGGGTACTACAGCCGCTGGGCGGCTGAACGACAACGAGAGCGGTGCCGCGTTCTCGTAGAGCCGCAACAGCATTGCGCGCAACGCGCGGACCTCCGCGGCACTGAACCCCTGGAGCGCGACGGCTGCGTAGTGCCGGGCCAGCGGGATGATCCTCACCATGAGCCGCGCACCGGCCGCGGTCCGCGCGACCGTCGGCGTCGCAGTGTTTGCGCGCGGCCCGCTTGCGGGCGACGAGCCGATCGACGATGCGCCACAGGGCCGACAGGTCGGCCGACGCATGGGTTGCGCGTTCGGACAGCGTCTGGTGCGGCGAGTGCCAACGACATCCTCGCCGAGCAGGGGGCCGCCATCCGACGCGCTGCGGCGGCTTCGCCGCGCTGCCGAGGCCCGCGAGCTCGAGCGTTGCGTGAACGAGCTGGGGTTCCACGGCTTCCTCGTCACCGGCTTCTCGCAGGCCAGCGACGTGGACCGCGTGGCGTGTTACGACGCGCCGCAGTTCGGCGCATTCTGGTCGCCCGCGGCCGCGGCGGCACTCGGCAAGCCGTTCTAGAGGCATCGCCGCGATCCGCTGCCGAGCGGCGAGCCGATCTACGACGGCGCGCACCGGCTCACCGGTCCGACCTGGGCGTTCGTGGTCGAGACCAGCATCCCCGCGCTGCGGCTGATGTCGAGCGGCCTGTTCGACCGGCATCCCGCGCTGCAGATGATCCTCGGGCACTTCGGCAAAGGCATCCCGTTCAACCTCTGGCGGGTCGACCACATCCTGCGCAAGGGCCGTCGCGGCATGCCGTGCGAACGCAAGCTCGGCAACTACCTGCGGCTCAACACGCACATCACGACCAGCGGCAACTTCCGCACGCCGACGCTGCTGTCGACCATGCTGGAGGTGGGCAGCGATCGCATCCTGTGTTCGGTCGACTATCCTTTCGAGAAGCACGAGCATGCGGCGTAGTGGTTCGACGCCTGCGAGATCAGCGAGAACGACCGCTTGAAGATCGGACGCGACAATGCGCGTCGACTGTTCGGCCTGACCTGACGGTATGCGATGCGGAGTCGCCCACACCGTCCCAGTGGAATCGCAGATGCGCGACCTGAACCAGCACACGATCACGCAGGAAGTCATCGATCGCTTCGCGGACACGCCCGATCCGCGGGTGAAACAGCTGATGACCAGCCTCGTCACGCACCTGCACGCGTTCGCGCGCGAGGTGCATCTGAGCGAAGGCGAATGGGAGCGGGGCATCGCCTTCCTGACGGCCACCGGCCGGCTCTGCGACGACCGGCGCCAGGAGTTCATCCTGCTGAGCGACGTGCTCGGCCTGTCGATGCTGACGGTCGCGATGGACCACGACAAGCCGGCCGGCTACACCGAAGCGACGGTGTTCGGTCCCTTCCACGTCGACGACGCACCGGGCTACGCGCTCGGCGGCGACGTCGCGAACGGCGCGATCGGCGCGACCCTGTACGTGCACGGCACCGTGAAGGGCATCGGCGGAGAGGCCGTCCC
>JBBRRW010000018.1:0-23062 GCA_038245975.1 Burkholderiales bacterium
CAAAAGCACCAGTCAGCGGCGCGATCCGCCACCACGGTCCGACAACGCATTGAGCACCCTCGAACTCTCCCTGCTGTTCCTGCTCGCCGCCGTGATCGGCGTGGTGGTGTTTCGCATCATCCATCTGCCGCCGATGCTGGGTTACCTGGTCGTCGGCATCGTCATCGGTCCGCATGCGCTGGCCTTCGCGGCCGACCTCGAAGGGACGCGCCACCTCGCCGAGTTCGGGGTCGTGTTCCTGATGTTCTCGATCGGCCTCGAGTTCAGCCTGCCGAAGCTCTACGCGATGAAGAAGATCGTGTTCGGCTTCGGCTTCGCCCAGGTCGCGCTGACCATCCTCATCGCGATCGTCGGGACCTATGCGCTGACGCGCTGGATGCCGGGCCAGTTCGGTCGCCCGAATAGCGCGGCGCTGCTGGCGCTCGGCGGCGCGCTGGCGATGTCGTCGACGGCGATCGTCGTGAAGATGTTGACCGAGCGCATCGAGCTCGAGTCGGAGCACGGCCGTCGCATCGTCGGCGTGCTGCTGTTCCAGGACCTCGCCGTCATCCCGCTGCTGATCATCGTGCCGGCCCTCGCGTCGCCGGACGGCGAACTCACGCAGACGCTGCTGATCGCACTGGCCAAGGCGGCCGGTGTGCTGGCACTGCTGCTGTACTTCGGCCAGAAGCTGATGCGCAGCTGGTTCACGATCGTGGCGCGTCGACGGTCGCAGGAACTGTTCATGCTGAACCTGCTGCTGGTCACGCTCGGGCTCGCATGGATCACCGAGCTGGCCGGGCTGTCGCTCGCGCTCGGCGCGTTCGTCGCCGGCATGCTGATCTCCGAGACCGAGTACCGCCACCGCGTGGAAGAGGACATCGCGCCGTTTCGCGACGTGCTGCTCGGGCTGTTCTTCATCACCATCGGCATGCTGCTCAACGTCGAAGTGGTGCTGGCCAACCTGCTGTGGGTGCTGGTGCTCTTCGTCGCGCCGCTGATCCTGAAGCTGCTGTTGATCACCGGCCTCGCGAAGCTGTTCGGTGCGAGTCCCGGCGTGGCGATCCGTACGGGCCTGGGTCTCGCGCAGGCCGGCGAGTTCGGCTTCGTGCTGCTCAACCTCGCCGGCGACCTGAAGATCGTCGATCCGCTGCTACTGCAGATCGTGCTGGCCGCGATGCTGCTGTCGATGCTGCTGGCCCCGTTCCTGATCCAGTACAGCGAACGGATCGCGCTGCGCGTGGCGTCGAGCGAATGGATGCTGCAATCGCTCGCGCTGACCCAGATCGCCAGCCGCACGATGGCAACGCGCGGTCACGTCATCGTCTGCGGCTACGGTCGCAGCGGCCAGAACCTCGTGCGGCTGCTCGACCAGGAGAGCATCGCCTACGTGGCCCTCGACCTCGACCCCGACCGCGTCAGCAACGCGCAGGCCGCCGGCGACTCGGTCGTGTACGGCGACGCGACGCGGCGCGAGGCGTTGACCGCGGCCGGCATCCAGCGGGCCGCAGCGCTGGTCATCACCTACGCCGAGACGGGCGCGGCCGAGAAGACGCTGCACTTCGCCCACGAACTGGCGCCGCACCTGCCGGTGATCGTCCGCACGCACGACGACGCCGACATCGATCGCCTCAAGCGGGCCGGTGCGACCGAGGTGGTTCCCGAGATCATCGAAGGCAGCCTGATGCTCGCGTCGCACGCGCTGGTGCTGCTCGGCGTACCGCTCGATCGCGTGGCCGCGCGGCTGTCCGAGGCTCGCGACTCGCGCTACCAGATGTTGTCTGGTTCGTTCCACGGCGCGGACGACAAGCACGGCGAGGCCGACGATTCAGGACACGTCCGCATGCGCTCGGTCACGGTCCCGGCCGGCAGCCACGTCGTCGGCAGGACGCTCGCCGAGATCGGGATCGAAGGCCTCGGCGCGGTGGTCACCGCGATCCGGCGACGTGGCATCCGCGGCGTCGATCCGGCGCCCGACGCCCGGTTGATGGCCGGCGACGGTGTGGTCCTCCGCGGATCCAGCGAGGCGCTGGCGCTGGCCGAACAACGCCTGTCGGAGAGTCGGGCCCCGAAGAAATGAGTGACCGAATCCGTCGTGCGCCGACAGTCTCCCGCAGGCATGAGTCGGGCGCGTCGCTATAATCGCGCGTTCCTTTCCGGCACTCCCCCCTTCCCCCCGATGAACGAACCCGCCGCCACTCCGGTCACGGACGGCCCGCTGGTCGATATTGCCGACCTCCACTTCAGCTATGGCGCGCGTCCCATCCTCTCGGGGGTGACGATGCAGTTCCGCCGCGGCAAGGTGATCGCGGTGATGGGCGGATCGGGCTCGGGGAAGACCACGATCCTGCGCTTGATCGGTGGCCAGTTGCTGCCCGATTCCGGTCGCGTGCACGTCGCCGGCCAGGACATCGCCGCGCTGGACGAGCGGGGGCTGTACGCCGTCCGTCGCCGCATGGGCATGCTGTTCCAGTTCGGCGCGCTGTTCACCGACATGAGCGTGTTCGAGAACGTGGCGTTCCCGCTGCGCGAGCACACCGACCTGTCCGACGAGCTGATCCGCGACCTGGTCCTGATGAAGCTCAACGCCGTAGGACTGCGCGGCGCCCACGAACTGATGCCGGGCGAGATCTCGGGCGGCATGGCACGACGGGTAGCGTTGGCGCGCGCGATCGCGCTCGACCCCGAACTGATCCTTTACGACGAGCCCTTCGCCGGCCTCGACCCGATCTCGCTCGGCGTCACTGCCAATCTGATCCGCTCGCTGACCGATGCGCTCGGGGCGACCTCGGTGCTGGTCACGCACGACGTCGCCGAGTCGCTCGCGATCGCCGACTACGTCTATTTCATCGCGTCGGGCAAGGTCGCTGCGCAGGGCACGCCCGACGAACTGTCGCGCTCGACCGACCCGTTCGTGCGCCAGTTCGTCGACGGCGCGCCGGACGGTCCGGTGCCCTTCCATTACCCGGCGCCGTCGTACGCGTCGGACCTCGGCCTGACGGAGACCGCAGCTTGAACGCCGTCGCCGGCGTCGCCGCGGTCGGCGCATGGGCGATCGCGGCGGTCCGCAGCGTCGGCAACGCCACGCGTTTCTTCGTCGCGATCCTGATGCAGACGCTGCCGGCCCTGCTGCGCTTCCGGCTGGTGCGCGACCAGATCCATTTCGTCGGCAACTATTCGTTCGTCATCATCGGCGTGTCCGGCCTGTTCGTCGGGTTCGTGCTGGGGCTGCAGGGCTACTACACGTTGCAGCGCTACGGGTCCGAGCAGGCGCTCGGGCTACTGGTGGCGCTGTCGCTGGTCCGCGAACTCGGTCCGGTCATCACCGCGCTGCTGTTCGCCGGTCGCGCGGGCACGTCGCTGACGGCGGAGATCGGCCTCATGAAGGCCGGCGAGCAGCTGTCCGCGATGGAGATGATGGCCGTCAACCCGATCGGGCGCGTGATCGCACCGCGCTTCATCGCCGGTGTGATCGCGATGCCGATCCTCGCCGCGCTGTTCTCGGCCGTCGGCGTCATCGGCGGCTACATCGTCGGCGTGCAGCTGATCGGCGTCGACGAGGGCGCGTTCTGGGCGCAGATGCAGGGTGGCGTCGACGTCTGGAGCGACGTGGGCAACGGCGTGATCAAGAGCTTCGTGTTCGGCATCGCCGTCACGTTCGTCGCGCTGCGGACAGGCTTCGAGGCCAGCCCCACGCCCGAGGGCGTCGCGCGGGCCACCACCCGGACCGTCGTCGTTGCGTCGCTGACCGTGCTGGCGCTCGACTTCATCCTGACCGCATTGATGTTCAGCGGAAGCTGACCGAAGGAAGGAACCGCATGAAATCCAGAGGCATCGACATTTTCGTCGGACTGTTCGTCGTCGCAGGGGCTGCCGCGCTGCTGTTCCTCGCGCTGAAGGCCGGAAATCTCGCGACGTTCTCCACCGCGGCCACGTATCGCGTTAATGCGCGCTTCGACAATATAGGCGGACTCAAGCCGCGCGCGCCGGTCAAGAGCGCGGGCGTCGTCGTCGGGCGCGTGACCGCGATCCACTTCGACGACAAGCTCTACAAGGCGGTGGCGGACATCGATCTGGAAACGCAGTACAAGTTTCCGAAAGATTCTTCTGCCAAAATACTGACCTCCGGTCTGCTGGGTGAACAATACCTCGGCCTGGAAGCAGGAGGTGACCAGGACATGCTCGCCAACAACGATCGAATCACGAATACCCAGTCGGCCGTGGTGCTGGAGAACCTGATCAGTCAGTTTCTCTTCAACAAGGCAGCCGAAGGCAATTCAAAGGACCAGAAATGAACGCCGGCCGGAATCAAGCCTCTCCCTTGCAATGGACCCGTCGCGTCCTGATGGCGACCCTGGTCGTCGCGACCGGCCTGATGACGGGTTGCGCGACGACGCGCTCCGCCGTCGACTCGGCCAAGAGCTTCGGCGCGCAGATGGACCCGTTCGAGCCGGTCAACCGCGTGGTCTACACGGTCAACGACAAGGTCGACCGCGCCGTCTTCAAGCCGCTCGCGCAGGGCTACGAGGCCGTGCTGCCGGTCCAGGTCCGTTCGTGCGTATCGAACGTTTTCGGCAACATCTCCGACGTGCCGACCTCGCTGAACAACTTCCTGCAGGGCAAGATCCGCGACGGCGGCTCCGACGTCTGTCGCGTGGGCGTCAACACCACCGTCGGCATCCTCGGCTGCTTCGACATCGCCACCAAGTGGGGATTCGAGAAGCACAACGAGGACTTCGGCCAGACGCTCGGCGTGTGGGGCGTGCCGTCGGGTCCGTACATCGTCCTGCCGTTGTTCGGCCCGAGCACGGTGCGAGACGGCGCGGCCATCATCGTCGATTCGTACACCAACCCGACGGGCTACATCGGTGACGTTCCGGTGCGCAACAGCTCGTACGGCGTGCGGCTGATCGACAAGCGGGCGCAGGCGCTCGACACGACCAACTTCATCGACAACGCGGCGCTCGACCCGTACGTGTTCGTCCGCGATGCCTATCTCTCGCGCCGCCGCAGCCAGATTCTCGACGGTAAGTCGCCGCCGTCCAGCGGCATGCAGGACGGCTTCGCCACGCAGCCGACGACTGGCGGCCCGTTGCCGAAGTAGTCACCGAACGTGACGCGCGGCGGCCGGTCGCGTCGGCGGTCGCGCCGGCGTGTCATCCGAACAGGGCGCGCATCGGTTAATGCAGCAGCCACCGGCCTGTCGCGTGATGCGTTCGGTGCCGCGCGGCGCAGGGGAAAGCGGCGTGCCGAGCGGCATCGAATCGACTGATGGTCGATAACGACTCAAAAAATTCATGGAGAAGTTGATGACGAGCCCGATCCTGGACTTGAACAGATGGCGTGGTGCATTCCTCGGGGTCGTCGCGATGGTCGCGATGACGGTCGGCGCTCAGACGTTCGCGCAGTCGATTGCGCCCGACGCCCTCGTCAGGAAGGTGACCGAGGACGTCCTGTCGACCGTCAAGGCCGATGCGGACATCAAGGCGGGCAACATCTCGAAGATCCAAGCGCTGGTCGAGAGCAAGGTCCTGCCGTACGTCAATTTCCCGAAGATGGCCGCGTCTGCGGTCGGCCGTAATTGGTCGCAGGCCTCACCCGAGCAGCAGAAGGAGATCACCGAGCAGTTCCGCCAGCTCCTGGTCTACACGTATTCGGGCGCGCTGCAGGACGTCAGCGACCAGAAAGTCGAGTACCGGCCGTTCCGTGCCGACTCGGCCGACTCGGTCGTCCAGGTCGATACGCGTATCGTCAATCCGCGCGGCGGCGAGCCGATCCTGCTCAATTACCGCGTCGAGAAGTTTGGTGCCGAGTGGAAGATCGTCGACGTCAACGTCCTGGGCGTGTGGCTGGTGGAGAACTATCGCAACACGTTTCAGCAGGAAGTCTCGAAGGGCGGGATCGACGGCCTGATCAAGACGCTGACCGAGAAAAACAAGGCACTTGCCAGCGGAACAGGGCGCAAGCGCTGATCGCCGTGTACTCCGTCCCGGCCGCCATCACGATGGACAACGCGTCGAAGACCCTGGCCGACCTGCGCCGGGCGATCGACGGCGGCGAGACGGCGGTCGGGCTGGAGGCGCTCGCGCACTCCGATTCGTCCGCACTCGCCGTGGTCATCGAGGCGGTCCGTTACGCGCAGGTTTCCGGCAAGACCCTGCACGTCGGCGGCATGCCGCCTTCGATGCAGAGTCTTGCGAAGCTGTACGGCATCGACGATCTGCTGCCACTGGCGGCCTAGCGAGACGGGACACCAGGACGTCGCTCGGGGCGGCCGCGGCGCCAAGCCCCGCGCTCGATGAGCGGCCTGCAATGAGCGGCCTATAATCGTGTCATTCCTTTTGCGGCGTCGGCACGCTCGGTGCCCTGTACGCCCGTCCCACCATCCCATGCCGGCCGCCATCCAGATCGACAACGTGCAGAAGCGCTACGGCGCGCTGCATGCCCTCGCGGGCGTCAGCTTCTCGATCGAGCAGGGCGACTTCTTCGGCCTGCTGGGTCCGAACGGCGCCGGCAAGACCACGCTGATCTCGATCATCGGCGGCCTGACGCGCGCCGATGGCGGGTCGGCCCGCGTGCTCGGCCGCGACGTGGTGACCGACTATCGCGACAGCCGGCGCCTGCTCGGCGTCGTGCCGCAGGAACTGGTGTTCGATCCCTTCTTCACGGTCCGCGAGACGCTGCGCATCCAGTCCGGCTACTTCGGGCTGTCGAAGAACGATGCGTGGATCGACGAGATCATGCACAACCTCGACCTGACCTCGAAGGGCGACGTCAACATGCGGGCGCTGTCGGGCGGCATGAAGCGCCGCGTGCTGGTGGCCCAGGCGCTGGTCCACAAGCCGCCGGTGATCGTGCTCGACGAGCCCACCGCCGGCGTCGACGTCGAGCTGCGCCAGACGCTGTGGCGCTTCGTGGCGCGGTTGAACCGCGAAGGCCACACGATCGTGCTGACCACCCACTATCTCGAGGAAGCGCAGGCGCTATGCAAGCGTATCGCGATGCTCAAGCAGGGGCAGGTGGTCGCGCTCGAGTCCACGGCCGCACTGCTGGCGCGCTTCGACGCGGCGCAGCTGGTCCTGCGTTTCGCGCAGGGCCGGCTGCCGCCGGGCCTGATCGACCGGGCCGTCGAGCCCGAGACCGCGTTGACCGCCGACCGGGTCGCGCTGCGGCTGGCTGCGGCCGGCGACGTCGAGTCCATCCTCCAGGCCTGCCGCGTGTCGGGTGCCGTCGTTGACCAGGTCGCGATCGAGCGCGTGGACCTGGAAGACGTCTTCGTGCAGATCATGAACGGCGCGCGGGGCACGCAGCCCGCCGTTGTCCACTGAGGCTTGCCGATGAACGCGCCCTCCAACTTCTTGCCCGTCGAGCTGGACATGGCCGCGGTGCGCGTGCCGCACGGCGCGTTGCTGGGCTCGATGACGGGCTTCCGCACGTTGTTCTACAAGGAGTCGCTGCGCTTCTGGAAGGTCGGCTACCAGACCGTTGGCGCACCGATCCTGACGGCCGTGCTCTACCTGATGATCTTCTCGCACGTGCTCGAAGACCACGTGAAGGTCTACGGCCACGTGTCGTACACGGCCTTCCTGATCCCCGGCCTCGTGATGATGTCGATGCTGCAGAACGCCTTCGCGAACAGTACGTCGTCGCTGATCCAGTCCAAGATCAGCGGCAACCTGGTGTTCGTGCTGCTGACGCCGCTGTCGCATCGCGAGGTGTTCTCCGCGTATGTGCTGGCGTCGATGGTCCGCGGCCTGGTCGTCGGCGCCGGCGTGCTGGTGGTGACGCTGTGGTTCGCGGTCCCGGACTTCGCCGCGCCGTGGTGGATCGTCGTGTTCGGCCTGCTGGCCACCGCGGTGCTCGGCACGCTCGGGCTGATCGCCGGCGTGGTCGCCGAGAAGTTCGACCAGGTCGCCGCGTTCCAGAACTTCCTGATCATGCCGGCGACCTTCCTGTCGGGCGTGTTCTATTCGGTCCACTCGCTGCCGCCGTTCTGGCAGGGCGTCTCACGCGTCAACCCGTTCTTCTACATGATCGACGGTTTCCGCTACGGCTTCTTCGGCGTCTCCGACGTGTCGCCGTGGATCAGCCTGGCGATCGTCGGAACGACCTGCGTCGTGCTGGTCGCCAGCGCGCTGCGCCTGCTCGCGAGCGGCTACAAGACGCGACATTGACCGGTCGACGGTCGCATTGCAGCGGGTGATGACGACCCCCGCACCGCACCTCGCCCTGAAACCCCGATTCACGATCCATCCCTGCAGGACCGCCTCGCCATGATGACCAAGGAACAGATCCGCGACCTGATCGCCGACCGCATCGATTGCACCGAGATCGACGTGCGCGGCGACGACGGCGCGCACTTCGAGGCGACCATCGTCGCGGCCGCGTTCGAAGGCAAGTCGCGCGTCGCGCGGCACCAGTTGATCTACGCCGCGCTCGGCGACCACATGCGCGAAGCCATCCACGCGCTGTCGTTCAAGACCCTGACGCCCGAAGAGCGGACCGCCGACGCGGCGCGAGGCGCGCGTGGATAAGCTCGTCATCGCCGGCGGCCAGCGCCTCGACGGCGTGGTCGGCATCTCGGGCGCGAAGAACGCGGCACTGCCGATCCTCGCGGCGAGCCTGCTGACCGCAGACCCGCTGGAGATTTCCAACCTGCCCACGCTGCGCGATGTGGGCACGATGCTGCGGCTGCTCGAGCGCATGGGCACGCGGGCCGTGCGCGGCGACGAGCGGGTCACGCTGCAAGCCGATGCGATCACGGCGCTCGAGGCGGCCTACGATCTCGTCAAGACGATGCGCGCATCGATCCTGGTGCTGGGCCCGATGCTGGCCCGCTTCGGCGAGGCGCGCGTGTCGCTGCCGGGCGGCTGCGCGATCGGCCAGCGGCCGGTCGACCAGCACATCAAGGGCCTG
The DNA here is from genome assembly GCA_038245975.1 of Burkholderiales bacterium. Classification (GTDB taxonomy): domain Bacteria; phylum Pseudomonadota; class Gammaproteobacteria; order Burkholderiales; family Burkholderiaceae_D; genus CAHJXF01. The sequence goes on from JBBRRW010000018.1 coordinate 8,896, forward strand.
CAGGCGATGGGCGCCACGATCACGGTGGAACAGGGCTACCTGCTCGCGCGCACCGGGCGCGCCGGCGGACGACTGCACGGCGCGCGCATCGTCACCGACATGGTCACCGTGACCGGCACCGAGAACCTGATGATGGCCGCGACGCTCGCGGACGGCACGACCCTGATCGAGAACGCCGCACGCGAGCCCGAGATCGTCGACCTCGCCGAGGCGCTGATCGCGATGGGCGCGCGCATCACCGGCGCCGGCACCGACCGCATCACGATCGAAGGCGTCGAGCGGCTGCACGGCGCGCAGCATGCCGTGATGCCCGACCGCATCGAGACCGGCACCTTCCTCTGCGCGGCCGCGGCCACGGTGTCGCGTCACGGCGGCGAGGTCGTCGTGCGGGGTGCGCGTCCGCGCACGCTCGACGCCGTCCTCGACAAGCTGCGCGAGGCGGGTGTCGCGCTCGAATGCGACGTCGACTCGATCCGCGTGCGCGCCAACGGCCACGCGCTGGTCGGCGCCAACGTCCGCACCTCCGAATACCCGGCGTTCCCCACCGACATGCAGGCGCAGTTCATGGCGCTCGACTGCATCGCCGAAGGCACCAACCGCGTGACCGAGACGATCTTCGAGAATCGCTTCATGCACGTGCAGGAGCTGAGCCGCCTCGGCGCGTCGATCGAGATCGAAGGCAACACCGCGATCGTCAAGGGCGTGCCGCGGCTGTCGGGCGCGTCGGTGATGGCCACCGACCTGCGCGCATCGGCCGGGCTGGTCATCGCCGCGCTGGTCGCCGAAGGCGAGACCACCATCGACCGCATCTACCACCTCGACCGCGGCTATCAGGCGATGGAGGCCAAGCTGACGGCGCTGGGAGCGACCATCCGCCGGGTCGCGGAATGAGCCGGCCATGCTGACCTTGGCCCTGTCCAAGGGCCGCATCATCGGCGAGACGCTGCCGCTGCTGGCCGCGGCCGGCATCGTCGTCTCCGAGGACCCGGAGACCTCGCGCAAACTGATCCTGTCCACGTCCAACCCCGACCTGCGCATCATCATCGTGCGGGCGTCCGATGTGCCGACCTACGTCGAGTACGGCGCCGCGGACCTCGGGGTCGCGGGCAAGGACGTGCTGCTCGAACACGGCGACGGCGTGAACAACGGCGGCGTGTACCAGCCGCTCGACCTGGGCATCGCCCGCTGCCGCATGTCGGTCGCGGCGCCGCGCGGCTTCGACTACGAATACGCGGTGCGCCAGGGTGCCCGCCTGTCGATCGCGACCAAGTACGTGCGCACGGCGCGCGAACACTTCGACATGAAGGGCGTGCACGTCGACCTGATCAAGCTGTACGGCTCGATGGAACTCGGGCCGCTGGTCGGCTTGGCCGACGCCATCGTCGACCTGGTGTCGTCGGGCGCGACGCTGGCCGCCAACGACCTGGTCGAGGTCGAGACGATCCTGCCGATCTCGTCGCGGCTGATCGTCAACCAGGCCGCGATGAAGCTCAAGCGCGAGACCATCGCGCCACTGCTCGTGGCACTCGAACGTGCGGTCGTCGCGCGGCAGGCGAAGAAGCCATGAATGATCCGGTCCGCAGGCTCGATACGTCGGCGAGCAATTTCGAGGCCGAACTCGCGTCGCTGCTGCGCTTCGACACCGACGACGACTCGGCGGTCGACCAGGCCGCGGCCGCCATCCTCGCAGACGTCCGCAAGCGCGGCGACGCGGCGCTGATCGAGTACACGGCGCGCTTCGATCGCGTCGCGGTCGTGTCGGCCGCCGCGCTCGAAGTGGCGCGCGCCGACATCGATGCGGCGCGCGCGTCGCTGCCTGCCGAGCAGCGCGACGCGCTCGAACAGGCGGCCGCCCGCATCCGCAGCTTCCACGAGCGCCAGCGCAGCGAGTCGTGGTCGTTCGAGGAAGCCGACGGCACGCGGCTCGGACAGCGCATCACGGCGCTCGACCGCGTCGGCCTGTACGTGCCGGGCGGCCTCGCGGCCTATCCGTCGTCGGTGCTGATGAACGCCATTCCCGCCAAGGTCGCCGGCGTGCCCGAGGTCGTCATGGTCACGCCCACGCCCGACGGCAGGCGCAACGCGATGGTGCTGGCGGCCGCGGCCATCAGCGGTGTCGATCGCGTGTTCACGATCGGCGGCGCCCAGGCCGTCGCGGCGCTGGCCTACGGCACCGCCACCATCCCTGCGGTCGACAAGATCGTCGGACCGGGCAACGCCTACGTCGCGGCCGCCAAGCGCCGCGTGTTCGGCACGGTCGGCATCGACATGATCGCGGGTCCGTCCGAGATCCTCGTGGTCGCCGACGGCAGCGCCCCGGCCGACTGGGTCGCGATGGACTTGTTCTCGCAGGCCGAGCACGACGAGGTCGCGCAGGCCATCCTGTTGTGCCCCGACGCGGCCTACCTCGATGCGGTCGCGGCCAGCATCGACAGGCTGCTGCCGTCGCTGCCGCGTGTCGCGATCGTCACGGCGTCGCTGCGCGACCGCTGCGCGCTGATCCGCGTGCGCGACCTCGACGAGGCGTGCGCGATCGTCAACCGCATCGCACCGGAACACCTCGAACTGTCGGTCGCCGATCCGCACGCGCTGCTGCCGAAGATCCGCCATGCCGGCGCGATCTTCATGGGCATCCATTCGTCCGAATCCCTAGGCGACTACTGCGCCGGACCCAACCACGTGCTGCCCACCGCGCGCACCGCGCGCTTCTCGTCGCCGCTCGGGGTCTACGACTTCCAGAAGCGCTCGTCGCTGATCGAGGTCAGTCGTGCCGGTGCGCAGACGCTCGGCCGGCTGGCATCGACGCTCGCGCACGGCGAGGGACTGACCGCGCACGCGCGATCGGCGGAACTCCGGCTCGAGCGCGGAACGCCATGAGCGCGCAGCCGGTACCGGCCGACCCGCCGCGCGACGCCGCGTCGCTGATGGCGCGCGTGATCCGCGACGACGTGCAGGCGATGCAGGCCTACGCGGTCCCCGATGCGACGGGCCTCGTGAAGCTCGATGCGATGGAGAATCCGTTCGGCCTGCCCCACGACCTGCGCAAAGCGCTGGCGCAACGGCTCGCGGCCGTCCCGATGAACCGCTATCCGGCGCCGCGCGCTGATGCGCTGCGCGCCACGATCCGGCGTGTCATGCAGGTACCGGGCGGTTGCGACGTGCTGCTCGGTAACGGCTCCGACGAACTGATCGCGCTGGTCTGTATGGCGGTCGCCCGCGACGGCGCGTCGGTGCTGTCGCTGGCGCCGGCCTTCGCGATGTTCGAGATCTCTGCGCGTCTCGCGCGTCTCAAGCCCGTGATGGTGCCGCTGCGCGACGATTTCTCGCTCGACCTGGCCGCCACGATCGCCGCGCTGCGCAGCCATCGCCCCGCGGTCGCGTTCATCGCCTATCCCAACAATCCCACCGGCAACCTGTTCGATCGCGCCGATATCGAGGTGGTACTCGATACGGCGCGCTGGACCGACACGCTGGTCATCGTCGACGAGGCCTACAACGCGTTCGCGTCGGACAGCTTCATGGCCGACCTGCCGCGTCACGACAACCTGCTGGTGCTGCGCACCGTCAGCAAGAGCGGCCTGGCCGGCGTGCGCCTCGGTTACCTGTGCGGCGCGCCGACGTGGCTGGAGCCGATCGACAAGGTCCGCCCGCCGTACAACGTCAACGCGCTCACGCAGTGCGCCGCGCAGTTCGCGCTCGAGCATGCCGACGTGCTGGACGCGCAGGCCGCGATCCTGCGCGAGCAGCGCGGGCGCCTGATGGCCGCGCTGCAGGCACTCGCCGGCGTCACTCCGTTCGACTCGCAGGCGAACTTCATCCTGTTCCGGATCGACAGCGCCGATGCCACGGCCGCGACGCGCGTGTTCGATGCGCTCAGGCGCCGCCGCGTGCTGATCAAGAACCTGTCGAAAGCGCATCCATTGTGCGCGAATGCCCTGCGTGTTACGGTTTCCATCCCCGACGAGAACGCGACGTTCCTCGCAGCGCTCGCCTCGTCCCTTCACGAAGTCCTCCCGCAATGAACGTCGCTCCATGAATGCCGCCCTCGAACCCGGAATCCTCGCGCGTCGGGCCAGCGTCCAGCGCGACACGGCCGAGACCCGGATCGCGGTCAGCGTCGACCTCGACGGCAGCGGCCACGCCAGGCTCGCCACCGGGGTCGCGTTCCTCGACCACATGCTCGACCAGATCGCGCGCCACGGCCTCGTGGACCTCGACATCGAGGCGCACGGCGACCTGCACATCGACGCGCATCACACCGTCGAGGACATCGGCATCACGCTCGGCCAGGCGGTCGCGCGCGCGGTCGGCGACAAGAAGGGCATCCGCCGCTACGGCCATGCCTACGTGCCGCTCGACGAGGCGCTGTCGCGCGTGGTGATCGATTTCTCCGGGCGTCCCGAACTCGTGTGGCACGTGCCGTTCACGCGCGCGATGATCGGCAGCTTCGACGTCGACCTGGTGCATGAATTCTTTCAGGGCTTCGTCAACCACGCGCAGGTCACGCTGCATGTCGACAACCTGCGTGGCGACAACGCGCACCACCAGTGCGAGACGGTGTTCAAGGCCTTCGGCCGCGCGTTGCGGATGGCCGCCGAGCGCGACGCGCGGATGGCGGACATCGTTCCAAGTACCAAGGGCAGTCTCTGACCGACTGAAGAAGGCTCGCGCGCGACGTGTCTCGCGCCGCAGTGCCGCTCACATGTCTTCCATCGTCATCGTCGACTACGGCATGGGCAACGTCCGCAGCGTCGCGCAGGCCCTGCGTCATGCGGCGCCCGAGGCGGAAGTCCGCATCTCGGCCAGCGCGGCCGACCTGCGGGCCGCTGATCGCGTCGTGCTGCCGGGGCAGGGCGCGATGCCCGACTGCATGCGCCACCTGAGGGACACCGGCCTGATCGATACGCTGATGCATTGTGCCAAGACCAAGCCGCTGCTCGGCGTGTGCGTCGGCGAGCAGATGCTGGTCGATGCCAGCGACGAGAGCGCCGGCGACGCCCCGACCCGCGGTCTGGGCCTGATCGCGGGGCATTGCATCCGCTTCGATCCGCTGGCCGGCGCCGCCGGTGCGCACGCGCGTCCGCTAAAGGTGCCGCACATGGGATGGAACCGCGTGCGCCAGGCCGACGACGGCCGGGCAGCGCATCCGATGTGGGCGGGGATCGCCGACGAAAGCTGGTTCTATTTCGTGCACAGTTACCATGTCCGTCTCGACGACGACGCGGAGCGCGCCGGAACCAGCGTCTACGGTCTGCCCTTTACCGCGGCGATTGCCCGGGATAATATTTTCGCCACCCAATTCCACCCGGAAAAGAGCGCCGCAGCCGGCCTGGCGCTTTATCGGAACTTCGTCGCATGGAATCCGTAAGTCCGTGATGTCTTCCGCCACCACCGCGGGAGGCGTTCGCGCCCCGCGCGATCGAGCCCGCTTCGGCTCCACTTCCATGCGTCGCCTCCCATGCTGCTGATTCCCGCGATCGATCTGAAGGACGGCCACTGCGTTCGTCTGAAGCAGGGCGACATGAACAACGCGACCGTGTTCTCCGATGACCCGGCGGCCATGGCACGCCATTGGGTCGCGCAGGGCGCGCGACGCCTGCATCTGGTCGACCTGAACGGCGCGGTGGCCGGGCGGCCGAAGAACGAATCGGCGGTCAAGGCCATCGTCGAGGCGGTGGGCGGCACCATTCCGGTCCAGCTCGGCGGCGGCATCCGCGACCTAGACACGATCGAACGCTATCTCGACGACGGCATCGCCTACGTGATCATTGGCACCGCCGCGGTCAAGAATCCCGGCTTCCTGCACGACGCCTGCGGCGCGTTCCCGGGGCAGATCATCGTCGGGCTCGATGCGCGCGACGGCAAGGTCGCCACCGACGGCTGGTCGAAGCTGACCGGCCACGAGGTCATCGACCTCGCCAAGAAGTTCGAGGGCTACGGCGTCGAAGCCATCATCTACACCGACATCGGTCGCGACGGCATGCTGTCGGGCATCAACATCGAAGCCACGCTGAAGCTCGCGCAGAGCGTCTCGGTGCCCGTCATCGCCAGCGGCGGGCTGGCGAAGATGGCGGACATCGAAGCGCTTTCCGCGATCGAGGACGAAGGCATCGAGGGCGTCATCTGCGGCCGCGCCATCTATTCCGGCGACCTCGACTTCAAGCTCGCGCAAGAGAAGGCGGACGGGCTGGAAAGCGTCTGATTCGTTGTTGTCATCCCGGCCTGCGCCGGGATGACATCCTTCCTTTCACCATCGCATCATGCTCGCCAAACGCGTCATCCCCTGTCTCGACGTGCATGCCGGCCGCGTGGTCAAGGGCGTGAACTTCGTGTCGCTGCGCGATGCCGGCGACCCGGTCGAGGTCGCGCGCCGCTACGACGAGGCCGGCGCCGACGAGATCACGTTCCTCGACATCACCGCGACGTCGGACGATCGCGATCTGATTCTCGAGATGATCGAGGCGGTCGCGTCGCAGGTCTTCATCCCGCTGACTGTGGGCGGCGGCGTGCGCTCGGTCGCCGACGTGCGCCGGCTGCTGAACGCCGGCGCCGACAAGATCAGCATCAACTCGAGTGCGGTCGCGAACCCCGCACTGGTCGCGGAGGCCGCCAGCTACTACGGCTCGCAGTGCATCGTCGTCGCCATCGACGCCAAGAAAGATCCTGCCGGTGGCTGGCAGGTCTACACGCACGGCGGGCGGCAGGCCACCGGACGCGACGTGGTCGCGTGGGCACAGGAAGTGGCTGCGCTCGGCGCCGGCGAGATCCTGCTGACCAGCATGGATCGCGACGGCACGCAGGGTGGCTTCGACCTGGCGCTGACCCGCGCCGTGTCCGACGCGGTGCCGGTTCCCGTCATCGCGTCCGGTGGGGTAGGCTCGCTGGCTGACCTAGCCGACGGCGTCATCGACGGCCACGCCGACGCGGTGCTGGCCGCCAGCATCTTCCACTACGGCACGTTCACGATCGGCGAGGCCAAGCGCTACATGGCCGAGCGCGGCATCCCGATGCGCCTGTCCTGATTCATTCGCCGTGACTGACTGCCCATGACCATCGATACGACCAGCACCATCCCCGACTGGCTCGACGACGTCGCGTGGAACGACGACGGCCTCGTCGCCGTCATCGCACAGGAGGTCGACAGCGGCGACGTGCTGATGCTCGCGTGGATGAACCGCGAGGCGCTGGCCGGGACCCTGTCGCGCGGCGAAGCCGTGTACTGGAGCCGGTCGCGCCAGCAGCTCTGGCACAAGGGCGACACGTCGGGCCACTTCCAGAAGGTCCACGACATCCGCCTCGACTGCGACGGTGACGCCATCCTGCTGAAGGTCGGGCAGGCGGGCCGCGTCGCGTGCCATACCGGCCGCCACAGCTGCTTCTATCGCACGCTGGAACGCGCAGGAGATGCGACGGGCTGGGTCGAGGTCGCCACGCCGCTCGACCACGCGCACACGGAGCCGGCATGACGGGCGACGACGTGCTGGCGCGGCTGGCCGGCGTGGTCGAGTCGCGCCGCGGCGCCGATCCCGCGTCGTCGTACGTCGCGCGGCTGCTGTCGCGCGGACCCGACGCCGTGCTCAAGAAGATCGGTGAGGAAGCGACCGAGACGGTGATGGCCGCCAAGGACGGCGATCGCGCGCGCATCGTCGCCGAGACCGCGGACCTGTGGTTCCACTGCCTGGTCATGCTGGCCCAATACGATCTCTCTCCGTCCGACGTGCTCGACGAACTCGCGCGACGCGAAGGACTCTCCGGACTCGACGAACACGCTGCGCGCAAGGACGACCGGCGCCAGCAGGAAATCCGCCACGAACCCACGCCATGAACGACCAGTGCCTCTTCTGCAAGATCGTCGCGGGACAGATCCCGTCCCGCAAGGCCTACGAGGACGACGACTTCCTCGCCTTCCACGACATCCATCCGGCTGCGCCGGTGCACGTGCTGGTCATTCCGAAGCTGCATCTCGATTCGCTCGCCGACTGCGAAGGCAGCCACGCCGTGCTGTTGGGTAGAATGGTAGGCCTCGCGCCGCGGATCGCGCGCGAGCAGGGCGTGGGCTACGACGGTCCCGACGGCACGAACGGCTTCAAGACGGTGTTCAACACCGGACGGGGCGGCGGACAGGAGGTCTATCATCTGCACCTTCATATCCTCGGTGGTCCCAAGCCGTGGCAGCCGCGTTAGTCGGTATTGAGTTCGAGGCGGGTGCGGCACCGTCCCCTCGCCGGAATGCGCGCACGCGCATCAGGAGATAGAAATGGGTGGTTTGAGCATCTGGCACTGGTTGATCGTTCTCGTCGTCGTGTTGCTGATCTTCGGCACGAAGAAGCTGCGCAACATGGGCGAAGACCTCGGTGGCGCGGTCAAGGGGTTCAAGGCCGGCATGAAGGACGGATCCGAGACGCCCGGCGAAGCGCCGAAGGTGGCCGATCGCACGACCATCGACGTCGAGGCCCGGGACAGGACCAAGATCTGAACCCGCGGCACGCCTTCGAGGGCCGCGGCACGTCGAATGAGCGGTTCCTCGTCGTGGTCGGTCCGGCCGGCGTGCGGCGTACCCTGTCGGTGAAGCCGTGTTCGATCTAGGGCTTTCCAAGCTGGCCGTGATCGGCGTGGTCGCGCTGGTCGTGATCGGTCCGGAGCGCCTGCCCAAGGTCGCGCGCACCGTCGGCACGCTGCTCGGCCGCGCCCAGCGCTACCTCGCCGACGTCAAGGCCGAGGTCAATCGGGAGATGCAGATCGACGAGCTACGCGCCGTCCGCGATCACGTGCAGCAGGCCGCCAGTTCGTTCGAGTCGTCGGTCCACGGCAGCCTGCGTCAGACCGAGACCGATCTCAACGCCGCGTTCGAGACCTCGCCGATGGACGCGTCCGCGCAGATGATGCCGCTGTCGGCGACGCCCGCTCGCGTACCGATGCCGCCGGCCCGCCGCGAAAAATGGCGGCGCAACGTGGCGCAGCGGCAGAGCGCGACGCCGATGTGGTTCAGGACCGCCAATCGCAAGCGCACCCGCGTGCAGTCGGGCGCCGCGCGCGTCGCCCGCTATCGCTTGCGCTGAGCGTCCAATTCCATGGCCACCCCCAAGCTGCCGGGTCCCGGCGCCGAAGAAGGCGACTCCTTCATCTCGCATCTGGTCGAGCTGCGTTCACGGCTGGTCAAGGCCGCCGCCGCGATCGTCGTGCTGTTCGTCGGCCTCGTGCCGTTCGCGTCGCACATCTACGACATTATGGCGATGCCGATGCTCAATGCGCTGCCCGAGGGCACGAAAATGATCGCGACCGGCGTCATCACGCCGTTCCTGGTGCCGGTCAAGGTCACGCTGCTGGTCGCGTTCATCCTCGCGCTGCCGATCGTGCTCTATCAGATGTGGGCGTTCGTCGCGCCGGGCCTGTATGCGCACGAGAAGAAGCTCGCGATGCCGATCATCTCGTCGAGCTTCATCCTGTTCCTGGTCGGCGTGGCCTTCTGCTACTTCTTCGTGTTCGGCACGGTGTTCCGCGTGATCAACGAGTTCGCGCCGAAGTCGGTGCTGGTGGCGCCGGACATCGACGCCTACTTCGGCTTCGTGATGACGATGTTCCTCGCGTTCGGGGTGACCTTCGAGGTGCCGATCGTCGTCGTCGTGCTGGTCCGCTTCGGAATCGTGACCGTGGCGACGCTGCGCAGCATCCGGCCGTACGTGATCGTCGCGTCGTTCGTGATCGCCGCGATCATCACGCCGCCCGATCCCGGCTCGATGCTGCTGCTCGCGGTGCCGCTCGTGATCCTGTACGAGGCCGGACTGCTGGTCGCGCGCTTCGTGCGCGTCGGTGAAAGGCGCTCGGAAGGCGTCGCGCCGACTTAGGAGGCTATTGAAAAGCGCAGCGAGGACGGTCCGCTGCAAGGCGCACGGAGCGGAGGAACCGGAATGTACTTCAGTACATGAGGATTCCGAGCACCGCGCAACACCGCAGATGATCGCCGCAGTAGCTTTTCAACAGCCTGCTAGCGTCTGTCAGGCGTTGCGCGCGCCGCGCAGCCAGTCGTTGAGCGGCACGGCGGCCGCCAGGCGATCAACGATCGTGGCCGACAGGTTGCGGGCCGCGTCCGCATGGACCTTGGCCGTGAGGTCCAGGTCGGTCGTCACGATGTAGCTCTTCAGCCGCAGCAGCTCACCGAAGCGTTCGATGCCGGGCATGTCCGCATCGAAGCCTTTCGGGAGTCGCGCGAGCTTGTCTTCCTCGCCGAGCCCGCCGAACGTCGACACGAAGCGCTTCGCCTTCATCAGCTTCAGCAGGCTCGCGTGGTCGTCGACGACGTGGCGTCGCAGACGCGCGAGCGTTTCGCGCTCCGGCAGGTAGCAGCCCGCGCCCAGGTGCAGCTGGCCGTCCGCGTCGATCCGCAGGTAGTACATCGGTCCCGAGTTCTTCACGCCTTCTTCGGCGAGCGACGCGGAGAAATAGCTCTTGTACGGCGTCTTGTCGTTCGAGAAGCGGATGTCGCGATAGATGCGGAACAGCGCCTTCTTGGCGTTCACGTCCGCGATCAGCGGATCCTTCTTCGACAGACCCTGGACGATCTCGCCGACCAGCGCGATGAACTCGGGACGCAGGATGTCGTAGGCCGGCTTGTTCATCACGAACCAGGGCTTGTTGTTGTTCTCGCGCAGTCCCTGCAGGTACGACACGAGTGCAGGCAGGTGCATCGTCACTTCTCCGGATTGGCGCCGGGCTTGGGACGCATCGCCACCTTGACCGACAGCGACAGCTCTTCCTTCTTGCGGAACAGCTTGAGGCGCGCGTTGCTGCCGGGCTTCAGGCGCGCGATCGTGTCGAGCATCGTGATCGTGTCGACGATGGGGTGATCGTTGACCGCGACCAGGATGTCGCCGGGCCTGACACCCGCCTGGTCGGCCGGTCCGTCGCGATTGACGCCCGAGATGAAGGCCCCCTTGCTGCGGCCGAAGGTCAACGCCTCCACGCCTTCGGACGAGATGTCCTGCGGCTCGACACCGATGTAGCCGCGGATCACTTCGCCGCTGGTGATGATGCCTTCGAGCACTTCCTTGGCCGTCGACACGGGCACCGCGAAACCGATGCCCAGCGATCCGCCGGACGCCTTCGTGAAGATCGCCGAGTTGATGCCGATCAGGTTGCCGCTCGCGTTGACCAGCGCGCCACCCGAGTTGCCCGGGTTGATCGCCGCGTCGGTCTGGATGTAGTTCTCAAAGTTGGTCAGGTTGAGATGGTTGCGGCCGAGCGCGCTGATGATGCCCATCGTCACCGTCTGCCCGACGCCGAACGGATTGCCGATGGCAAGCACGACATCGCCGACGTTCGCCTCCTCGATGTGGCCGAGCGTGATCACCGGCAGATCCTTGAGATCGATGCGCAGCACCGCGAGATCGGTCTCCGCATCGCTGCCGACGACCGTCGCCTGCGCGTGGCGCTGATCCGACAGCGTGACGACGATCTCTTCGGCGCCTTCGATCACGTGGCGGTTGGTGAGCAGATAGCCGTCCTTGCTGACGATCACGCCGGACGCGAGCATGCGTTCGGACAGCCCGTCGTTGAAACGACGGTTCGGCGGTCGACGCAGGCGGGGATCGTCCGCGAACGAGTCGCGCAGGGCGCGGCTGTCGCCGTTGATGTCGATGCTCACCACGGCCGGTGCCGCGCGCCGGACGGCGTCGCTGAAGGACTCGAGGCGCGAACCCTTGAAGACCGGCATCGCCGTCCTCGCGACCGCCGCGGTCTCGTTGATGGTGACGGTGCCGACGGGACGTTCGACCTGCAGCCATTCGGGACGCAGCGTCTGCACGACGAACAGGAGGGCGACGGCGACCGTGACGGTCTGCGCGAAGACCAGCCAGAGTCGGCGACCGATGGCATGCGAACGACGCGAAACGACGAGTGGCATGGTGAGCGAAGAGGAAAAAAAATGGCGGGCCTGGCCCGCCATTCGAGGAGTGCTTGAACGGGTTCCGCGATCAGCCGCGCTTCAACGAGTCCCGGATCTCGCGCAGCAGCAGGACGTCTTCAGGGGTGGGCGGCGGGGGCGGAGGGGCGGCGTCGGGCTTGGGCTTCGCCCTTCTGATCAAATCGATCATCCATAAGATGATAAACGCCAGGATGATGAAGTTGATCGCCACGGTGATGAAGCTGCCGTAGCCCCACACGGCAACGCCGGCGTCGGACAACTCCTTATAGCTGTACGGTGCGCCGTGGCCGATCTTGGCCATCTGGTCCACCCGCATCGTGCCGAGCTGGACGAAATAGTTGGAGAAATCAAGTCCACCGAAGACCCAGCCCACCACCGGCATGATCAGGTCCTTGACCATCGAGTCCACGATCTTGCCGAAGGCCCCGCCGATGATCACCGCTACCGCGAGATCGACCACGTTGCCCTTGATCGCGAAATCGCGAAAATCCTGCAGCATGCTCATCGACGTTTCTCCCGTTGGTATGGAGGCCGCATTTTAGGGTATTTGCCCTTTCTGGCGGCCGCGATCGTGCTCGGGGAGCGGCTACCGCAGGGCCAACTTTGATTCGCCTCGCGATTCCGGTAAAATCGCGCGCTGTCAAACTCGGGACCCAAAGCGATGTGCCATCCGCTTCGGCTCCGGTTGCACTTCCCGTCGCACGTCGAGCGGTTACCCCACGTCACACAAGGCCGAAGCCTTTTCGGATTCGGCGATCCCATGTCCAGTGCAGAACATCTCGCCCCTACCTCCGGCGCCGCTTTCACCGAGTTGCCTCCCGATAGCACGCGTCGCAATCTGCTGATCGCCAGCTGCACGGCCGGCGGCGTCGCGGGCCTCGCGGCCCTCACCCCGCTGGTCGGCAGCTTCGAGCCTTCCGAAAAAGCGAGGGCCGCCGGCGCGCCCGTCGAGGCCGACATCTCCGGCATGGCTGTCGGCGAACAACGTACCTTCGAGTGGCGTGGCAAACCCGTCTGGGTGGTTCGGCGCAGCGCGGAGATGCTCGCCGCACTTCCGAAGCACGACGACGAATTGGCGGACCCGAAATCGCTGCGCAATCCGTCGGAGTACACCCCGATGGCCGACACGCGCAACGAATACCGGTCGATCAAGCCGGAGTACCTGGTGGCCGTGGGTGTCTGCACGCATCTCGGTTGCTCGCCGACCGCGAAATTCACGCCGGGTCCCCAGCCCAGTCTTCCGGACGACTGGCCCGGCGGATGGCTCTGCCCATGCCATGGCTCCACGTTCGACATGGCCGGTCGCGTGTACAAGAACAAGCCGGCGCCGGACAACCTCGCCGTGCCGCCTTACAGCTACATCACTGACAGCAGGATCCTGATCGGCGACGAAAAGAAGGCCTGAGCGCGGGCGGCGACAGTTCGCGGCCCCGCCGCGCGATGACCGGAGGCTGCGCGCACCGATGTGCGTCTCGGACCGGTCCGCCTGGCGCCCTGCGGAGAAGTATCCCGGCGGTAGTCCGGATCGGGCTTCCGTCCGGTTCGAGCGTGTTGAACGGCAACAGAACGACGTAAACGCAGTGCGCGGAGAGATACATGGCGAACACGAAGATGATTGAGGTTCCGGCAGACGCATCGGCTGGCGAGCGGCTCCTGGGTTGGGTCGACAACCGCTTCCCGCTGACCTCGACATTCAAGGCGCACCTGTCCGAGTACTACGCGCCGAAGAATTTCAACTTCTGGTACTTCTTCGGCGCGTTCTCGCTGCTGGTGCTCGTGATCCAGATCGTCACGGGCATCTTCCTGGTGATGCACTACAAGCCGGACGCGTCGCTCAACGCGGCGGGCGTGCCGGTCGCGTTCGCCAGCGTCGAGTACATCATGCGCGAGGTGCCGTGGGGCTGGCTGATCCGCTACATGCACTCGACCGGCGCCTCGATGTTCTTCATCGTGGTCTACCTGCACATGGTCCGCGGGCTGATCTACGGCTCGTACCGCAAGCCGCGTGAACTGGTCTGGATCTTCGGCACCGGCATCTTCCTGTGCCTGATGGCCGAAGCTTTCTTCGGGTACCTGCTGCCGTGGGGACAGATGTCGTTCTGGGGCGCGCAGGTCATCGTCAACCTGTTCTCGGCGATTCCGTTCATCGGCCCGGACCTGTCGCTGTGGATCCGCGGCGACTACGTCGTGTCCGATGCGACGCTGAACCGCTTCTTCGCTTTCCACGTGATCGCGATTCCGCTGGTG
>JBBRRW010000019.1:0-23026 GCA_038245975.1 Burkholderiales bacterium
GCGAACTGCGCGAACGCGGCAAGCTCGCGGTACTGCGCGAGGTCGGTCCGGATACCGCCCGACAGGCCCTTGATGACCTTGGTCTGCGCGGCTCCACCGACGCGCGACACCGAGATGCCGGCGTTGATGGCGGGACGGATACCGGCATTGAAGAGCGACGTCTCCAGGAAGATCTGGCCGTCGGTGATCGAGATCACGTTGGTCGGCACGAACGCGGACACGTCGCCGGCCTGCGTCTCGATGATCGGCAGCGCCGTCAGCGAACCCGTCTTGCCCTTCACCTCGCCCTTGGTGAAGGCCTCGACGTATTCGGCGTTGACGCGCGCTGCGCGCTCGAGGAGTCGCGAGTGGAGATAGAACACGTCGCCGGGATACGCCTCGCGGCCCGGCGGACGGCGCAGCAGCAGCGAGATCTGGCGATATGCGACGGCCTGCTTCGACAGGTCGTCATAGATGATCAGCGCGTCCTGGCCGCGGTCGCGGAAGTACTCGCCCATCGTGCAGCCCGAGTAGGCCGACACGTACTGCATGGCCGCAGACTCGGACGCGGTGGCGGCGACGACGATGGTGTACTCCATCGCGCCGTTGAGCTCGAGCGCGCGCACGACATTCTTGACCGACGACGCCTTCTGGCCGATCGCGACGTAGATGCAGACGCAGTCCTGGCCCCTCTGGTTGATGATCGTGTCGAGCGCCACCGCGGTCTTGCCGGTCTGGCGGTCGCCGATGATCAGTTCGCGCTGGCCGCGGCCGATCGGGACCATCGCGTCGATCGACTTGAGCCCGGTCTGCATCGGCTGCGACACCGACTGACGCGCGATCACGCCCGGCGCGACCTTCTCGATGACGTCGGTCATCTTCGCGTTGATCGGGCCCTTGCCGTCGATCGGCGCGCCCAGCGCGTTGACGACGCGGCCGATCAGTTCGGGGCCGACCGGCACTTCGAGAATGCGGCCCGTGGTCTTGACGGTCTCGCCTTCGGAGATGTGCTCGTACTCGCCCAGGATCACCGAGCCGACGGAGTCGCGCTCGAGGTTCAGCGCGAGGCCGTAGGTGGGATTGCCCTGCGAGTCGGGGGAAAACTCCAGCATCTCGCCCTGCATCGCGTCGGACAGGCCGTGGATGCGGACGATGCCGTCGGTCACCGACACGACGGTGCCCTGATTGCGCACTTCGGCCGAAGCGCCGAGGCCTTCGATGCGGCTCTTGATCAGCTCGCTGATTTCGGAAGGGTTGAGATGCATGGATGACGCTCCAGAGATTTAAGTACGGGGCTCGCGCAGCGAGCCCCGGTGAACCATCAGCTTCAGGCGATCAGCGCGGCCTTCATGGCATCGAGGCGCGAGCGGACCGACGTGTCGAGCACGCGATCGCCGACCACGACGCGCACGCCGCCGATCAGGGCTTCATCGACATCGACCACCGGCTTCAACTTGATCGCGAATTTCTTTTCGAGCGCCTTGACCAGGTCGGCGACATCGCCGTCGCTCATCGGGAAGGCGCTGGTGATCTTCGCCTCGGCGCTGCCCTGCTTCGCGTCGACGAGCAGACCGAACTGCGTGGCGATCTCGGGCATGGCGCCGAGCCGATCGTTGTCGATCAGCGTGCGAATGAAGTTCTGCGCAAAGACCTTGGGTTCGCCACCGAGCGCACCGACGAACACACCGTAGACCTGGTCACCGGTCACGCGCGGATCGCTCAACACGCGCTGCATGTCGGGATCCGATGCGATCACGCCCATGTTGCCGACCAGCGACGACCAACTGTTCATCGCATCGGCACTCGTGTCCTCGGACGCGATGCGGAACAGCGCCTCGGCGTACGGACGTGCAATGGTGGAAAGTTCGGCCATGGTCGCTTACAGCTGAGCCTTGAGTTCGGTGAGCAACGCGGCATGACGCGCCGGGTCGATCTCCTTTTTCAGGATCTGCTCGGCGCCCTGCACCGCGAGCGCCGCGACCTGGTCGCGCAGTGCATCGCGGGCACGCTGGACTTCCTGGTCGGCTTCGGCCTTGGCCTCGGCGAGAATGCGGGCCTTTTCGGCTTCGGCCGTCTTGCGCGCGTCGGCAATCACCAGCGCCGCCTGCTTCTCGGCTTCGGCCAGGCGGACTTGGTTGTCGTTGCGCGACTGGGAGAGCTCGGCGTCGACGCGCTTGTGCGCCTCGTTCAGCTCGAGCTTGGCACGATCGGCCGAAGCCAGTCCGTCGGCGATCTTCTTCGCGCGGTCATCGAGCGCCTGCATCACCGGCGGCCAGACATACTGGCTCATGATCCATACGAAGATGAGGAACACGATGGTCTGAATGATGAAAGTCGCGTTCAGATTCACGGTTTTGGTCCTGTGAAGCGGTGGGATAGATCGATCGGGGAGACGATCACTTGAACGGGTTGGCGAACGCGAACAACATCGCGATACCGACACCGATCAGGAATGCGGCGTCGATCAGGCCGGCCAGCAGGAACATCTTGGTCTGCAGCGTGTTCATCAGCTCGGGCTGGCGTGCCGATGCCTCGATGTACTTGCCACCCATGATGCCGATGCCGATGCAGGCGCCGATGGCACCCAGACCGATGATCAGACCACAAGCCAATGCAACCATTGCGACATTCGTCATGACAATTCCTCTACGGACAGTTTTGAATAAAGAGTGTTAAAGAATCAAACGGGACTGCGAAAACGATCAGTGGCCTTCGTGAGCCTGGCCGATGTACACCAGCGTCAGCATCATGAAGATGAACGCCTGCAACACCACGATCAGGATGTGGAACAGCGTCCAGCCGGTACCGGCGAGGATGTGCGCGCCGCCGAGCAGGATCGACTGGACGTTCCAGCCGGTCCACGCCGCGCCCATCAGCGCGATCAGCATGAACAGCAGTTCGCCCGCATACATGTTGCCGAACAGCCGCATCGCGAGCGACACCGTCTTGGCGATGAACTCGATAAGGTTCATCGCGAAGTTGAAGACGCCGAGAATCGCGGCGAACAACGGGTTCTTGCTGGTCCCGAAAGGCGCCGTGAACAGCTCTTTCGTCCAGCCGCCGATGCCCTTGATCTTCAGGTTGTAGAACACCATCAGGATCAGCACGCCGAGCGAGATGCCGAAGGTGGCGTTGAGGTCCGCGGTCGGAACGATGCGGAAGTATTCGACCGATTGTTCCACGCCGAGTGCCCCGAACACGTTGTGGAACAGGTCCACCGGCAGGAAGTCGAGCGAGTTCATCAGCAGCACCCACACGAAGACCGTCAGGGCCAGTGGGGCGATGAACCTGCGATCGCCGTGGACGATCGACTTGGACTGGTCCTCGACCATCTCGACGATCTGCTCGACCATGCCCTGGAAGCGACCCGGAACGCCGGAGGTGGCGCGCCGCGCCGCGAAGATCAGCAACGCCGACGCGAAGACGGCCATACCGATCGACCAGATCAGCGTGTCGATGTTGATCACCGACATATCGATGATCCCCTTCTGCGGCGCCGACGAAAGATGCGTCAGATGGTGGACGATGTATTCGGATGCCGATGGGGCATGCTCGGTCGCCATGCTTTCGCTAGCCATACGCTTGTCGCTCGCAGTGTCGTGTCGATCGGTCCGACTCAGACGCGTCGGATCCCGAACAGGAAAATCAGGAAATAACTTTTAAGCACCGCGATGAAACCGACGATGAGCGCCAGCCAGTTCAGGTCGCGATAGGTGCTTGCAACAATGAACAGAAGCACAACAGTCGCGGCAAGCTTCGCGAATTCGCCGACGAAGAATCCGTGCACCGTTGCGCCGCCGGGCCTTCGCGTCTCGATCGAGAGCCGCAGCGCGAACAACGCATTCGGGATCACGCAGGCGAGCCCGCCGAGAGCTGCGGATAGCGCTGCATGAACTCCTCCGAACAGTGCCGCGAGTACAGCGACGACGAGTGTCATCACTGCCTGCAGTAGAACTGTCTTGACCATTGCGCGCTCACGGCGGATCGACTGCCCGCTTTTTACCGCTGGTCTGCTGCGCGATGGCAGCCGTCGGAAGGGTGCCCCAATTCGTCAAACGCAACGCGGCAGAATGATACTTTTTTAAACACCTGCGCGTCAAACCGGGGCGACGCGCGCTACGTCACACTGCGGAGATCTGAATAAAACCCTCGAACGGCGTCGGGAATGGTCCGATGGCTGGGTCGCGGGTTCCACGCTACGCTTTCGTCCCTTCGGTCACGGCCCATGCCGCGGCTCCCCCTCGACCACTACCCGGCTTCCCTCGCGGCCCTCTCGATTGCGCCCCCATGACTGAAGCTCGTCCTGCTGCTGCGGAACCCCTGACGATCCACTGGCCGGAGCCCGCTCACTTGCGCCTCGACGCCAAGGACGGTCTTTCCGCAGAAGCATGCGAGATCGAATTCAACGACGGCACGATCGAGCGCGGCGAGCTGCTGCGCTTCACCGGCCGGGACGAGCATCTTGTCTTCCGTCCGCACGCGGATCATCCGCGGTATCCGTCGAAGATCGTCGTGCGCAATTCGCGCTTCAAGCGCCTGCGCCTGCTCGATTCCGTCGGTGCGCGGCCGCTCGACGTGTCGGTGCTGGGAAACGTGGGAGCGACGCTGGCGTCGTCGCAGGTCCACGTCTACAACGTAGAGTTCAACGATCAGGAGATCGAGTCGGGCGATACGTCGGGCTACGTGCGGAACAGCATCGGCCTGTTCCTGTACTTCGCACGGCCGGGCGACGAACTCGAGCGCATCTTCATCCCCGAAGCGGCGATCGCCTATTTCCAGGCCGGCGATCCGATCGGCCGCGTTCTGGTCGAAGAAAACGCCGTCAGCGAGGAGCAGCTCCAGGCCGCCGTCGACAAGCAGCAGGAGATGCGCAAGCTGGTGCTGGGCGACTACCTGATCGATGAAGGTCTGATCACATCTTATCAGCTGGAGCAAGCACTCGCTCTCCAACGCGGCAAGCCCAGCCTCCGTCTCGGCGAAGCGCTGATCGAGCTCGGAGCGATCCAGCCGGAAGCGCTGCAGATCGCGTTGTCGCGACAGCGCGCCAACCGCGGTCGGCCGCTCGGTCAGATCCTGATCGACATGGGCGTCGTCGACGCCGACACGCTGAACAAGATCCACGCGAAGAAGATGGGCCACCACTTCGTCTCGCTCGCCAACTTCACGGTGTCCGATGCGGCGATCACTGCGGTACCTGCCAGCGTCGCGCGGCGCCTCGGCATCGTCCCGCTGACCGTCGAACACGGCGACCTGATCGTCGCGGCCGAGCGTCAGCTCGACACGTCGGCCGTCAACGAATTGACCCTGCTGTCCCGGATGCGCGTGGTGCAGGTGCTCGCGTCGGGCGACGAGATCGCTGTCCGGCGGACCGAGGCTTACGGCGAGCCGCCCGCAGAAGCACTGCTATCGGATGCGTCGGCCATCCGCTTCGAGGGCATGGACATCATCGATGCGCAGTTGCCATCGGACGACGACAGCGCCGAGGACGGGTCGCGCTTCACCGAATCCACCGAAGGCCTGACCGATCCGTATCTGCTGGAGGCGATCGAACAGGCGATCAATGCCGTCGAAGACGGCGGCACGGTGGACATCCGCATCGAGTCGCGGCAAGGCGTGCGGACCACGCGCATCAAGCTCCAGCGCCACGCCTAGTTCGCGTCGACGCGCTGCGCCGCTATTCGCCTTTGCCGCGCATCGCGGCGATCAGTCCCTCGAGCTGGTCGAGGCTCGCGAAGTCGATGAGGACCTGGCCGCGGCCCTTGGCGCGCAGCTTGATCTCGACCTTGGTGGCGAGCGCGTCGGACAACTCGGTCTCGAGGCGCGCGAGATCGGTATCGCGACGCTCGTCGGCCGACGAGCGAGACTTGCCGGACGCCGCGAGTGCGAAGTCGGCGCCGACCTTCGCGACGAGACGCTCTGCGTCGCGCACGGACATGCGCTTGCCGACGATCTGGTTCGCCAGCATGATCTGATTCGCCGCATCGACCGCCAGGAGGGCGCGCGCATGTCCCATGTCGATGTCGCCCGCCATCAGCATCGTCTGTACCGGCTTCGCCAGGTTGATCAAGCGCAGCAGGTTGGACGTCGCGCTGCGCGAGCGGCCGATGGCGCGCGCGGCGTCCTCGTGGGTGAGATGGAACTCGGTGATCAGCCGCTGGACGCCCTGTGCCTCCTCCAGCGGGTTCAGGTCCTCGCGCTGGATGTTCTCGATCAGCGCCATCGCGGCCGCCGACTCGTCCGGCACGTCCCGCACCAGCACCGGGATTTCGCTCAGGCCGGCGATGGTGGCGGCGCGGACGCGGCGCTCGCCGGCGATGATCTCGTAGCGGCCTCCGCCGGTCGAGCGGACCAGGATCGGCTGCATGACCCCCTGTGCCTTGATCGACTCGGCAAGCTCCGCCAGCGCCCCCTCGTCCATCCGCGTGCGCGGCTGGTAGCGACCCGCGTCGAGGTTCGCGACCGGCAGCACGTGCGGCAGCGAAGCCGCCTCGGCCGCCTGCTCCGACTGGGATGCACCGAGCAGGGTCTCGAGTCCGCGGCCGAGGCCTTTTCTTTTGCTCATGCTGTTGGCTCGATCATGGGTTGCGGCGCGATGCGGGTGAAGGGCGGCTGTGATGCGGAAGTTTCGGACGCGAAGCGCTCGACCATCTCCGCGGCGAAGGCGACATAGGCCTGGGCACCCTTGCTCGACTTGTCGAATACGACGCCCGGCATCCCGTAGGAAGGCGCTTCGGCCAAGCGGATATTGCGCGGGACCAGGGTCTTGAAGACCTTGTCGCCGAAGTGGGTTTCGAGTTGCGCGGAGACCTGGTTCGCCAGCGTCGAGCGCGGATCGAACATCACGCGCAGCAGGCCGATGATCTCGAGTTCGGCATTCAGGTTGCGATGGACCTGCTTGATGGTGTTGACGAGGTCTGAGAGGCCCTCGAGCGCGTAGTACTCGCACTGCATCGGGATGATTACCCCGTGCGCTGCGGTCAGGCCGTTGAGCGTCAGCAGCGACAGCGCGGGTGGGCAGTCGATCAGTACGAAGTCATAGTCGGCGAGGTACGGTGCGATCGCCGCCTTGAGACGGGTCTCGCGATGGTCCAGATCGACCAGATCGAGTTCTGCACCGGCCAGTTCGCGATTCGCCGGAATCACGTCGTATCGACCCGTTTCCGAACGCCGCAGGACCGATGGCAACGGGCTCAA
Source organism: Burkholderiales bacterium (assembly GCA_038245975.1). Lineage (GTDB taxonomy): Bacteria > Pseudomonadota > Gammaproteobacteria > Burkholderiales > Burkholderiaceae_D > CAHJXF01. Next base: position 7,174 of record JBBRRW010000019.1, read on the forward strand.
TCCGAGCAGCAACTCGTAGACGCTACCGGGCAGCGATCGCTTGTCGATCCCCGAGCCCATCGTCGCGTTGCCCTGCGGGTCGAGATCCACCAGCAGCACGCGCTTCGACAGCGCGGCTAGCGCCGCGGCAAGGTTCACGGTCGTCGTCGTCTTGCCGACGCCGCCCTTCTGGTTCGCAACTGCAAAGATCTTGGCCATCGGCTTTCGGGGTTGACGCGCGAAGCTACGCGCGCTTCAGGACGACGGCGCAGCGTTGCGCGCCGAGCGATGGGACTTCGAGCTTGCGGATTTCCTGCACTACCCACGACGCGGGAATCGCTGCGATTTCGACCGTCGGTTCGACACCTTTCATCGCGATCACCCTGGTCGAGGCATCGACCAGATGCTCGATGGACTCCAGCATTTTCGCGAGATCGGTGTAAGCCCGCGACACGATGGCCGATGGCGGGAGCGGCAGGACGAAACTTTCGACTCTCGCGTGCAGCGGATGCAGCCGCTGCAGACCGAGATCCGCCTTCGCCTGCAATTGGAAACCGATCTTCTTGTTCACCGCATCGATCGAGTGGATCTCGATCGCAGGTCGTGTGATGGCCAGCGGAATGGCGGGCAGCCCTGCTCCACTGCCGACATCGACGAGGCTTCGCATCTGCAGTTCGTCGACCAGCGCGAGTATCGATAACGAGTCAAGCAAATGCACGACCAGCATGTCGCGCGGATCGCGCACCGCGGTCAGGTTGTAGACGCCATTCCATTTCGCGAGCAGTTCCAGGAACCGGAGCAGCTGCGCCTGTTGGGATGGAGGCACGCGGATGCCCATCGTGTCGATTCCCGCGGCCAGCATTTTCTGGAAATCGGCGGTGGATTGGGGCTGCGATGACGCGACGCTCACGATTCATGCATCGAAGGTGGCGGCTACTTGCACCGCCGCGTCGTTCGCTCGGCCCAGTCCTCGCTTCAGGTGGACCAGCAACAGTGAGATCGTAGCCGGCGTGACACCGGCGATTCGAGAGGCTTCGCCCAGCGTGCCGGGCATCTGCGTCGACAGCTTCTGACACGCCTCGAACGACAGACCGCGGACCGAGTGATAGTCGAGGCCTCCCGGCAGGATCATTTCTTCCAGCCCGCTGATGCGCCTGACCTCATCGCGCTGCCGCTCGACGTAGCCTGCGTACTTGACGTTGATTTCCACCTGCTCGGCAATGCCCGCATCGAGAACCGGCGATGGCGATACGAACCGTCCTTCGCGATCCTTCAGGCTCATTAGTGCCCAATACGTCGTGATCGGCCGCCGCAACAGGTCGAGCAACCGGTATTCCCGCTCGATCGTCTGGCCGAGAATGCGCTTCGCTTCGGCATCGTCGACACTCTTGGGTGACACCCAGGTCGTGCGCAGGCGCTCTGTTTCACGTGAAACATGGTCGCGCTTTACATTGAACGCTGCCCAGCGGGCCTCGTCGACGAGGCCGAGCCGACGACCGATCGCCGTAAGGCGCTCGTCGGCATTGTCCTCGCGCAGACTCAAGCGGAACTCCGCCCGGCTTGTGAACATCCGGTACGGCTCCAGAACACCCCGGGTGGTCAGATCGTCGACCAACACACCGAGATAGCCTTCGTCGCGCCCGGGCGCCCAGCCCTCTTCGTCGCGTGACCGCCGTGCTGCATTCACGCCCGCTAGCAGTCCCTGCGCGGCAGCTTCCTCGTAACCGGTGGTTCCGTTGATCTGCCCCGCGAAAAACAGCCCGGGAATCGCTTTTACCTCCAGCGTTTTCTTCAGGCAGCGCGGATCGAAGTAGTCGTACTCGATCGCATAACCCGGGCGCAGCAGATGCGCCTGTTCGAGTCCACGGATGCTGTGCACCAGATCGCATTGGACGTCGAATGGCAGGCTCGTCGAGATGCCGTTCGGGTAGAACTCGTTCGTCGTCAACCCTTCAGGCTCGAGGAAGATTTGATGACTGTCTTTCCCTGCAAAGCGATGGATCTTGTCTTCGATGCTCGGGCAGTAGCGCGGACCGACTCCTTCGATGACGCCGCTGTACATTGGCGACCGAGCCAGACCGCCGCGGATGATTTCGTGGGTGGTCGCATTGGTCTGCGTGATCCAGCACGGGCGCTGCTCAGGGTGCAGGCCTGCATTCCCCATGAACGAGAACACAGGCACCGGATCGATATCGCCGTGCTGTTCCTCCATCACGGAAAAGTCGATCGTGCGTCCGTCAAGCCGGGGTGGCGTACCGGTCTTCAGTCGGCCGCGCGGCAATTGCAGTTCGGCAAGACGCGCCGCCAACGAGATCGACGGCGGCTCGCCCGCACGGCCCGCGGAATGGCTTTCCAGCCCAACGTGGATTTTCCCGTTGAGAAAAGTACCGGCGGTGAGAACCACCGTTGCTCCAATGAACCGGACGCCTGACTGCGTGACAACCCCGCCGATACGCCCTAATTCAAGGATGAGGTCGTCCGCTGCCTGCTGGAACAGCCAAAGTCCAGGCTGGTTTTCCAGCTTGCGCCGGATCGCAGCCTTGTACAGCAAGCGATCCGCCTGAACGCGCGTCGCGCGGACCGCAGGTCCCTTGCTACTGTTCAGGATACGAAACTGGATGCCCGCCTCGTCCGCTGCGAGCGCCATGGCACCCCCCAATGCATCGATCTCGCGTACCAGATGACCTTTGCCGATGCCGCCGATCGACGGGTTGCAACTCATCGCGCCGAGCGTCTCGATGTTGTGCGTCAGCAGCAGTGTCGAAGCGCCGGAGCGCGCAGCCGCAAGGGCAGCCTCGGTACCGGCATGGCCGCCACCGATGACGATGACATCGAATTTTTTTGGAAACTGCATGGGAGTGCCCCGCCGAAGAGGCATGATTATCCACGCATGTCGTGTCGTACACCATGCGCTGTTTCACGTGAAACAGTGCATTACGCAAGTCAGTGTGCGCACACTGACTTGCGCCTCAAGGTTGGGAGCGGACCTTGGCCGATCGGCGTGCGCGGTAGGCGACGAACTCGCCGACAATGCCGCGACGAAACAGCAGTACGCAGACCACGAAGATCACGCCGATGATGACCGTGACCCACGATCCCACGCGATCTGCAAGCCCATCCTGCAACGAAATGACGATACCGGCGCCGAGCGCCGGGCCGAGAAAGGTCCCGAGACCGCCGAGCAATGTCATCAGGATGACCTCGCCGGACATCGACCAGTGGACGTCGGACAGCGTCGCGAAACCCAGCACCAGCGTCTTCAACGACCCCGCCAATCCGGCCAGTGCCGACGAAAGGACGAACGCCAGAAGCTTGTAGCGATCCACGTCGTAGCCGAGCGAGATCGCCCGTGGCTCGTTCTCGCGGATCGCCTTCAACACCTGGCCGTACGGCGAGTGAACGATGCGCCGGATCAGGACGAAGACCGCGATGAAGACCGCCAGCACGAAGTAGTACATCGTGACATCCGATTCGAGCGGCAACACGCCGACCAACAAGCCGCGCGGCACGCCCTGCAGCCCGTCCTCGCCATGCGTGAACGGAACCTGCAGACAGGCGAAATACACCATCTGCGCCAGCGCCAGCGTGATCATCGCGAAGTAGATGCCCTGGCGCCGGATCGCGATCGTCCCAACCACGAGGCCGAGGGCTGCCGCGATCAGGATCCCGAACAGGATGCCGACCTCCGGCGTGACATTCAGCGCGCGGACGATCCACCCGGTCGCGTAAGCGGCGGTACCGAAGAACGCCGCGTGCCCGAAGGACAACAGCCCCGTGTACCCGAACAACAGGTTGAACGCGCAGGCGAAGATCGCGAAACAGAGGATCTTCATGATCAGCACCGGATACAGCCCGATAAACGGGACCGCTAGCGCGGCCAGCATCAGCGCGGCGTAGCCGACGAGCATCAGCGATGAACTCTTGCGCTGCACGTCAGGCCGCCTTCCCGAACAGTCCCGCGGGACGGAGGATCAGCACGATGATCATGATCACGAATACGACGACATTGGAAGCTTCCGGATAGAACACGCGCGTCAGTCCTTCGACGATACCGAGCATCAGCCCGGTGACGATCGATCCGAGGATCGATCCCATTCCGCCGATGACGACGACCGCGAAGACGACGATGATCAGGTTCGATCCCATCAACGGCGTGACCTGGATGATCGGCGCGGCCAGCACACCGGCCAGCGCGGCCAACGCAGCCCCGGCGCCGTAGGTGAACATCACCAGTACCGGGACGTTGACGCCGAAGGCCTGCACCAGCGGCGCGTTCTCGGTCGCCGCGCGCAGCGTGGAACCCAGCCGCGTCTTCTCGATCAGGAACCACGTCGCGAAGCAGACGACCAGCGATGCGACGACCACCCAGGCCCGGTAGTTCGGCAGGATCATGAAGCCGACATCCGTCGCGCCCTGCAGCGCGTCAGGCACGTCGTACGATTGTCCCGAAACACCGAACTGATCGCGGAAGACGCCTTCGGCGATCAGCGTCAGCCCGAAGGTCAGCAACAGCCCGTAGACCGGATCGAGCTTGTAGAGCCGCTTGAGCAGCAGCCGTTCGATGACGATGCCCAGCGCGCCGATCACCAGCGGCGAGAGGACCAGCGCGAACCAGTAGTTGATGCCGAACTTCTCGAGCAGGAACCACGCGCAGTAGGCGCCCATCATGTACAGCGCGCCGTGCGCGAAGTTGACGACGCCGAGCAGGCCGAAGATGACGGCCAGCCCGAGCGACAGCAACGCGTAGAACGACCCGTTGACGAGGCCGAGCAGCAGCTGGCCCAACAGCGCCTGGACGGGAATGCCGAAGATTTCAGTCATGGGTGCGTCGATCGAGCCACCTGGCGAACGCCGACGCCGTCAGGGCGTCGGTGGACGGCATGAGGGCGATCAGGACTTCTTCAACAGCTTGCACTGCGACTTCGCAACGGACAGGAAGGCCTGCTCGCCGGGCACCTTCGCGACGAGTTTGTAGTAGTCCCACGGATACTTCGACTCGCTCTGCGACTTGACCTCGAGTAGGTACATCTCGTGGATCATCCGTCCGTCCTCGCGGATGTAACCGTCCTTCGCGTAGAAGTCGTTGATCTTCGTCTTGCGCATCTGCGCCATCACCTTGTCGGCGTCGTCGCTGTTGACTGCCTTGACCGCGTTCAGATAGAACGTGGCCGCCGAGTAGTCGGCCGCCTGCAGGCTCGACGGCTCCTTCTTGGCCTTGTCGAAGAAACGCTTCGACCACGCGCGGCTGGCCTCGTCCTTGTCCCAGTACCAGCTGTCGGTCACCAGCAGGCCCTGCGCGGTGGGCAGACCCAGGCTGTGCACGTCGTTGATGAAGACCAGCAGACCGGCGACCTTCATCGTCTTGTTGATGCCGAATTCCTTGGCGGCCTTGATCGAGTTGATGGTGTCGCCACCGGCGTTCGCGAGACCGAGGATCTGTGCCTTCGACGCCTGCGCCTGCAGGAGGAACGACGAAAAGTCCGACGCGGCCAGCGGATGACGGACCGATCCGACGACCGTGCCGCCGTTGGCCTTGATGACTTCGGTCGCGTCCTTCTCGAGCGACGCGCCGAACGCGTAGTCGGCGGTCAGGAAGTACCAGCTCTTTCCACCGTTCTTGACGATCTGCGAGCCGGTCACCTGCGCGAGCGCGACGGTGTCGTACGCATAGGCGATCGTGTACGGCGTGCATTCCTCGTTGGTCAGCCGGTTCGAGCCCGGACCGACCACAATGAACGGCTTCTTCTTCTCGAGAGCGACCTTCGCCATCGCGAGCGCGGTGCCGGAGTTGGTGCCGCCGATCAACATGTCGACGCCCTCCGTGTCGAACCATTCGCGCGCCTTGCTCGCCGCCACGTCCGCCTTGTTCTGGTGGTCGGCGACCAGCAACTCGATCTTCTTGCCGGCGACCATGCCGCCCATGTCGGCGATCGCCATGCGGATCGCTTCGGCGCCGTTGGGTCCGTCGATGTCGGAGTACAGACCCGACATATCGGTGATGAAGCCGATCTTGACGACGTCACCCGAAATCTGGGCCACTGCACCAGCGGTCACGAGGGCGCCCGCCGACGCGAGGACACCTGCGATGGTCTTAAGTTTCATGCCTAGCTCCTTGAAGAATTTCTGGCGGATTGTCCCGCCGTTGTCTGCCTCGCCGGTGGTCCGGCTGAACCGCTTCCATCGGACGCGTCGTTCTACACGCCCAGGTATTCGTGCAACATGTCCATGTTCTGCTCCAGCTCCGCCTGCTCGAACGACTTCACGATCCGCCCGTGTTCCATGACGCAGAAGCGATCGGCCAGCGGCGCGGCGAAACGGAAATTCTGCTCGACCAGCACGATCGTGTAACCCTTCTGCTTCAGCAGCCGGATGACTTCGCCCAGCTTCTGCACGATGACCGGCGCGAGCCCTTCGGAGATTTCGTCGAGCAGCAGCAACCGTGCGCCGGTGCGCAGGGTGCGCGCGACGGCGAGCATCTGCTGCTCGCCGCCGGACAGCCGCGTGCCGGGGCTCGCGGCCCTTTCCTCCAGGTTCGGGAACATCGCGTAGATATCGGCCACCGGCATCGGGTCGCCGACGAGTCCGTTCGCGTGGGCTTTCAGCGCCGGCGGCAGCATCAGGTTCTCTTCGGCGGACAGCGTGGAGAAGATGCCCCGCTCCTCCGGGCAATAGCCGATGCCCATCCGCGCGACGCGATGCGACGCGAGCTTGACGGTTTCACCGTCGGCGACCTTGATCGATCCGGCGCGCCGACCGACGAGTCCCATGATCGCGCGCAGCGTCGTCGTGCGACCCGACCCGTTGCGGCCGAGCAGCGTGACGACCTCGCCGGACCGGACCGAGAAGTCGACGCCGTGCAGGATGTGCGACTCGCCGTACCAGGCGTTCAGACCCTGCACCGACAGGACGTCGGCGATCGATGCTACCTGCCGTGCCGCGCCGGCCATCAATGGGCGCCTTGCAAGGTTTCGTCGGCGCTGCCCATGTAGGCTTCGACGACCTTCGGATGCTTGGAGACCACCGCGTACGGTCCCTCGGCCAGCACCGCGCCGCGGGCCAGCACCGTGATCGTGTTGGCGATCGACGAGACCACGCTCATGTTGTGTTCGACCATCAGGATGGTGCGGTTGGCCGAGACCTTGCGGATCAGTTCGGTCACGCGGCCGACGTCTTCGTGGCCCATCCCCTGGGTCGGCTCGTCGAGCAGCATCAGTTCGGGTTCGAGCGCCAGCGTGGTCGCGATCTCCAGCGCCCGCTTGCGACCGTAGGGCAGCTCGACCGTCGGCGTGTCGGCATAGGCTTCGAGACCGACCTCGGCCAGCAGCTGCAGCGCGCGATCGTTCAGCAGCGACAGCGAGCTCTCGGGCTTCCAGAAGTAGAACGACGTCCCGAGGTTCCGTTGCAGGGCGACACGCACGTTCTCCATCACCGTCATGTGCGGGAACACCGCGGAGATCTGGAACGAGCGGACGATGCCGCGACGCGCGGTCTGCGCGGGCTTCTCGCTGGTGATGTCCTCGCCGTTGAAGACGATCTGGCCGGCGGTGGGCGGCAGGAACTTCGTCAGCAGGTTGAAGAAGGTGGTCTTGCCCGCGCCGTTGGGTCCGATCAGCGCATGGATCTCGCCGCGCCTGACCGACATCGACACGTCGTTGACCGCGCAGAAGCCCTTGAACTCCTTGCGCAGCCCGCGGGTCTCGATGATGACGCTGCCTGTACGGCTCGATGCCTTCGGGTCCGCTTCCGACGATTGCGTCAGCATGGCAAACCCCCGTCGCGCAGTTCCCGCCCGGGTCCGCGCGCGCGCGAATCGGAGGCGACAGCAAATGACGGGACCATGGACGTTGTCGAAGGCAGGGCGTGCAGAGAAGATGAGAGCGCTTCGAGAAAGGATGCGCGAGAGCGCCGTCGAGTCGTCATGAAGCTGCTGGAAATCCGCGATCGAGACCTTGATCGCGAGCGGCCAGCGTAGCAGGATTCACTCGGCGTCTGGATGCGCGCAAACCCTGATTGCATACGGTCCGGCAGCCGCCCGCACGACGCCTGGGGTTGCGCGTTGCCCGACCCGTCGGATGCGACGCCCATTGCATCACCGGACCAAGACTGCGCGATACTTTCGTGCGGTCACGGCGTCTTGATCCGTGATCGCGCCCGCAGATCCCCGCACCCTCGGAGCACTTGCATGAAGCGCGCCTCGACGCTCGTTTTCGTCGCCTGTACGTCCGTCGTCCTGCGGGTCGGCAACGCCGATGCCGGGGGCCGCCCGACGTTGCCATCGATGGCTCCCGTGCCGTCTGCCAACGGCCAGGGCGTGCCTGGCGTGCCCGTCCTGCCTGTGGTCCAGGCCCCTCTCGACATCAATGCGCGGACGTTGCGCGTCGGTCCCATGGCCGAATACACCACGCCGAGCGCCGCAGCGGCGGCGGCACGCGACGGCGACACCGTCGAGATCGCCGGCGGCGACTATCGCGCCGACGTCGCCGTGTGGAGCGCGAACCGGCTGCGCATCGTCGGCGGCACTCCGCGGCCGCACATCCGCGCCGAAGGGCAGGATGCCCAGGGCAAGGGGATCTGGGTCATCCGCGGCGACGACACGGTCGTCGACAACGTCGAGATGTCCGGCGCGCGGGTGCCCGACCACAACGGCGCGGCGATCCGCGTCGAGGGGCGCAACTTCGGTCTGCGCAACAGTTATCTGCACGACAACGAGAACGGCCTGCTGACCGGTGCGAACGCGACCAGCGAGATCACGATCGACCACTGCGAGTTCGCACGCAACGGCGGCGGCGAGGGCCTGACCCACAACCTCTACGTGGGCGCCGTCGCGAAGCTCACCGTCAGCAACAGCTACCTGCACCACGCGATCGGCGGCCACAACCTGAAGAGCCGGGCTGTCGTGTCGATCCTGACCGACAACCGCCTCGCCGACGAAGCCGACGGGCGGTCGAGCTACGAGGCCGACTTCCCCAACGGCGGCCGGGTCACGCTAGCGTTCAACATCTTCCAGAAGGGCAACGCCGCCGAGAACACGACGCTCGTGTCCTACGGGGCCGAGGGCCTGACGGCGGACGGCAAGCACGAACTGGTCGCCAAGGGCAACACGTTCATCAGCCAGCGACCGAGCGGCGCACGGTTCCTGTTCATCGCGCCGGGCATCAAGTCGGCCGTCGTCAACGGCAACGTCTTCGCCGGACCGGGCTCCCTGCCCGACTTAGCGGGCGTCCGGGCGAACAACGCCGTGCAACGCGAGATGCCCGGCAACGTCGACCTGAAGCCCGAAGGCTTCCAGTGAAATCGACGGCCCGCGGTCGTTGAACGATCGCCGGCACGTGCCCGTTACAGGGATCCCGGATCCCGTGCGATGTCCTCGGTCATGTCCTTCAGGAAGATCGTGTCCATATACAACTGCCTGAAGAACGCGACGAACAGCGGCTCCATGATGTCGCTGTGATCGGGCAGCAGTTTTTCGTTGCCGACCGCCGACAGGTTCCACACCGGTACGTTGCGATTCCCTGCGGTCTGCGTCAGGCGGACACCGCCGCAGAAGTCGCGGACCAGCGGTCGATCGTCGTCCCTCAGGCGAAACGTGTCGCCGCCGAAATTCTCGCCGCGATCATGAAAGAAGCGTTTGCTGTTCTCGTACTCGATCTGGACGTTCCGGGCGAGATCGGACTCCGCTTCGGCCGGTGACCATTCTTTCTCCGCCGACTTCCAGCCGGCGCACGCGGCCGGACCTGCAACGTCCGTGACTTCGAGCCGATGCGTGAGGTAACGCTGGTGATGACCCACGGTTTCGCGGTTGGCATTCTTCTCTTCCGCGTCGACGTGCTGCTCGAAGAGCGTGTTGAACGCGCGACCCCAGCGGAAGAACACGCGCGTCGCCGCGTCGGTCGTGCTCGTCACGGTCACCAGCATCGGGGTTTCATAGCGCGCGTACTGCGTCGTCGATGCGATGTTGTGCAAGGGCGTGTAGCGCGTCGACTCGAACGCCGGGTTGATGAGGACCGCGAGATCCGCGAAGCGCCAGTACGGTGCCTGCGAATCCTCGTTGGCATCGAACGCGTGGGTCATGCTCTCGATCAGCGAACCCGAGATCGAGTTGTAGAGGATCAGTCCGCCGAAGCTGTGGCCGATCAGGACCAGCTTCACCCGGTCGCCGCGGGCCGGAGGCCGATTGCAGTTGCGTTCTCCGACCGGGTAATCCAATGCGTTCTCGACGCACTTGAAGCCCCTCAGTCGCGCGAACAGCTCGCGCGAGGCGCCTTGCGCGACGTGCATGGCCGCGGTCTTGCGGCTCCAGAAGGTCAACTCTTTCAGACCGGCCACGTCGGTCGAACTGCCGCGCCAGCTCACGTAGACGCCGACGATGCGCCGCTTCGACGGCCGCCCGAGCGAGCGGCCCGTCACGGGCTGAGGGCGATGTTCTTCGATCAATGCGGCCGTCTGCAGCAGCTTGCGGAAGCCTTCGACGTTGCCGTCGCTGGCCGACGCGTTGTGTTTCCAGCCGTGGATGAACACGATCAGCGTGATCCCATCGGTGCCGGCATCGGCCGCCGTCACGTTGAGCTGCTTGATCAGGTTGTTGATCTGATAGGCCCACGGCGGCTGCTGGAGACACGCGTTCGACGTCTCGTCGCAGGCGGCCTGCGGCACGGCAGCCACCGGGAAGCTGGAAGGGTATTGCAGGCCCTGGTCGTCGAACTCGACGAAGTGCAGGTCGTACAGCGCCGTCGATTCGCGCGTGCTCGTCGCACAGGTGGTACTCGCGGCAGCGGCGCCGGAGCAGTCCGTTCCGGGAGGCGCGATGGTGGTACGGAATGGCGCCAGCGATACGCACCCACCGAGCAGGAGCACGGCCAGCGACGCGACGAGGGTCGACACGATGCGATTCATGATGGGCTCCATGCGATAAAAAAACGCATGACGACTATCGACCCGAACCGCACGCTTCGGCCGCAAGACCTCCTCAATCCTGATGAAACTCGCGGCCCCAAAAGATCGGGGGCGCCGCAGCGCCCCCGCTTGTCGTCAGCGCCCGACCTCAGGCGGCGAGGCGTTGCGTCAGCTGCTCCTTCACCGCGGACAGAGCCGGCGGCAAGTGGTGCTCGAGACGCGCGAACAGGTCGGTGTGCAGCGCGATCTCGCTCTTCCAAGCGGCGTTGTCGATCGACGTGATCTGATCGAAGTCGGCGCGCGTGAAGTCGGCGCCTTCCCAAGAAATGTCCTCGTAGCGCGGCGTGACGCCGAAGATGTGTTCGACGCCGTCTGCCTTTCCGTCGATGCGGTCGAGCATCCACTTCAGCACGCGCATGTTCTCGCCGAAGCCGGGCCACACGAACTTGCCGTCGGCATCGGTGCGGAACCAGTTGACGGTGAAGATCGCAGGAAGCTTCGCACCCGACGCCTTCAGCTTGTCGCCGAGCGCGAGCCAGTGACCGAAGTAGTCCGACATGTTGTAGCCGCAGAACGGCAGCATCGCGAACGGGTCGCGGCGCACGATGCCCTGTTGTCCCGCCGCGGCCGCCGTGGTCTCGGAGCCCATGGTCGCGGCCATGTAGACGCCTTCGACCCAGTTGCGGGCTTCGGTCACGAGCGGCACCGTGGTCGAGCGGCGACCGCCGAAGATGAACGCCGAGATCGGCACGCCGGCCGGGTTGTCCCAATCGGCATCGATCACCGGGTTCTGCGTGGCAGCCACGGTGAAACGCGCGTTCGGATGGGCGGCCTTGCGACCGCTTTCCCTGCCGCTCGCCGGTGTCCAGTCCTTGCCCTGCCAGTCGATCAGGTGCGCCGGCGCTTCCTTGGTCAACCCTTCCCACCACACGTCGCCGTCGTCGGTCAGCGCAACGTTGGTGAAGATGGTGTTCGACCGCATCGACGCCATGCAATTGAAATTGGTTTTTTCGTTGGTGCCCGGCGCAACGCCGAAATAACCGGCTTCGGGATTGATGGCGTACAGTTTTCCGTCACTGCCCGGCTTGATCCACGCGATGTCGTCGCCGATCGTCGTGACCTTCCAGCCCTCGAATCCCTTCGGCGGGATCAGCATCGCGAAGTTGGTCTTGCCGCAGGCCGACGGGAAAGCCGCGGCCACGTAGTGCTTCTCGCCGGCAGGATTCTCGACGCCGAGGATCAGCATGTGCTCGGCGAGCCAGCCTTCGTCGCGGCCCATGGTGGACGCGATGCGCAGCGCGAAGCACTTCTTGCCGAGCAGCGCGTTGCCGCCGTAGCCCGAGCCGTAGCTCCAGATCTCGCGAGTCTCGGGAAAATGGACGATGTACTTGGTCGGATTGCACGGCCACGGCACGTCCTTCTCGCCGGCGCCGAGTGGCTTGCCGACCGAGTGGACGCAGGGCACGAAGTGGCCGTTGGTGCCGAGCACGTCGTACACCGCGCGACCCATGCGGGTCATCAGCTTCATGTTGACGGCGACGTACGGCGAGTCGGACAGCTCGACGCCGATGTGCGCGATCGGCGAGCCCAGCGGGCCCATCGAGAAAGCAACCACGTACATCGTGCGGCCGCGCATGGACCCGGTGAACAGGTCGTCGAGCGTGCCGCGCATCTCGGCCGGCGCGATCCAGTGGTTGGTGGGGCCGGCGTCTTCCTTGTTCTCGGAGCAGATGAACGTGCGGTCTTCGACGCGGGCGACGTCGCCGGGGTCGGACAGCGCGAGGAACGAGTTCGGTCGCTTTTCGGCGTTCAGTCGGCGCATCGTGCCGGATTCGACCATCAGCGCGCACAGGCGGTCGTACTCCGCCTCCGAGCCGTCGCACCACACGACCTGTTCGGGCTGGGTCAGGCGGGCGATGTCCTCGACCCAGCTGACCAACTTCTGGTTCTTGACCCAGGAAGGCGCGGACGAGCCGGCCGACGGCGACAGCACTGCGTTCATGTTCGATCTCCCACACGTCGCGCCAGTGCTGACGCGACTGATAACGGACCCGATACCCAAGCCGGCCGCGTGACGCCAGCCGAGGCACAACCGTTGCAAGAACCGCGCCGACTCGTGCGCCTCGTCGATGGCGTCGAGAACGAATGCCTGTTGCCAGCCGCGCCGCGCCCAACGGACCCGAAGTTGCAACGCATTCAGGGTGGGAGCCGCGCGGGGGGCGTGCAATGTACCATAGCCAACGCGTCCTCCGAGCGCTTCCGCAGCGGGGATGGCCGGACCCGCCGGAAGCGTCTTTCGAGCAGTGTCCCGCCCACTCCAGAAGCCCGCCGATGAAGATCTCGATACTCGACGACTACCAGGATGCGGTCCGCAAGCTCGACTGCTTCGCGCTGCTCGCGGGCCACGAGGTCAAGGTGTTCAACAACACCGTCAAGGGCGCGGGACAACTGGGCGTGCGCCTGTCCGACTCGGAGGCGTTCGTGCTGATCCGCGAACGGACCCGGATCAATCGCGAACTGCTCGCCAAGCTGCCTAAACTCAAGCTGATCGCCCAGACCGGCAAGGCCGGCTCGCACATCGACCTCGATGCCTGCACCGAACGCGGCGTGGTGGTCGTCGACGGTGCTGGCGCGCCGACGGCGGCAGCCGAATTGACGTGGGCCCTGCTGATGGCCGCGATGCGCCGGCTGCCGCAGTACATCTCGAACCTCAAGCACGGCGTCTGGCAGCAGAGCGGCCTCAAGAGCGCCAGCGATCCGCACAACCATGGCGTCGGCGACCTGCTCGCCGGCAAGACGCTGGGCATCTGGGGCTTCGGCAAGATCGGTCGCATGGTGGCCGGCTACGGCAGTGCATTCGGAATGAACGTGGTCGTGTGGGGACGCGACGCGTCACGCGCGGCCGCGCGCGAACAGTTGTACGACGTCGCGTCCGATCGGCACGCGTTCTTCTCGCAGGCCGACATCGTGACGTTGCACCTGCGGCTCAACGACGAGACGCGCGGCATGGTGACGCTCGAGGACCTGCAGGCCATGAAGCGCACCGCGCTGCTGGTCAACACCAGCCGCGCCGAACTGATCGCGCCGGGCGCACTGATCAAGGCGCTGAACAACTCCAGGCCGGGCCTCGCGGCGGTCGACGTGTTCGAGACCGAACCGCCGCTGGCCGGCCAGCCGCTGCTGCGCATGGAGAACGTGGTGTGCACGCCGCACATCGGGTTCGTCGAGAAGACCAGCTACGAGGCCATGTTCTCGGGGGCGTTCAGGAACATCCTGGCCTACGTCGAGGGGCAGCCGGCGAACGTGGTGAATCCGGCAGTATTGAAGCAGCGCAACCGAGCATAGCGACGGTTGTGTTGTGCTCCTCCACTTTCCAGGGGGAGGCCGGGAGGGGGATGGGTCGACACCCCTCCGCAATCACATGCGGTTGAACCCATCCCTTCCCCGAGAAGTGCGCGGTCGCGTCGATGGACTAAGGCATCAGCTTCCACTTGCCTTCGTCGACCACCACCATCACCCGCGAACGCTGGTCGAGGCCGCTGTGGTCCGTCGGCGTCATGGTCATCACACCTTGCGTGATCGTCAGGTTCTTCACGTTCTCGATGCTGTCGCGGAGCGCGACGCGAAACTCCTTGGTGCCCGGCTTGGCCTTCGCCAGCGCGCCCGGCAGTGCCGCCTGCAGCAGCAGGCCCGCGTCCCACAGGTGCGCACCGAAGGTCGCGACGCTGCCCGGCCCGTAGGCCTGTTCGTACAGTCGCGTGTATTCGAGCGCGAGCTTCTTGCTCGGGTTGCTGTCGGGCAACTGGCTGGCGACGAGGACCGGGCCGACCGGCACGATGCTGCCGTCGACGTCCTTGCCGCCGACGCGCAGGAAGTCGTTGTTGGCCACGCCGTGCGTCTGGTAGATCGTTCCCTTGTAGCCGCGCTCTTTCAGCGCCTTCGCCGGCAGCACGGCCGGGGTGCCGCGACTCGCGATCAGGACCGCATCGGGTTTCGCCGCGACCACGCGCAGGACCTGTCCGGTGACGCTGGCATCGGCCGGCTGATACGACTCGTTGGCGACGATGCGGATGTTCTTCTCGGCCGCCAGCCGCGTCATCTCGTTGACCCAGTTCTGTCCGTAGCTGTCGGCCAGTGCCACGATCGCGATCGTGCCGATCTTCGCGGCGGCCATGTGGTCGATGACGGCACCGGCCATCAGCGAATCGTTCTGCGGCGTCTTGAAGATCCACCGCTTGTTCGCGTCCATCGGCGTGATCAACGCGGCGGCGGCCGCCATGCTGATGACCGGCGTCTCGGACTCGACGGCGGGCGGCGTCATCGCGATGGCGTTGGGCGTCGTCGACGGACCGATCACCACGTCGACGTGCTCTTCGTCGATCAGCTTCTTGATGTTCTTGACGGCGGTGCTGGTGTCGGACGCGTCGTCGAGCACGATGTACTCGACCTTCTGCCCCGACATCTCCTTCGGCAGCAGCGCGGCGGTGTTCTTCTGCGGAATGCCGAGCGATGCGGCCGGCCCGGTGGCCGAGACGACGATGCCGACCTTCAGCTGCGCCTGCGCGTCGACGACGGCGCACAGCGCAGCGCCGGCCAGCAGCGCGGTGCCCAGCGTACGAATGCTCTTGCGGGTACGACTCATGGTGTCTCCTCTTCGTTGAATGTCCGGTGTCCTGCGGATTCAGGCCTAGTTCGGTCGCCGCCTCTGCGTGCAGCGATTCTTTCGTGTTCGGTCGATGCGATCTCTCGGTGCTTACCCGTCCGCGGCGTCAGCGATGCAGCGCCCGCTTCGGCCGCACGAACACCAGCGGCTTCGCGACGACGGCACGCGGCGCAGCCCCGTGCCGTGCGATGTCGCGGTCGAGCGCCTTGCCGTCGGGATCGGCCAGTGCCGCGTCGCGTGTCGAGTCCAGCGCCGCGGTCAGCAGCGCTCCGCCGGCGGCCTGCGCCGCGAAGCGCGCCACCGCCGCATCGCTCGTCA
>JBBRRW010000020.1:0-22910 GCA_038245975.1 Burkholderiales bacterium
CCGGCGACCGAACCCGGCGGCAGTCGCGCATCGAGGATGTCGAGGCGCGCGAGGTCGTAGGGGTTCTGCGGGACGATCCACGGCGCGAGCAGCGCCGCGAGCACGCATGCACCCAGCAGCACCGCGCCGACGACGGCGCTGCGGCTCGCGGCGAAGTCCTGCAGGAACGCGAGGCCGCGCGACGGTGTGCGCGGAGCCACCGCACGAACGGACGCGATCGGTTGCATCCGCTCAGCCCTCGCCATGACGACGGCCGCGCCGCGCGCCTCTCGTGCCCGCGAAGCGTCGCATCACGCCTCTCCCGAAAGCCGCACGCGCGGATCGAGCACTGAGTAGGCGATGTCGACCAGCAGGTTGACGACGATGAACACCGACACGATGACCAGCAGGTAGGCGACGATCACCGGGCGGTCGAGCACGCCAATCGAGTCGATGATCAGCTTGCCCATCCCGGGCCACGCGAAGATCGACTCGGTGACGATCGAGAACGCGATCACCGATCCGAACTCCAGCCCGATCACCGTCACGATCGGGATCAGGATGTTCTTCAGCACGTGCACGCCGACGATGCGCACGTTGGACAGTCCCTTCGCGCGGGCGAAGCGGACATAGTCGGTCAGCAGCGCCTCGCGCGTGCCGGCGCGCACCAGCCGGATGATCAGCGCGAGCTTGAACAATGCGAGGTTGAAGGCCGGCAGCAGCAGGTGCTTCCAGCCGTCGAGCGTCAGGATCGAGAGCTTCAGCCCGAGCACGTCGACGGTCGCGCCGCGGCCCGATGCCGGCAGCCAGTCGAGCGCGACCGAGAACAGCATGATCAGCATCAGCCCGACCCAGAAGGTGGGTAGCGAGAAGCCGAGGATCGAGCCGGTCATGATCGTCCTGCCGGCGATCGAGTCGGGCCGCAGGCCGGCCCACAGTCCGAGGGGGATGCCGACGACGATCGCGATGGCCATCGCGGCGATCGCCAGCTCCATCGTCGCGGGCATGCGTTCGAGGATCAGGCCGATGGCGGGGACGCTGTACGCGTAGGAGCGGCCGAGATCGCCGGACAGAGCGCCGCCGATGAAGCGGCCGTACTGGATCCACAGCGGCTGGTCGAGGCCGAGCGCGGCGCGGGTCGCGGCGATATCGACCTGTGTCGCTTCGGGGCTGATCAGGACCAGCACCGGATCGCCGATCACGAAGACGCCCGCGAAGACGATCAGCGACATCGCGAACAGCACGGCGATGCTCTGCAGCGAGCGGCGGATCAGAAAGGCGAGCATCGGGCCGCGAGGGTGTTCGGCAGGGGTCTGTGGGGGCCGAGCATGATAGCCTTTGAGCGCTCGATCGCCGTGGCCGGCGCAGGCCGGTGGCCCGCGACGATCGACGGCTGCCGGATTCCGTCTTGCCCATGCCGTTCGCAGCATCGCGCGCCGCGTGCGGCTCCCCTGGCCCTCACCGTCCTTCCATGAACCTCATCGATCGCATCGTGCAGTTCCAGTCCGACATCGCGCGCATCCGGCGCGATATCCACGCGCACCCCGAGCTGAAGTTCGAGGAGGTCCGCACCGCCGAGGTGGTCGCGAAGAAGCTGGAGGAATGGGGCTACGCGGTCCATCGCGGGCTCGGCAAGACCGGCGTGGTCGGCACGCTGAAGGTCGGCAGCGGCACCCGTTGTGTCGGCCTGCGCGCCGACATGGACGCGCTGCCGCTGGTCGAGCACAACCGCTTCGCGCACCGCTCTCGGCACGAGGGCCGCATGCACGCCTGCGGTCACGACGGTCACACGGCGATGCTACTGGCCGCCGCGCAATACCTCGCCGAGTCGAAGCAGTTCGACGGCACGCTGAACGTGATCTTCCAGCCGGCCGAAGAGGGCGGCGGCGGCGCTCGCGTGATGATCGAGGACGGCCTCTTCGAACAGTTTCCGTGCGACGCCGTGTTCGGCATGCACAACTGGCCGGGCGCGGCGGCCGGCACGTTCGGTGTCACGGCCGGACCGATGATGGCGTCGACCAGCGAGTTCGAGATCGTGGTCACCGGCAAGGGCGCCCACGCGGCGATGCCGCACAACGGCATCGATCCGATCATGGCCGCAGTCTCGCTGGCGCAGAATCTGCAGACCCTGATCACGCGCAACAAGAAGCCGATCGACACGGCGGTCATCTCGATCACGCAGATCCACGCCGGCGACGCGTACAACATCATTCCCAACGAAGCGCTGCTGCGCGGCACGGTGAGGACCTTCGACGCGAAGGTCACGGACCAGATCGAGGCCGGCATGCAGCGCATCGTCGACGGCACCGCCGCGACCTTCGGCGCCGACGCGACGCTGCACTTCAAGCGCAACTATCCGGCGACCGTCAACCATCCGACGGAGACCGCGTTCGCGGTCGGCATCATGCATGACGTGGTCGGGGCCGCGAACACCAACGATGCGGTCGAACCGACGATGGGGGCCGAGGACTTCGCGTTCATGCTGCAGGCCCGGCCGGGCTGTTACGTGTTCATCGGCAACGGCGACGGCACGCACCGCGAGATGGGCCACGGCATGGGCCCGTGCATGCTGCACAACCCCAGCTACGACTTCAACGACGACCTGATCCCGATCGGCGCGACCTACTGGGTCCGGCTGGCCGAGAAGTTCCTGGCCGCGGCCTGATCCGACGATGCAGTCGTCGTCCGGCTCGCCCCTCCTCGACGGCGCGCTCGCGGGTCGCTTCGCCCGCATCGCGCTCGAGAACGTGTCGCGCGAGTTCCCCAACAAGCTCGACCACCTCATGCTGTCCGCGGCCGACGTGTTGCGGCCCGCGCAGCTGCATCCCGTCTTCTACGGCAGCTACGACTGGCATTCGTCGGTGCATATGCACTGGACGTTGGTCACGCTGCTGGGCCGCTTTCCGGCGCTGCCGGAAGCCGAGGCCATCGTCGCACGGCTCGACGCCCACTTCACCGAAGCGCGCATCGCGGTCGAGTGCGCGTACCTCGCCGGCCCGGGCGCCGCCTCGTTTGAGCGGCCTTACGGCTGGGCCTGGCTGCTCAAGCTCTGCGAGGCGGTGCATCGGCTGGCGCCGCACGATGCGCGCGCCGTGGTCTGGCGCGACCGCCTGCAGCCGCTGGCGCTGGTGTTCACCGAACGGCTGCTGCACTACCTGCCGCGGGCCGCGTATCCGTCGCGCGCCGGCACGCACGCCAACAGCGCCTTCGCGTCGGCGTTGATCCTCGACTACGCGCTGGCGGTCGACGACGGACCGTTGCGGGGCGCGATCCTCGCGCAGGCCGAGTCGTGGTTCGGCCACGATCGCGACTATCCGGTCGCGTACGAGACCAGCAGCGAGGACTTCCTGTCGAACGGCCTGCTCGAAGCGGTCCTGATGCGGCGGGTGTTCCGCGCGCAACCCGGATGCTCGGACGGCGCGGCCGATGCGCTCTTCCAGCGCTGGTGGGACGGTTTCGTGCCCGACCTCGCGGCGCTGGTGCACTGGCTGACGCCGGTGCAGCCCGGCGACCGCAGCGACGCGCGGCTCACGCACATCGACGGGCTCAATCTCAGCCGGGCCTGGTGCTGGTCGCAACTGGCCGACGTGCTGCCCGACGCGTTGCAGACCTCCGTTCAGCTGGCGATCCATGCGCATCGCAGCGAGTCCCTGCCGCACGCGGCGGAAGGCCACTACGTCGGCACCCACTGGCTCGCGTCGTTCGCGCTGCTGGCGCTCGGCGCATAGCCCCGACGCGGCTCGTCAGCGAACGTTCGGGACGACCGGCACGCGGACGTCCAGTCGCTCGAGCGCCTGATCGAGCTTCAGTTCGATCTGCGGGATCTCGCGATCGAGGTAGGCGCGCAGGTCCGCGATGCGTGACAGCTCGGCCGTGTCGGCCGTGCGCCGCGCCCGCTCGAGTTCGCGATGCAGGTCGCGCGATTCGAGTGCCGCCTGCATCCGGATGCGGCCCATCGTCGCGAAGTACAGGACCGCCACGACGACCATGCCGACCAGCAGCAGCAACGGCATCGACAGGTTGACGGTCGTGACCAGCAGATCGACCGGTGTGCGCTGCGTGACCAGGTCCCAGTTGCGGAGCGCCACCGCGAAGATCAGCAGGACGATGACGGCGACGGTGGTGGTGACGGCTTTCATGAGCGTTCTCCTGTGTGTGTCGGTCGATCCGCACAGCGCGAAGACGCGATGCGATGGACCGCACCTTGACCCATCGGTGCCGCGCTCACGCTCGGTCGTGGCCGCATTCGTCCGGTCCGGATTCGTGGGTCATCCGTAGGCGCATCCCCCGAATACTGGTCCCGCGATGCCGCCCCTCCGGGCTGCCGTACCGAAAGCAGGCGGGGCTGCACATGTCGAACGACGCATGGACGCACGTGGTGACGGGTCTCTACATGGTCTGCAATGCGTCGCGCCTGCTCGCGTACCTGCCGCAGATCGACGGCCTCGTCCGGCGCCGGCGGACCGAAGGCGTGTCGGTGGCGTCGTGGCTGATCTTCGCCGTCACGCATGCCAGCACCGCCGCCTGCGCGTTCGAGATGAACAGCGACCGGATGCTGGTGTGGTACCGCCTCGCGAACCTGACGGCGAGTCTGCTCGTCGCGTCGCTCGCGGCGCGCGCGCAGTGGAAGGCGAGGCGCATCGATACACTGCCGGTTGCGGCGAACCACGCGGCGATGCGCTTCTACAGCGCTTTGCACGCGACAGCAGACCGGTCAGGACAGCACGGCGACCGTCTCGGTCATCGTGTCGATGCGCCCTTCCTCGATGCCGTGGCACGCGACCAGCGCGACCCCATCCCGTTTCAGTTCAGGCCGTTCGACCTTGCATCGGGCATCGGCAAAAGGGCAGCGCGGATGAAACGTGCAGCCTGAAGGGGGGCGCAGGGGGTTGGGCACTTCGCCGGCGACGGCCACACGTGAAGTGCCCGTTTTTTCCAGGTCGGGAATGGCCTCCAGCAGCATGCGGGTGTACGGATGCCGGGGTCGGGCGAACAGCTCGGTCTTCGGGGCGAGCTCGGCCAGTCGTCCCAGGTACATCACGCCGACGCGGTCGGCGATGTAGCGCACCACGGCCAGGTTGTGCGAGATGAACAGGTAGGTCAGGCCCAGATCGCGCTGCAGGTTCTTCATCAGGTTCAGCACCTGCGCCTGCACCGAGACGTCGAGCGCCGACGTCGGCTCGTCGCACACCAGGAACTCGGGTTGCGTGGCGAGCGCGCGCGCGATCGAGATGCGCTGGCGCTGGCCGCCCGAGAACTGGTGCGGATACTTGACGCGATCGGCCGGCGACAGCCCGACCTGCACCAGCAGCGCGTCGACCCGCGCGTCGATGCGTTCGTCCACGACATGGTTCTCGACGGCCGGGTTCTTGACCCTCGACGGCGCGGCGGGGTCGACCACCGCGGCGCGATGCAGTCGCAGCGGCTCCGCGATGATGCGGCCGACGCGCCATCGCGGGTTCAGGCTGGCGTAGGGATCCTGGAAGATCATCTGCGCGCGGCGGCGCATCGCCTTCGACTGCGCGAACTGCGAGACCGGCGCGCCGTCGAACAGGATGCGGCCCGACGTGGGCGCATGCAGGCCCACGAGCAGCCGCGCGATGGTCGACTTGCCGCAACCCGACTCGCCGACCAGGCCCAGCGTCTCGCCGCGCGCGATGGTGAACGACACGTCGTCGACCGCGCGCAGGATCGATCGTCCTTCACGCTGCAGCACGCGATTGAGCCACGGCGCCGAGACGTCGAAACTGCGGCCGGCGTTGATCACCTCGACCAGTGTCCTGGCCGTCGTGGCGACCGGATCTCCCAGGGGCGCGGCGCTCACGACAGACTCGCGCCGTGATCGATGGACGCGAGCGCGGCCTGCATCGCCCGCGCCGCGCCCCGATGGCGCTGGTCGTGCAGCCAGCAGGCGGCCGACGAAGGCGGCGCCGGCATCAGGTCCGGTCGCTCGCGGTCGCACGGCGCGAAACGCGCGGTGCAGCGCGGATGGAAGGCGCAGCCCGACGGGATCGCGGTCAGCCGCGGCATCGCCCCGTCGATCTGCGCGAGATGCTCGACCTCGTGACGCATCGACGGGATGGCGCCCATCAGGCCCACCGTGTACGGATGCTGCGGTCGGTGGATCACTTCGTCGACGCGGCCGATCTCGACGATGCGGCCCGCGTACATCACGGCCACGCGATCGGCAGTCTCGGCGATCACGCCCATGTCGTGCGTGACCAGCATGATGGCCGTGCCGTGATCGCGGCACAGCGTCTTCAGCAGCGCGATGATCTGCGCCTGGATCGACACGTCGAGGGCCGTCGTGGGTTCGTCGGCGACGATCAGCTTCGGCTCGGCCGCGAGCGCGAGCGCGATCACGACGCGCTGGCGCATGCCGCCGGAGAACTGGTGCGGATACTGGTCGATGCGCTGGCGGGCGCCGGGGATGCCGGTCGATTCGAGCAGGTCGATCGCGCGTTGCCGCGCGGCTCCGGCGGACAGGTCGAGATGGGTCTGGATCGTCTCGACCAGTTGACGCCCGATGGTGTACAGCGGATTGAGCGAGGTCAGCGGATCCTGGAAGATCGCGCCGATCTCCTTGCCGCGGATGTGCCGCATCGCCTCGTCGTCGAGCTGGTCGATGCGGCGGCCGTTCAGCAGGATCTCGCCGCCGGCGACGCGGCCCGGCGCTTCGAGCAGTCCGATGATCGCCGCGCCGGTCAGCGACTTGCCGGCGCCCGACTCGCCGACCACGCCGAGCACTTCGCCCGGCTGGATCGAGAAGGAAACGTCGTCGAGTGCCAGCAGCGCGCCGCGGCGTGTCGGGAATTCGACCCGGAGATTGCGGACTTCGAGGAGCGGAGCGGGCATCGGCGGGTGGTGGAGGTCAGGGCGTCATCGAGGCGAAGCGACGGCGACGACGGGTGCGGGAACGAGCGACGGCTCGATCCGGTTCGAGGCCGGCGACGGCGCGCCCGAGATCGCGTCCGTCTTGGCCTTCTCGAGTTCCTTCGCGGGATCGCAACCGGCGACCGGCCACGTCTCTTCGACGACCAGATTCCAGTCCTGCGTCAACGGCGAGGTCCGTTGTGCCGCGATGTAGTAGCGCGTGCACGGCGCGATCGACATCGGATAGAACTTCTGGATCGGCACCGTGAAGCCCGCGACCGGTAGCGCATCGAGGGTCAGCAGGTGTTCGCCCGGTGCGATCGGCACCGGCCGGAACGACTGATAGGACCCGTCGATCGCGACGACGCGCACCGGGTAGCGATTGAGGACGGCCCTGTAATAGACCTGGCGGTCGTTGATGAACGACAGCGGCGCGGTCGTGCAGCCGGCCAGCAGGGCCGCGATGACGGCGGCGCCGAGGCAGAGAGTGGGGACGCGGGTTGTTGCGGCGGACGAGTGCTGAGTCATGGTCGCCTCCATCGGCAGGGAAAGACGGTAGGACCCGGGGAATCGGAATTCATTGCAGCCTGGGATTGAGCGCATCGCGCAGCCAGTCGCCGAGCAGGTTGACCGACAGCACGAGCAGCACGAGAGCCGCACCGGGAAACACCGTTATCCACCACTCGCCCGAAAAAAGAAAGTTGTTGCCGTTACGAATCAGCGTGCCGAGCGACGGCAGCGTCGGGGGCACCCCGACCCCCAGGAACGACAGCGTCGCCTCGGTGATGATGGCCGTCGCGATGTGGACGGTGGCCAGCACCAGCACCGGGCCCGTCACATTCGGCAACACATGTCTGAACATGATCGCGATCGGACCGACGCCGATCACCCGCGCGGCCTGCACGTACTCGCGATTCTTCTCGACCAGCGTCGACCCGCGGACCGTGCGCGCGTACTGCACCCAGCCCGACGCCGCGATCGCGAACACCAGCACGACGAACGCGATGCTCTCGTCGGCGTTCTTGAAGACGGCGCGCGCCACGCCGTCGATCAGCAGCGCGATCAGGATCGCGGGGAACGATAGCTGCACGTCGGCGATGCGCATGATGATCGCGTCGACGCGCCCGCCCAGATAACCGGCGAGCAGCCCGAGCCCGATGCCGATCACGAGCGACAGGAAGACCGATGCGGCGCCGACGATCAGCGAGATCCGCGAGCCGTACAGGATGGCCGACAGCACGTCGCGACCTTGCTCGTCGCTGCCGAGCGGGTAGGTGGCCTTGCCGTCCGGCAGCCACGCCGGCGGAAGACGCGCATCGGCCAGGTCGACGCTGGCCAGGTCGAAGGGGTTGTGCGGCGCGATCCATCCAGCGAACAGCGCGCCGACCAGGCAGATCAGCGCCACCAGCGATGCGCCGATCGCCACCGGCGAACGACGGTACTGATAGAAGAAGTCGCTGTCCCAGGCGCGGGCGAAGCGGCCGGGTTGGGGCGCTGCAGATGGCGCCGCTGGATCGACCGATCTCAAGTGCGTCGCTCCGGTCCTGTCACCCCGGCGAAGGCCGGAGCCCGATCACGCGATGAGCCATCGAGTCCGGGCCTTCGCCGCGACGACGGTGTGCGGTGCCGCGCCGGATCGACGTACAGGATCACTTGACCACCACCCACTTCAGCATGTTGTCGTTGGTTGCGAGCTGGACCATCGAAACGTTCTTCTTCATCCCCCACGCAAGCGCCTGCTGGTGCAGCGGGATGTGCCCGATGTCGTCCGAGTGCAGCCGCGTCGCCTGCGCGATCGCGGCAGCGCGAGCGGGCGCATCGGTCTCGGACTGGATCTTCGCGAGCAGCGCGTCGACCGCCGGGTTGCTGTAGCCGCCGACGTTCCATTGGCCGCGGCCGGTCGCGTCGTCGCGCGTGCCGACCAGCGCGTTCAGCACGTTGTGCGCGTCGATCGCGGCGGGCGTCCAGCCGAGCATGTAGAACGATGTGGAGCGCGCCAGCAGCTTCGGCAGGAACAGGGTCTTCGATTCGGCCTGCAACGTGACCCTGACATGGATGCGCGCGAGCATCGCGGTGATGGCCTGGCAGATCTGGGCGTCGTTGACGTAACGATCGTTGGTGCAGTTCATCGTCAGCTCGAAGCCGTTCGGGTACCCGGCTTCGGCCATCAGCCGGCGCGCGGCCTCCACGTCGTACGCCAGGCGCTGGTTGAGCGCCGGCACGAAGCCGGGCACGCCCGGCGCGACCAGCTCACCGGCCGGGGCCGAGGCGCCGCGCATCACCTTGGCCCTGATGGTCTCGATGTCGATGGCCTGGTAGAACGCCTGACGCACGCGCTTGTCCTTGAACGGGTTGCGTCCCTTGACGCCGGCATTCGGCAACTCGTCGTGCTGCTGGTCCATGCCGAGGAAGATGGTGCGCAGCTCGGGTCCCTGCAGGACGCGGGTGTTTGCGCCGCCGTCGATGCGCGCGATGTCCTGCTGCGGCACGGGTTCCATCATGTCGATCTCGCCGGAGATCAGCGCCGCGACACGGGTCGCCGGGTTGCCGATCGGCGTGAAGATCACCTCGTCGACGTTGCCATCGACCTTCTCCCAGTAGTCGGCGTTGCGGACCAGCACGGTGCGCGTACCGGGCTCGCGGGACTTGAGGCGGAACGGACCGGTGCCGTTGGCGGTGAACGACGCCCGGTTCTCGATGCCCTTGCGCTTGTCGACCGCACGTTCGGCGCGGTTCTCCTGGCACCACTGGCGGCTCATGATCAGCCACTGGAACAGGCCGTTCGGCAGGATCGGATCGGGGGTGTGCGTGACGATGTCGACGGCGAACGCGTCGACCTTGCGGATCTCCCGGATCTGGCCGACGAAGATCCGCACTTCCGAGCTGTCGGCGATCGCACGCTGATACGAGAACAGCACGTCGTCGGCCGTGAACGGCGTGCCGTCGTGGAAGCGCACGCCCCGGCGCAGGTAGAAGCGCCACGTCGTGGGCGAGGTCTGCTTCCAGTCGGTGGCCAGCGCCGGCGCGAGGGCCAGCTTCTGGTCGAGCGTGACCAGCGCCTCGTAGACGTTGTTGAGGAAGTTGAGCTGCAACCCGTCGGCGAGCGCATGCGGGTCCATCGACAGCGGGTCGCCCTGGTTCGCCATGCGCAACGTCACGGCTGCGGCGGGCGACGCCAGCGTCGCGAGCAGTGCGAAGACCGCGAAGGTTCGCGCGAAGGCGGTCCGCACGCCCGTCATGCTGGACGACGATCGGCAGATCCGGTCGTCATGGCGCATCGACCCGATCGCGCGAGCGCTTGAACAGGACGCGGGCAAAATAGACGACCGGCGCGCCGAGGGCGATCGCGAGGAGCGGCTTGACATGGAAGACGGCCCCAGCCGCCACGCCGAGGCCATACACTAGTACGAATGCCAGCGCCGCGAACCGGTCGTCCGACGGGCCGGCGATCGTCCACCGCCCGCGCGACTTCCGCTCCGCACGATGCTCCGCGACCAGCGCCGCGAAGCGCGCGTCGGCATCGGCCGCCGTCATCCTCAGCTTGTCGTCGACCATGGGATTCACTTCACGACCACCCACTTCAGCAGGTTGTCGTTGGTGGCGAGCTGGACCAGCGAGATGTTCTTCTTGACGCCCCATGCGAGCGCCTGCTGGTGCAGCGGCAGGTGGCCGATGTCGTCCTCGTGCAACTTCATCGCCTCGGCGATCATCGCGTCGCGCTTCGGCGCGTCGGTCTCCGACTGGATCTTGCCGATCAGCTCGTCGATCTTCGGATTGCTGTACGCGCCGAGGTTGAACTGGCCGCGTCCGGTCGCGTTGTCGGGCGTGCCGATCAGCGAGTTCAGCGAGTCGTGCGCGTCGATCGTCGACGGCGTCCAGCCGAGCAGGTACAGCGACGTGTTGCGCGCCAGGATCTTCGGGAAGTACAGCGTCTTGGTCTCGGCCGACAGGTTGATCTTGACGTTGATGCGGGCCAGCATCGCGGCCACCGCCTGGCAGATCTCCGAGTCGTTGACGTAGCGGTCGTTCGGGCAGTTCATGCCGACCTCGAAGCCGTTCGGATAGCCGGCTTCGGCCATCAGCTTCTTCGCGGCCTCGACGTCGTACGGCAGCCGCTTGTTGAGCGCCGGCACGAAGCCGTGCACGCCGGGCGCGATCATCAGCGCGGTCGGGGTCGACGCGCCGCGCATCACCTTGGCCTTGATGGTCTCGATGTCGATCGCTTGGTAGAAGGCCTGGCGCACCTTCCTGTCCTTGAACGGGTTCTTGCCCTTGACGTTCGAGAACAGCAGCTCGTCGCGCTTCTGGTCCATGCCGAGGAAGATCGTGCGCAGCTCGGGGCCCTGCAGCACCTTGGTGTTGGCGCCCGCGTTGATACGCGCGATGTCCTGCTGCGGCACCGGTTCCATCATGTCGATCTCGCCCGAGATGAGCGCGGCGACGCGCGTGGACGGGTTGCCGATCGGCGTGAAGATCGCCTCGTCGACGTTGCCCTCGACCTTGTCCCAGTAGTTGAGGTTGCGGACCAGCACCGTGCGCGTGCCGGGCTCGCGCGACTTGAGGCGGTACGGACCCGTCCCGTTGGCCTTGAACGAGGCCGTGTTCTCGATGCCCTTGCGCTTGTCGACCGGCTTCTCGGCCTTGTTTTCGACGCACCACTTCTTGCTGAAGATGAACCAGCGCGTGAAGTTGTTCGGCAGGATCGGATACGGCGTGTTGGTGACCACGTCGATGGTGTGGTCGTCGATCTTGCGGATCTCCTTGACCGCGCCGACGTAGGTCTTGACGTCGGAGCCGTCGGCCAGCGCGCGCTGGTACGAGAAGATCACGTCGTCGGCGGTGAACGGCGTGCCGTCGTGGAACTGGACGTTCTTGCGCAGGTTGAAGCGCCACACGGTGGGCGAGGTCTGCTTCCAGTCGGTGGCCAGTGCGGGGACCGGCTGCAGGTTCTTGTCGAGGCCGACCAGCGCTTCGTAGATGTTGTTGAGGAACGAGAGCTGCAGCGACTCGTTCAGCGAATGCGGATCCATCGACAGCGGATCGCCCTGGTTCGAGAACCGGAAGGTCGCGGCCTGCACCGGCGAGGTGGCCAAGGCGCCGAGCGCAGAGGCGAGCAGACCGGCGACGAAGAGTGTTCTGACGTTCATGAAGAGGTCCTCAAAGGATCGGTGACGGACAGCGGGTTTCGGGATGCGGGCCGCGCGATGCGGCGACGCGGGACGACGTCGGGGGCCGGCTCAACGCGGCAACGCCCGTTCGGCCAGTGCTGCCAGCAGCCCCGCGCCGATCGGCAGCACGTCGTCGTTGAAATCGTAGCGTGTGTTGTGCAGGAAGACCCCGGCGTCGGCGCCGCCCTGGCCGAGACGCAGGTAGGCGCCCGGCCGTTGCTGCAGCATGAACGAGAAGTCTTCGGCGCCCATCGACGGCGGCAGGTCGCGGATCACGTGGTCGGCCCCCACCAGCGACTCGGCCACGTCGCCCGCGAAGCGCGCCTCGCGCAGCGAGTTGACGGTGGCCGGATACAGCCGATGGTAGGTGCAGCGCGCGGTCGCTCCGAAGCCGGTGGCGATCGATTCGCACAGGATCGACAGCCGCTGCTCGATCGCTTCCTGGACCGATGCCTTGAAGCTGCGCGCGGTGCCGATCAGCCGGACCTCGCCCGGGATCACCGAGAACGCGTCCATGTCGCCGGCCTGCATCGCCGCGATGGTGACCACCGCCGAGTCGATGGGGCTGACGTTGCGCGACACGATGCTCTGGACGGCCGTGATGATGTGGCCCGCGACCACGACCGGATCGACCGCCAGGTACGGATGCGCGCCGTGTCCGCCGCGGCCGGTGATGGTGATCTCGAAGCGGTCGGCGGCGGCCATCATCGGGCCGTCGTTGATGCCGATGGTGCCGGCCGGCAGGCTCGGCCAGTTGTGCATCGCGTACACGGCGTCGCACGGAAAGCGCGTGAACAGGCCGTCCTCGATCATCGCTCTCGCGCCCGCGTGGCCTTCTTCGCCGGGCTGGAAGATCAGGTGGACGGTGCCGTCGAAGTTGCGGGTGGTGGCCAAGTGGCGCGCCGCGCCGAGCAGCATCGTGGTGTGGCCGTCGTGGCCGCAGGCGTGCATGCGATGCGGGTGCGACGAACGATGCGCGAACCCGTTGTGCTCGACGATCGGCAGCGCGTCCATGTCGGCGCGCAGGCCGATGGTGCGGATCGACGGCACATTGCCCGACGCGGGTCGGCCGCGCAGCACGCCGACCACGCCGGTGCGGCCGATGCCCGCGTGGGTCTCGATGCCCAGCGCCTGCAGCTGCCGTTCGACGACGGCCGCCGTGCGCACCTCTTCGAAGCCGAGTTCGGGATGCGCGTGCAGGTCGCGGCGTGTGGCCACGAGGTCTTCGTGGAAAGGCCGGATGGCGTCGATGGTGGACGCGAACGGACCGTCGAAGCGCTTGTTCATGCGGCGCGCCCTCTCACCCGTGGGTCGCGGTGCGCTCGATGCGCAGGCGCGGGTCGACGACGAAGTAGAGCAGATCGACGACGAGGTTGATGACGACGAAGATCAGGGCGATCAGGCACAGGTACGCGGCCATGACCGGGATGTCCGCGACGCTGACCGATTGGATGAACAGCAGTCCCATGCCGGGCCACTGGAACACGGTCTCGGTGACGATCGCGAACGCGATGATGCCGCCCAGTTGCAGCCCGGTGATGGTGATGACGGGCACCAGCGTGTTCTTCAGCGCGTGGCCGAAGTTGATCGCCCGTCGCGACAGGCCGCGGGCCCGTGCGAACTTGATGTAGTCGGTGCGCAGCACCTCGAGCATCTCGGAGCGCACCAGCCGCAGGATCAGCGTGAGCTGGAACAGGCACAGCGTGATCGACGGCAGGATCAGGTGCCGCCATCCGTCGATCGACGTGAAGCCGGTGGTCCACCAGCCGATGGCCAGCGTGTCGCCGCGGCCGTAGGACGGCAGCCAGCCGAGCAGCACGGCGAACACCAGGATCAGCAGGATGCCGATGAGGAAGGTGGGCAGCGAGACGCCCAGCAGCGAGAGGGTCAGCAGCAGCTGGGCGAGCCAGCTCTTGCGGCGCAGCGCGGTGTAGACCCCGGCCGGCACGCCGATGACGATCGCGAGCACCGCCGCCACGAAGCTGAGTTCGAGCGTGGCCGGCAGCCGCTCGCGGATCAGCGACGAGACCTTGCGACCCTCGCGCAGAGACAGGCCGAAGTCGCCGGTCGCCGCGTTGCCGACGAACTTGGCGAACTGCACGATGAAGGGCTGGTCGAGGCCGAGGTCGCGGCGCAGGGCCGCGCGTTCGGCGGGCGATGCATCCTGGCCCACCATGAAGGCGACCGGATCGCCGGTGAACTGGAACAGCATGAAGGACACCAGTGCGACCGCCAGCATCACGAGCACGGCCTGGAACGCACGGCGCAAAACGAATGCAAGCATCTGGAGGGGAGCAGGAGGAAAGTGCAGGCGCCCGGATCGGGCGTGCGTCAGCACCGACTGCGGACCTGTGATCGAAGCGTGACTGCAAGCCGCGCTTCGGGTGGGTTCGCGAATCCGTGTCCGAGACCGGCTGCGACTGGGCCGCACGATGATGCCGAAGAGGTCGGTGAGCGTCAATCGAAGTCACTGCCATCGTGGCGCAGGCGTCGCCCGGGCTTGCACAATCGCGACACAGCCCCCGCTCATAGGGGAAATATGGTGCTTTCCAAAAAAACATGGTTTACACTTTGCCGCGCTTGACGGCCCGTTTTCATAGAGGAGACGGGCCGTTTTAATTCACTGTCCGGCCCGGAGAATTTTGTGCGTATCGTCGTTTCCCTTCTGTTGCTCAGCGTCGTGGCCGCCTGCGCGCCCTCCAAGCAGGATCCCAACGCGGACCCGGTCTACTACGACAGTCGCACGACGACGGGCAGCAACATTCCCCGCAAGGGAACCAGCGCGGTCGTGGTCGACAAGTCCGTGGTCGAAGAACAGTTCAACCGTCAGGGCGGAAGCCTCCAGAGGTAAGTCGCTGCACTCGCAATTTCACGTCATCAAGGAGAACCCATATGGTCACTGCAAAGAAGGCTCCGGCTAAAAAGGCCCCGGCCAAGAAGGCGGCAGCAAAGAAGGCCGGCCCGGTCAAGACAGTGATGTCGAAGGCCGCACCGGCGAAGAAGGTCGTCGCCAAGAAGGCCTCAGCCAAGAAGGCCGCACCCCGCAAGCCCAATGCCGCTTTCATGAAGGCCATGACGCCAAGCCCTGCACTCGCTGCGGTGATTGGCGCGATGGCCGTGCCGCGCACCGAAGTGACGAGCAAGCTGTGGGCCTATATCAAGAAGCACAACCTGCAGGACCCGGCCGCGAAGCGCTTCATCAACGCCGATGCGAAGCTGAAGGAAGTCTTCGGCAAGCCGCGCGTCGACATGTTCGAGATGACCCGCCTCGTTCAGGGCCACCTGAAATAGGCGGCGTTATGCAGGATGAAAAAAGCCCGGCACCGCCGGGTTTTTTTTGGTTCTTCACCTGTCTCCGGCGAGCCGTCGCAATGCACCGTCGTCGACGGCCCAGGCTTTCAGCACCGTCGACACGGCGGGCCGGTCCGCGATCGGTCGTGGCGCGTCGGCCGCGGTCCGGCTGAAGCGCGGCGCAGGTGCGGGCTGCAGCACGCCGTCGACGGTGACGAAGGTTTCGCGCGCGACGTTGTGCCCATGCCGCGGCGCCTCGTCCCAGTCGAGTACCGGCGCGAAGCACGCGTCGCTGCCTTCGAGCAACGCGCACCATTCGTCGCGCGTGCGGGTCATGAACAGCGTCGTCAGCTTCTGCTTGAGCGCCGGCCATGCGGCGGGATCCATCTGCGCGTCGAAGGCCGGGTCGGCCAGCCCGCAACGGTCGCGCAAGGTCGCGTAGAACTGCGGCTCGATCGCGCCGATGGCCACGTGCTTGCCGTCGGCGCAGCGATAGGTGTCGTAGAAGTGCGCGCCGCCGTCGAGCATGTTGGTGCCGCGCACGTTGTTCCACCAGCCGTTGGCCGCGAAGCCGTACATCATCGTCGACAGCAGCGCCGCCCCGTCGGTCATCGCCGCGTCGACCACCTGGCCCCGGCCCGAGCCCTTCGCTTCGAGGAGCGCGGCCAGCACGCCGACCGCGAGCAGCATCGCGCCGCCGCCGAAGTCGCCGACGTAGTTGAGCGGCACGGTCGGCTTGCCGTCGCGCCCGCCGATCGCATGCAGCGCACCCGACAGCGCGATGTAGTTGATGTCGTGACCGGCCGCCTGCGCGAGCGGCCCGTGCTGACCCCAGCCCGTCATGCGGCCGTAGACGAGCCGCGGATTGCGGGCGAGGCAGACGTCGGGGCCGAGACCGAGCCGCTCCATCGTGCCGGGCCGGAAGCCTTCGATCACGGCGTCGGCGCAGGCCAGCACCGACAGCAGGTCGTCGACCGCGCCCGGCTGCTTCAGGTCCAACTCCAGCGTGGTGCGGCCGCGCGCCATCAGGTCGAAGCGCGGATCGGCGGGCAGTACGTTCGCGGTGGCGCCGGTGCCAGACTGGCGGGGCCGATCGACCCGCAGCACTTCGGCGCCGAGGTCGGCGAACACCATGGCGCAGAACGGCGCGGGTCCGATCCCGACCATCTCGACGATCTTCAAACCGCTTAGCGGGCCGGCCATGCGAGGTATCCTTTCGAACGGTTCACGCGGCGGGCGCCGCGGTCGATGCGTCCCGCCCCGACGTTCTCCGCAGTTCGACCAGCGTTTCCATGATGCCCGACTCCTTCTCCACGCCCGCCCTGGCCACGACGCCCTCGACCGACCTTCCCACGGACGGCACGACGCGCGTCGTGCGCGCGGCCTGCCCGCACGACTGCCCCGACACCTGCGCGATGCTGGTCCACGTCCGCGACGGCGTGGCGATCCGCGTGACCGGCAACCCCGACCATCGGCCGACTGCCGGCGCGCTGTGCACGAAGGTCGCGCGCTACGTGGAACGGACCTATCACCACGATCGTCTGCTGCATCCGCTGAAGCGCATCGGCGCGAAGGGCGAAGGCCGCTTCGAACGCATCGGCTGGGACGAGGCGCTGGCCACCATCGCAGCGCGGCTGTCGGCTATCGCCGCGGTCGATCCGGAACGCATCGTGCCGTACAGCTATGCCGGCACGATGGGCCTCGTGCAGGGCGAGGCGATGGCGGGCCGCTTCTTCAACAAGCTCGGCGCGAGCCGCCTGCATCGGAACATCTGCGCCGAAGCGGGCGCTGTCGGCTACGCCTACACGCTCGGGCCGCGCATGGGCACCGACATCGAGCGTGTGCAGGACGCGAAGCTGATCGTGTTCTGGGGTGCCAACGCGATCGCGTCGAGCCTGCATTTCTGGAGTCGCGCCCAGGATGCCAAGCGCAACGGCGCGCGCCTGATCGCCATCGATCCGTATCGCTCGCTGACCGCGGAGAAGTGCCATCTGCACCTCGCGCTGCTACCGGGTACCGACAGTGCGCTCGCGCTCGGCGTCATGCACGTGCTGATCCGCGACGGGCTGGTCGACGACGACTACATCGCGCGCCACTCGCTCGGCTACGACGCGCTCTGCGAACGGGCGGCGACATTCACGCCCGAGCGCGTCGCCACGATCTGCGGCATCGACGCCGACGTCGTCGAGAGCCTGGCCCGCGAGTACGGCGCCGCGGCACGACGCGGCGACGGCGCGCTGATCCGCGTCAACTACGGCGTGCAGCGCGCGCGGGGTGGCGGCATGGCCGTGCGCAACATCGCCTGCCTGCCCGCGCTGGTCGGCGCCTTCCGCCACGCGGCCGGCGGCATCCTGCTGTCGACGTCGGGCGCAGGCACGGTCGACCACGCGGCGCTGCAGCGGCCCGACCTGCTGGCCGGCCGCGCGCCTCGGACCATCAACATGACGACCATCGGCGATGACCTGCTGCGCGGCGACGACGACCCGGCCAGCCCCGGCTTCAAGAAGATCGACGCGCTGATCGTCTACAACTCGAACCCGGTCGCGATCGCGCCGGACTCGCGCCGCGTCGCGGCCGGCTTCGCGCGCGAGGACCTGTTCACGGTCGTGCTCGAACACTTCCAGACCGACACCGCCGACTACGCCGACATCGTGCTGCCCGCGACCACGCAGCTCGAGCACTTCGACGTCGTGAAGCCTTACGGGCACTATGACCTGGTGGTCAACAACCGGGCGATCGCACCGCTCGGCGAAGCGCAGCCGAACAGCCGCATCTTCAGCCTGCTCGCGAAGCGCATGGGCTATACCGAGGCGTGCTTCGACGACGACGACGAGACGATCGCCGCGGCCGGTGTCGCGAACGATCGCTGGACTCTCGACGAGGCGCGGACGCTGGGCTGGGCGCGGTTGACGACCGTCGAGCCGAACGAGGCCCGCTTCGCCGACGGCGGCTTCCCGACGCCGTCGGGCAAGGTGGAGTTCTTCTGCAGCCGCGCGCAGGCCGACGGCCTCGATCCGCTGCCGAGCTACATCGAGCCGCACGAGGACACCCGCAGCGCGCTCGCGGCACGCTATCCGCTGGCGATGATCTCGCCGCCCGCGCGCAACTTCCTCAACAGCACCTTCGTCAACGTCGCCAGCCTGCGCGCCACCGAAGGCCAGCCGTGGCTCGACGTCCACCCCGACGACGCCGCGGCGCGAGGCATCGCCGAAGGCGGCCTCGTGCGCGTGTTCAACGATCGCGGCTCGATGCAGCTGCGCGCGCGCGTGACCGACCGGGCGCGCCGCGGCCTCGTCGTCGCACTGTCGATCTGGTGGAAGAAGCTGGCGCCGGACGGACGCAACGCGAACGAGTTGACCGGCCAGGCGCTGACCGACATGGGCCGTGCGCCGACCTTCTACGATTGCCTCGTCGAGGTCGAACGCGTCGCGACGCCGGCGCGATCCGCGTGACGGACCGGCAGGAAGTCCCGGCCGGCCGGCTGCGCAGGACGGGTCGCCGCGTGAGCCGCGCGATGCGGACCTGGCGCGGCGCGCTCTGCGTCGCGCTACTGGCCATCGGACTCGCGTTCGCCCTCAACGCATGCAGCACCGTCGGCTATTACTCGCAGTCGATCGAGGGGCACCTCGACGTGCTGCGTGCGGCCCGGCCGATCGACGACTGGCTCGACGACCCCGCGACGCCGCAGACGCTGCGCGAGCGCCTCGCGACGGTGCGCGCGATGCGGCGCTTCGCGGCCAGCGACCTCGGTCTGCCCGACAACCGCAGCTACACGACGTATGCGGATCTCAAGCGTCCATACGTGGTCTACAGCGTGTTCGCGACGCCCGAGCTGTCGTTGCAGCTGCGGCAGTGGTGCTTCCCGATCGTCGGCTGCGTCGCCTATCGCGGCTACTACGGCAAGGACGACGCGGAGCTCTATGCGCAGACCCTGCGGGACGCGGGCGACGACGTGTACGTGGGCGGCATCCCCGCCTATTCGACGCTCGGCTACACCACCGACCCGGTGCTGTCGACCTTCATCGGCTTCCCCGAAGGCGAGGTGGCGCGGCTGATCTTCCACGAGCTCGCGCACCAGGTGGTCTACGTCGCCGGTGACACCACCTTCAACGAGTCGTTCGCGGTGGCGGTCGAGGAGGAGGGCGTGCGGCGCTGGTTCGCGGCCCGGGGCGGTAGTCTCGGGCCCAGCGAGATCACCTATCGACAGTCGGTCGATCGCAAGCGCGCGTTCGTGGCCTTGCTGACGCGTCATCGGCAGGCCCTGCAGGCAGCCTACGCGCGCAGCGACGACGACGTCGCCAAGCGGGCCGCGAAGCGGACCGAGTTCGACGCGTTGCATGCCGACTACGTGGCGATGCAAGTCGACCCGGCGAGCGCGATGTTCGGCTTCGCCGGTTACGACCGCTACTTCGCCCAGGCGCTGAACAACGCGAACCTGGCTGCGGTTGCTACCTATACCCAGCGGGTGTCCACGTTTGCTAAGCTCCTCGCGGACGAGCACGGCGACCTGCCGGGCTTCTATCGAGCGGTCGCCGTGCTCGCGGGTCTTCCGGTCGGCGCACGCAACGCGCGTCTCGATCGGCTCGGCGGTGGCAAGGACGAAGGCGGCATGCAGGCGGGCAACACCGAAGGCTCGCGCTGATCGCGAGCGCGGTGCTTCGCAGTTCCGCGACAACACGCAAGGAGACCCCATGAGCACAGTCGTCGAAGCAGGATCACGGCCCGCAGCGCCCGCGTCGCCATCGTCGGCGCGGCCCTGGTTGCAGTACTACCCCGCCGGCGTACCGGCCGAGATCGACTGGACCCGCTACCGTTCGTGCGTCGAGCTGTTCGACCAGGCGATCGACCAGTACCGGACCCGGGACGCGTTCGTCTGCATGGACAAGCGCATCACCTACGACGAGCTCGACCGCATGGCCACGCACTTCGCCGCGTGGCTGCAGTCGACCGGCATCGCCCGCGGCGGTCGGGTCGCGCTCATGATGCCGAACCTGCTGCAGTACCCGGTCGCCATCCTCGGCATCCTCCGCGCGGGCTGCGTCGTGGTGAACGTGAACCCGATGTACACGCCGCGCGAACTCGAGCACCAGTTGAAGGACTCTGGCGCCGAGGCCATCGTGGTCCTCGAGAACTTCGCCGCGACGCTCGAGCAGGTCGTCGAGCGGACGAAGATCCGGCACGTGGTCGTGACGGCCATCGGCGACCTGTTCGGCTTCCCGAAGGGTCCGATCGTCAACTTCGTCGTGCGCAACGTGAAGAAGATGGTGCCGGCCTACGAAGTGCCCAACGCCACCCGTTTCAACGCCGTGCTGGCCGAAGGCGCGAAGCTCGCGTTCCGGCCGGTCGAGATCGCGCCCGAGGACGTCGCCTTCCTGCAGTACACCGGCGGCACAACCGGCGTGTCGAAGGGCGCGACGCTGCTCCATCGCAACGTGATTGCCAACGTGCTGCAATCCGAGGCGTGGATGCAGCCGGGTCTGCACGGTCGCGATCCGAACGAACAGGTCGTCGTGGTCTGCGCGCTGCCGCTCTATCACATCTTCGCGCTCACGATCTGCTGCATGCTCGGCGTCAAGACCGGCTCGCTGGTCGTGCTGATCACCAACCCGCGCGACATCCCCGCCTTTATCGGCGAGCTGAAGAAATACAAGGTCACGATGCTGCCGGCGGTCAACACGCTGTACAACGCGCTGCTGCACCACCCCGACTTCGCCAGCGTCGACTGGAGCCACCTGCGCGTCGCCAACGGCGGGGGGATGGCGGTGCAGCGGGCCGTCGCCGAGAAGTGGTTCGCGGCGACCGGCTGCCCGATCATCGAGGGCTACGGCCTGTCAGAGACCTCGCCGTCGGCGACCTGCAACCCCGCCGACGCGACCACGTACAGCGGCACCATCGGCCTGCCGCTGCCGTCGACCGAGATCGTGATCCGCGACGACGACGGCGACGATGTGCCGCAAGGCGAACGCGGCGAGATCTGCATCCGCGGGCCGCAGGTCATGGCCGGCTACTGGAACCGTCCCGACGAGACCGCCAAGGTCATGTATGCCGACGGCTTCTTCAAGTCGGGCGACATCGGCGTGATGGACGAGCGTGGCCAGACGAAGATCGTCGATCGCAAGAAGGACATGATCCTGGTGTCCGGCTTCAACGTGTACCCGAACGAAGTCGAGGACGTGATCGCCGCGCATCCGGGCGTGCTCGAGGTGGCCGCGGTCGGCGTGTCCGATCCGCATTCGGGCGAGGTCGTGAAGATCTTCGTCGTCAAGAAGGATCCGTCGCTGACCGAGCAGCAGCTGATCGACTACTCGAAGGACCAGCTCGCGGGCTACAAGCGGCCCAAGTTCGTCGAGTTCCGCACCGACCTGCCGAAGACCAACGTCGGCAAGATCCTGCGGCGCGAGCTGCGGACGACGGAGCCGGTGCAGGCGGCGTAGCCCGCGCCCTTCATCGGTCGCCGTTTTTCGGCGGCGCGGTCTTGCCGACCACCTGCGTCTCGACCCTCGTCACACCGGCCTTCTTCATGCCTAGTTCGTCGGCGGCCGCGGACGACACGTCGATCATGCGGTTCTTCGGGACCGGCCCGCGGTCGTTGACCGTGACGACGACGCTCTTGTCGTTCTTCGGATTGATCACCTTCACCTGCGTCCCCATCGGCAGCGTTCGATGGGCCGCCGTCAGCGCGCCGGGATCGTAAGCGTCGCCGCTCGCGGTCTTCCGGCCGCTCAGGTGCTTCGAATAGAACGAGGCGTTGCCGTGCTGCCGCTCGTCGGCATCGGCGGTCGTCCGTGAGTGGGTGCGCTTGTGCGCCGGCGGCTTCGCGGGTCGTTGACCGCTGCTCTCCGTGCCGTCGGCAACGGGTTCCGCGAATGCCGGCGGCGCGCTCGTCACGATCAGCGGGAACACAACCATGGCCATACCGTACGAGATCGATCGCATCGAGGTCTCCTCTGACCCGCAAGCGGCGAGGCGACCACGGTGGTCGTGCGAAGCTCGCGGGTCGGCCGCTGGACTGCGTGCGGCTTCGTTGCAGGTCGGCGGATGGTAGCGCACGGATGCCGCGGTGCAGCCGGCTGCGCGGGGGGTTCGACGGCTTGAACGCGGGAACCCTGCGGGTTTGTCTTTGCTGGCCGAACCCGAGCCGGGTCTCGACGACTGCGTTGTGCCTCAGGGCGCTGCGGGCCGCGGCACCGGCGGGTTATCCTCGCAAGGATGAGCTCGCCGGCCGCCGCTCCCCTGCAAGCCGCCATCGCCGCGCTCGAAGCGCAGCGGGGGCTGCTGGGCGACGCCGTTGTCGACCTTGCCGTGGCGCCGCTGCGCGCCCAGCTCGCGGCGCTGGAGGCGCCCATGCCGCCGGCAGCGCCGGCACCGGCGCCCGCGGCGCAGCCGGAGCAGGCTCTGCGCCTGGTCAGCATCCTCTTCCTGGACGTCGTCGGTTCGACCGCGCTGAGCCAGAAGCTCGACCCCGAGGAAACGCACGAGGTGATGGACGGCGCGCTGACGCGCTGCACGGCCAAGGTGCTGAAGCATGGCGGCAAGGTGCTGCAGTACGCCGGCGACAACCTGCTGGCCGTGTTCGGCGCCGACGAGGCGCAGGAACAC
>JBBRRW010000021.1:0-22765 GCA_038245975.1 Burkholderiales bacterium
CTGTTGCGACGCGTGCGGCACCATCCACTACGTCAATCCCAAGATGGTCGTCGGTACCGTGCCGGTGTGGGGCGACCAGGTGCTGCTCTGCCGCCGCGCGATCGAACCGCGACGCAACTACTGGACGCTGCCGGCCGGCTTTCTCGAAGTGAACGAGACGGCCGGCGCTGGCGCCATCCGCGAGACCGACGAGGAAGCGGGAGCGCGGATCATCCTGGGCCCGTTGTTCACGATGCTCGACGTGGTCCATGTCCATCAGGTCCACGTCTTCTATCGCGCCGAACTGCTCGACACCGACTTCGCACCGGGCGAAGAAAGCCTCGAGGTGCAGCTCTTCGGCGAAGCCGATATCCCATGGGACGAGCTGGCGTTTCGTACGGTGTCGACGACGCTTCGCCACTTCTTCGCCGATCGTCAGCGCGGGCACTTCGAACTGCACACCGCGGCGATCGACTGGTCGCCGCGATCGCTGACCGCTGTTGCGCCGGCAACGGTCACCGCGCCTTGATCCACTGGCTTCTGCCGGACGCGCCGTTTCCGCCCGTCGAAGCCGCACTGCGCTCCCCGGCCGGACTGCTCGCTGCGGGCGGAGACCTGTCGACCGACCGCCTGGTCGACGCTTATCGACACGGCATCTTCCCGTGGTTCGGCAAGGACGACCCCATCCTGTGGTGGAGTACGGACCCGCGCATGGTCCTGTTCGTCGACGAGTTCCGCATCTCGCATTCGCTGAAGAAGCGTCTCGTGCGCTCCATCGACGATCTGACGATCTCGATCCGCTGCGACACCGCCTTCGAAGCGGTGATCCGTGCGTGCGCGCAACCGCGTGATGCCGACGGCGGGACATGGATCGTCGACGAGATCGTCGAGGCCTATGGGGCGCTCCATCGGCTCGGGATCGCCCACTCGGTCGAGACGTGGATCGACGGCACGCTGGCCGGCGGTCTCTACGGCGTGGCGATCGGCCGCATGTTCTACGGCGAGTCGATGTTCACGCGGGTCACCGACGCCTCCAAGATTGCGCTCGCGCATCTCGTCGCGTTCGCACGAAGCCGGTCGATGCCGATGCTAGACTGCCAGCAGCAAACCAGTCATCTCGCGTCGATGGGCGCACGCCCGATCCCGCGTGCGGATTTCAGCGCACGGATCGCCGCGCTGGTTGAGCAACCCGCGCTCGACACGTGGCCCGAAACGTTGACCTGGTCGCGCATTCCGCAACCTTCGACGGCGATCGACAACGACGGCAATCCCGCATGACGCAACTGAAAGACCTGCCGTTCGCGACCTTGCAGTTCTATGCGACGGCGACCTACCCCTGCAGCTACCTGCCGCTGCGCCAGGCGCGTTCGCAGGTGGCCACGCCGGGACACCTGATCAACGCGGACGTCTACAGCGAGCTGGTCCGGTCGGGCTTCCGGCGTTCCGGTCTGTTCACCTATCGGCCGCACTGCGACGGCTGCCGCGCCTGCATTCCCGTCCGCGTCTGCATCGACGCGTTCACGCCCAATCGCAGTCAGCGGCGTGCGCTGAAGCAGCATGCCGACCTGACGGCGCGCATCTGCGCGCTGGCCTTCGATCCGGAGCATTACGCGCTCTACCGGGACTATCAGACGACGCGGCATGCGGGCGGCGGCATGGATCACGACAGCCGCGACCAGTACAGCCAATTCCTGCTGCAGAGCAAGGTGAACACGCGGCTCGTGGAGTTCCGCGACGCGGCGGGCGTCCTGCGCATGGTCAGCATCATCGACGTGCTCGACGACGGCCTCTCGTCGGTCTACACCTTCTACGACACCAGCGTCGAACGCGCGAGCTTCGGCACATTCAACGTGCTGTGGCAGATCGCGCAGGCGCAGGCATTGACGCTGTCGTACATCTACCTCGGTTACTGGATCAGCGGCAGCGCCAGCATGGCCTACAAGGCCAACTTCAAGCCGATCGAGGCGCTGCGTGCCGGTCGCTGGCATCACCTCTCCGACCTCGAAGCCGGTCGCTGACACGCGACGCCGAAGCGCGATCACCGCGTCGGCCTTCCTGCGGCCGACCCTCATGCCCTTGACCCTCGACCTGCTCTACCCGTTCGCACGCGATGCACTGTTCGCCCTCGACGCGGAAACCGTGCATTACCTGACCCTCGACAATCTGCGGCGCATGCACCGCATGGGTCTCGGCTGGCTCGTCGCACCGCCGGTGCCCGACGATCCCTGCGTAGCGATGGGCCTGCGCTTCCGCAATCCGGTCGGCCTCGCCGCCGGCATGGACAAGAACGGCGCCTACATCGACGCACTGGCGAACATGGGCTTCGGCTTCATCGAGGTGGGGACCGTGACGCCGCGCCCGCAGCCGGGCAATCCCAAGCCGCGCATGTTCCGGATCCGCTCGGCGAACGCGCTGGTCAACCGGCTGGGCTTCAACAACGACGGACTGGACGCGTTCATCGACAACGTGAAGCGCTCGACCTACCGCGCGCGGAAGGGCGGCATCCTCGGTCTCAACATCGGCAAGAACGCCGATACGCCGATCGAACGGGCCACCGACGACTACCTGGTCGGACTCGCGGGCGTCTACCCGCATGCCGACTACGTGACCATCAACATCTCGTCGCCGAACACGCGGCAGCTGCGCGACCTGCAGGGCGCGGACCAGCTCAACGGGCTGCTGGCCGCACTCAAGCGGCGTCAGGCCGAGCTGGCCGACCAGCACGGTCGCTACGTGCCGCTGGCGGTCAAGATCGCGCCCGACCTCGACCTCGCGCAGATCGAGGTCGTCGCCGACGCACTGACCGCGCATCGCATCGACGGCGTGATCGCGACCAACACGACGCTGTCCCGCACGGCGGTGGCGGGCCTGCCGAACGCCGATGAGGCCGGCGGCCTGTCGGGCGCCCCGCTCGGTGCGGCATCCAACAAGGTCATCGAAGCACTGCATCGGCGACTCGAGGGCCGCATTCCGATCATCGGAGTCGGCGGCATCCTGTCGGGCAGCGACGCACGCGCGAAGCGCGACGCGGGCGCCTCGCTGGTCCAGGTCTACAGCGGGCTGGTCTACCGCGGCCCGGGCCTGGTGGCCGAGTGCGCTGACGCGCTGCGGGAAGCCGCACCGCGCCGCTAGGTCGCGCGCGTCGGTCGGCCCGCTGTGCGCATCGCTACGACTAAGATGCCATCGTGAAGCCGCGAATCATGGATGTCGTCTCGCCCGGTACGCCCCGCACGCCGACCATCCAGGTCATCGAGCGGATGATGAGTCTCGTCGATGCGCTCGCCAGGGAACGGGACCCGGTCAGCCTCAAGCACCTGGCGCTCGCGGCCGGGCTGCATTCGTCGACGGCGCATCGCATCCTCAACGACATGGTGCTCGCACGCTTCGTCGATCGCGTCGAGCCGGGGCGCTATCAGCTCGGCATGCGGTTGCTCGAACTCGGCAACGTCGTCAAGTCGCGCCTTTCGGTCCGCGATGCGGCGCTCGATCCGATGCGTGCCCTGCACAAGAGCACCGGCCAGACCGTCAACCTGTCGGTGCGACAGGGCGACGAGATCATCTACGTCGAGCGTGCGTACAACGAGTTTTCGGGGGTGCAGGTGGTCCGCGCCATCGGCGGACGCGCGCCGCTGCATCTGACGTCGGTCGGCAAGCTGTTCCTGTCGTCGGACGATCCGCGACAGGTCCGCAGCTATGCGATGCGGACCGGTCTCGCGGGCCACACGCCGAACAGCATCACCGAGCTCGCGAAGCTCGAACGCGAACTGTCGCTGGTGCGCGCGCACGGCTATTCGCGGGACAACGAGGAACTCGAGATGGGGGTTCGCTGCATCGCCGCAGGGATCCGGGACGACGGCGGGAAGCTCGTGGCCGGCCTTTCGCTGACCGCGCCCGCCGATCGGCTCAACGACGCGTGGATCGGCGAGCTTCGCGCGACGGCCGCAACCATATCGGCCGCGATCGGCGCGCGCTGAAGACGGGTCGCCCGGCGATCAGTGCTCGACGGCGATTGCGGGCTTGCGACGGCTGAGCAGTCCGATCGTGGCCAGGGCAATGAAGACCAGCGTCACCGTCGCGGCTTCGGGCAACGCGGACACGAATGCGGCATGCGCTGCGGCAGCAACGGACAACAGGGCGACGGCAATGATGGGGAGCTTGAACGACATGCTTTTCTCTGTGCGTGAAGGGCTTCTTCAAGCAAGCGCAATAAGCATGCCCCGTCGCTCTTCCTCCGGAGGCGATGCCCCGCTTCAAGGTGACGTGACGTAATTGGAACGCTGCGACCCAGGGCGGTCGCAACGGGCCGCGGCCCGCACGTGGCGGCGTGACCGACCGGGTAGCGCCGTCAGGACTTGGGCGCGGTCTCGCGGAACGACGGTCGATCGGCCAGCTTGTCGATCAGCTTGCCAAGATTCGGATAGGCGTCGCGCCATTCGATGTCGGTGAAGCGGAACGCCAGCCAGTCGAGCGAGCATCCGACGGCGATGTCGGCGAGCGAGTAGTGGTTGCCATTGCACCACGGACTTTCACCGAGGCCCGTCGACATCGCCTGCAAGGCTTCGTCGACCTTGCGGCGCTGACGCGCAACCCACTTCTCGCTGCGCTCGCCTGCCGGGCGCTGTGTGGTCTCGATACGCATCAGGATCGCCGCGTCGGCCAGACCGTCGGCGAGCGCTTCCCAGCACTTGACCTCGGCCCGTTCACGACCGCTCGCGGGGATCAGCTTACCGACCGGCGTCAGCGTGTCGAGGTACTCGACGATGACGCGCGAGTCGAAGACGGCACCGCCGTCCTCCATGATCAGGCACGGCACCTTGCCGAGCGGATTGGAGTCGCTGATCCGCGTGTCGTCACCCCAGACGTCCTCGAGCGCGAACTGGTAGTCCAGTTTCTTCTCGGCCATGACGATGCGCACCTTGCGCACGTACGGGCTGGTAGTCGAGCCGATCAACTTCATTGTCTTTGCGGGATTTGGGCCGGCGATTGGGGCGGCGCAGTATAGCATCGGCCCGCCGACCCTCGACCGGCCGCAAGCCCTTTCCACGCGCGGCTCTCCAGTGATTCCGGATGC
The DNA here is from genome assembly GCA_038245975.1 of Burkholderiales bacterium. Lineage (GTDB taxonomy): Bacteria > Pseudomonadota > Gammaproteobacteria > Burkholderiales > Burkholderiaceae_D > CAHJXF01. Next base: position 5,051 of record JBBRRW010000021.1, read on the forward strand.
TAGACTCGCGCCCCGCGACACATCCCGAAACGGGCGGGCCCGGCCACCTTTCGAGACGCACGCGACCGCCCCTGCTTCTTCCTTAGGCATCGCTCAGCCTGCGAATTCTCCGTTCGCTTTTCGCCCCATGATCCCTGATCAATCCGCCCCTGCCACCGCGGTCGGCTTCGCGCTGAACGCCCTCTCGCCGCTCGACGGCCGCTATGCCGCGAGAGTGGACCGGCTGCGCCCGCTGCTCTCGGAAGCCGGATTCATGCGGCACCGCGTGCGCGTCGAGGTGACGTGGCTGGTCGCGTTGTCGAACGCCGGTCTCGCGGGACTCGCTGCGTTCTCGTCGGCGAGCCGCAAATGGCTGGAACACCTGGTCGCGGCCTTCGACGACGCCGATGCGGCACGCATCAAGGCGATCGAGGCGGTGACCAACCACGACGTCAAGGCGGTCGAGTACTGGCTGAAGGAATGCTTCGCGACGGCGCCCGACGCCGTCGCGTCCGAGCTGAAGGACGCGAGCGAGTTCATCCACTTCGCCTGCACGTCCGAGGACATCAACAACACGTCGCACGGACTGATGATCAAGGCCGCGCGGGACGAGATCCTGCTGCCGGTCCTGCGCACGCTGCACGGACGGCTGGTCGCGCTCGCGCACGAGCATGCCAACGTGGCGATGATGTCGCGCACCCACGGGCAGACGGCGAGCCCGACGACGATGGGCAAGGAGATGGCCAACGTCGCAGCGCGGCTCGGTCGCGCCATCGAACGCATCGCCGCGGTCGAGGTGCTCGCGAAGATGAACGGCGCGGTCGGCAACTACAACGCACACCGGATCGCCTATCCCGACACGGACTGGGAAGCGTTCGCCCGCGGCGTCGTCGAAGACGATCTGGGGCTGCGCTTCAATCCGTACACCATCCAGATCGAACCGCACGACTGGATGGCGGAACTGTTCGATGCCTTCGCACGGGCCAACACCATCGTGCTCGACCTCGACCGCGACGTGTGGGGATACATCTCGCTCGGCTACTTCGGCCAGCGGACGCGGGCCGGCGAGATCGGCTCGTCGACGATGCCGCACAAGGTCAACCCCATCGACTTCGAGAATTCGGAGGGCAATCTCGGCCTGGCCAATGCGCTGCTGCGGCATCTGTCGGAGAAGCTGCCGGTCTCGCGATGGCAGCGGGACCTGACCGACTCGACCGTCCTGCGCAACGTCGGCGCGGCGTTCGGCTATTGCCTGGTCGCGTACGACTCGTGTCTGAAAGGGCTGGACAAACTCGAACTGCAGCCGCGGCGGATCGCGGCCGATCTCGAATCGGCCTGGGAAGTACTCGCCGAGCCGGTGCAGACCGTGATGCGGCGCCACGGCGTCGAGAATCCCTACGAGCAGTTGAAGGCCCTGACGCGCGGCACCGGCATCTCGCGCGAAGCGCTGCAGGCGTTCATCGCGACGCTGCCGATCCCGGCAGACGAGCGCGACCGCCTGCTGGCCCTGACGCCGTCGACCTATCTCGGCGACGCTGCGCGTCTGGCGAGCGCGATCCGCTGACGGCATGAAAAAAAACGCGAAGGGGTTGCCTTCGCGTCAAAAAGCGGCGGCCTGAGCCGCCCCTCCTCCTCCCTGGTGCCGATTCGGTTCCGGTGTGCGAATGGTCGACCCTCACGCGGAGCAGGAATTCTAAGTCGCCGGATCAGGCGTTTGCATCGGTAGATGCCCCGACGCGCTGCCGTTGCGCTTCTCCGGAGTCGGTGCTAGCGACGGACGGTTTGGGGAACTTGGGGGGCGGAACCCCGGTCCACTACCTCGTTCCAGAGGGGAGTCGCTTTTCGCTGCGGGGTCGTCAGCACGACGGTAAAAACGTCCGGTCCCGCAGGCAGCAGTCGCGTCGAATGCAGTCATTCGACGGGTGCGGCAAGCAAGACCTTTGCGGGCTTTTCCGGCAGCGCGCTGCCGGAAGGGATCGGCAATGAGGCGACGCTTGCGAGCAACTGCGTTGCGCCCGGACCACCGGCAATCCAAGCGCCGATCGGCCCCATCGGGAGCGCATCTTGATCACCATCGGTACCCCCTGGCTGTGGACCGGCTTCGCCGCGTTCGTGGTTCTCGCCCTCATCGTTGACTTCGTCGTCCTCAAGAAGGATGGCGCGCACCGCGTCGGCCTGCGCGAGGCCGCGATCTGGTCCGCGATCTGGGTGGCCCTGTCTCTGGTCTTCGCCGGCCTGCTGTGGTGGTGGCTCGCCCGCAGCGTCGGCCGCGACGTCGCCGATACCCGGACCATCGAGTTCCTGACCGGCTACCTGATCGAAAAGTCGCTGGCCATCGACAACGTGTTCGTCTTCCTGACGATCTTCACGTACTTCGCGTTGCCCGCCGAGTACCAGAAGCGCGCGCTGATGATCGGCATCATCGCGGCCATCGTGCTGCGGGCCGTGATGATCTTCGGCGGCGCGATCCTCATCGAACGCTTCGACTGGATCCTCTACGTGTTCGGGGCCTTCCTCGTGCTGACCGGCATCAAGATGTGGATGTCGGTCGGCAAGGAATCATCGCTCGCCGACAACGCGGCGCTGAAAATGCTCCGCCGGGTGATGCGGGTGTCACCGATGCATGACGGAGAACGCTTCTTCACGTTGCACGACGGCGCGCGCATGGCGACGCCGCTGCTGCTGATCATCGCGCTGATCGGCGTCACCGACGTGATCTTCGCGGTCGACTCGATCCCCGCGATCTTCGCCATCACCACCGATCCGTTCATCGTGCTGACGTCGAACATCTTCGCGGTGCTGGGCCTGCGCGCGATGTTCTTCCTGCTCGCCGACATGGCCGACCGCTTCCACCTGCTGCCTTACGGCCTCGCGGTGATCCTGCTGTTCGTCGGCGCCAAGATGCTGCTGGCCGGGGTCTTGCACATCCCGCCGCTGATCTCGCTGGCCGTGATCCTCGGCATCCTCGGCGCCACCATCGCGCTCAGCCTGCGGGCGCGGCCGAAGGCGACGGGCGCGGTCTCTCAGGCGCCGGTCGAGGAGCGGACGCAGTAGTCGGCGACGGCCGCGAGGACCGACGCGTCCTCACCAGCCGCCTCTGCGACCGCGATGCCGATCGCCGGCAAGCGCCTGCGCAGCGCATCGACCTTCTGCGGCAGATCGCGACGCAGATGCGAACCCTGTCCGAAGAAGATCGGCACGATGGTCAGCGCCGTGCAACCGTCGGCGATCAGCGCATCGGCAGCGGCGTCGAGATCGGGCTCCATCATCTCGAGGAAGGCCAGCGTGACCGATGCATCGGTGCACCGCGCCGCGACCTCGGCGCACAGCCGATGGAAAGGCTCGGCCCACCGCGGATCGCGCGCGCCGTGACCGAAGAGGATGAGCCCTTGCCGCGCTGCCGGATCCGTCATCGCCGTTCCACCCATCGCAGCGCCGCGAGCGCGGCGGCAAGGACCACCATGCTCGGCATGGCGGCCGAAAGGATCGGCGGCCAGGTGTTCAGCAGGCCCACGTGCGAGAACAGGTTGTTCAGCAGGTAGAAGCCAATGCCGAGCATGATCCCCGCGAAGATCTTGAAGCTGATGCCGCCGGAGCGGAAGTGCAGGTAGGCGAACGGCAGCGCCAGCGCCATCATCACCAGCACCGCGAACGGATAGATGATCTTCTTCCAGAACGCGATCTGGTAGCGCTCGGCGGTCTGCTTGTTCTCTTCGAGGTGGCGGATATAGGTGTCGAGGTTGCGGGCGGCCATGCGCTCCGGCGTCACCGTCAGCACCGCGAGCAGTTGCGGATTGACGTCCGACTGCCACAACCGTTCGGGCTCGCGCGACACCTCGACCTGGTCGGGCGCATCGCTGCCGCCCAGATTGACGAAGCGGGTCTCGGTCACGTTGGTCAGGCGCCACGAGCGTGGCGGCACGAACTTGCCGCTGTCCGCGAAGACGATGTTCTGCAGGCGCAGCGCGGTATCGAACTCGTAGACCTTGATGTTCTGCAGGCTGTTGTTGCCGACGGTGCCGATGTTGACGAAGCGGACCAGCGCCTGCCCGTTGGCGGCCCGCGTGTTGTCCTTGACCCAGAGCCCGCTGCGGAAGCCGCGCGCGATCGGGCCCGAGCCGGCCTTCAGGCTCAGCTCCTGCGTCAGCGTCTCGACGCGCGGCGTCACGATCTCACCGAGCAGGAAGGTGAACGCGACGAGCGCGAGGCCCGGCACCATCACGAGTCGCACCGCGCCACCGGTCGACAGGCCCGCGACGCGCAGGATCGTGAACTCCGAATGCGACGCGAGTTGCGCGAGCGCGTAGATGGTCCCGATCAGCGCGGCGATCGGCAGCAGCTCGTAGGCGCGGGCGGGCACCTGCAGGAGGACGAACAGCGCGGCCTGCTCGATGCGATAGCCGTTCTTGCCGACGTCGTTGACCTCGTTGATGAAGTCGAACGACGTGTAGAGCACCAGCAGCGCAAGCAGCACGAGTGCGACCGCGAGCAGGATCTCGCGCGCCAGGTAACGCTGGACGATGCCGATGCGGAAGTTCATCTCTGCAGCCGCCCGGACCCGCGCAATGCGCAGACGGACCTCATGAAACCGGCGCGAGTCGGGCGGACCGGAACGCGCGGAGCCGCGAGCGCAGAGACCTCGGCACCCGGTTGCGCCAGACCAGCATGGCGATCGCGAGGGCGATGACGAGCGCGTGGAAGGCCCACCACGCGACGCCGAACGGGATGCGCCCACGGCTGGTCCAGCTCTGCACCACGTTCATCGCGTTGTTGTAGACGAAGTAGACCAGCAGCGCGATCAGCAGGTTGGCCGATCGGCCGGCGCGCGCGTTGACGAACGACAGCGGGATCGCGAGGACCGCCAGCGCGACGACCGAGAGCATCAGCCCGATGCGCCACACCAGCTCGCCCTTCGCGCGCGGCTGCGGGTCGGCGATCAGGTCGGCCGTGGGCCGGATCTTCGCGGAGTCGTCGCTGGCGAAGTTGGGCGACTTGCTCTCGATGCGCACGCCGTAGCGCTCGAACTCCATCACCTTGTAGTCGGGTTTGCCGGGTGTGCCTTCGTAGCGTCGCCCGTTGTTCATGATGAGGAATTCATCGCCGTTGGGTTGGCGCTCGACGATGCCGGTCTTCGAGACGATGACGCTGACCTTGCCGTCGCGAATGGAGTTGACGAGCACGTTCTGCACCGACGCCGTGGACGGATCGAAGCCCTCGACGAAGAAGACCTTGGAGCCGTCGGACGATTCGCGGAACTGCCCCGGCGCGACACGCGCGACCTCGGTGCGCTGTTCGAAGCGGGCCTTGAATTCGCTGGCCTGCTGGTTCGCCCACGGCGCCACGAACAGGCTGGTCAGCCCCACCGCGATCGCGACCGGCACGACGAACATCAGCACCGGACGCAACCAGCGCTGCAGGCCGAGCCCCGACGACTGCCAGACCACCATCTCCGAGTCCTGGTAGCTGCGCGTCATCGCGAGCAGGATCGTCACGAACACGGTGAGCTGCAGCAGCACCGGCAGGTTGTTCAGCGCGGCGAACATGATCAGCGCGAGCACCGCGCCGTTGTCCACCTGCCCCGCCGCCGCCTGGCCGAGCACGCGCACCAGCGCGATCGTCAGGACGATCGTCAGCAAGGCGATGAAGATCGCACTCGCGGTGTTGACGAGCTCGCGGACGAGCGAGCGTTCGAAGATCATCGGCTGAGATCGAAGGGAAGATGCAATCGCGGAATTCGACGGTGGGTCACCGCAAATCGGCGGCGCGGGCGCAACGGACGCTGCGAGCTGCGCAAGAGTCCGCGGAACCGTCGCTTTGACGAACGAGGCCGGCCCCGAGATAATCGCGTGCTGTGCCGAACGCACGCAGACCCAAATACAAGAGGAAAAAGCGCATGGAATTTAGCACGAAAGCCGGTACGCCGGACCGCATCAAGAGCGGTTGCGTCGTCGTCGGCGTCTATGCCGATCGCAAGTTCACCCCGTCGGCCAGCCTGGTCGACATCGCATCCGGCGGTGCCCTCGCCGGCGCGGCCAAACGTGACGATCTGCCCGCCAAGCGCGGCAGCGTCCTGTTGATGACAGGCCTCACCGGCCTGGCCAGCGACCGCGTGCTGGTCGTCGGACTCGGCAAGAAGGAAGAACTCAAGGCCAAGGGTCTGGCCGAAGTCGTGCGCGCTGCGGTCAAGACGCTCGACACGAGCGGCGCCGGCAGTGCGCTGTTCACGCTTGCCGAAGTACCCATCGCCGGGATGAGCGCCGCCGACAACGTCCGCAACATCATCGTGGCGGCGCGGGAGGCCGTGTTCCGCAGCGACGAACTCAAGAGCCAGAAGGAAGACGCCGGCTCGCTCGCGAAGATCGTGTTCCCCGTGGAGAAGGCCGAGGCCGCCTCGATCGGCGGCGCCGTCGCGCTGGCCGTGGCGCTGGCCAACGGCTGCGACCTGACGAAGCGGCTCGGCAACCTGCCCCCCAACATCTGCACGCCGACCTATCTGGCCGACACCGCCAAGCAGATGGCCAAGGAGTGGGACCTGAAGGTCGAGGTGCTCGATCGCAAGCAGATGGAACACCTGAAGATGGGCTCGTTCCTGTCGGTGTCGCAGTCGTCGGCGCAGCCGCCGAAGCTGATCGTGCTGACCTATTCGGGCGGCAAGTCCAAGGATGCGCCGGTGGTGCTGGTGGGCAAGGGCATCACGTTCGACACGGGCGGCATCTCGCTCAAGCCGGGCGACTCGATGGACGAGATGAAGTACGACATGTGCGGCGCCGGCTCGGTGCTCGGCACGTTCCGCGCCATCGCCGAGATGGGCCTCAAGATCAACGTCGTCGGCGTCATCGCGGCCAGCGAGAACATGCCGGGCGGCGACGCGACCCGACCGGGCGACATCGTCACCAGCATGTCGGGCCAGACCATCGAGATCCTCAACACCGATGCCGAGGGTCGTCTGGTCCTGTGCGACGCGCTCACCTATGCCGAGCGCTTCAAGCCGGCCGCCGTGATCGACATCGCCACGCTGACCGGCGCCTGCGTGATCGCGCTCGGCCACGTCAATTCGGGGCTCTTCAGCACCGACGACGAACTGGCCACCGAACTGCTCGCGGCATCGAAGGCCTCGGGCGATGCCGCCTGGCGCATGCCGGTCGAAGACGACTACCAGGACCAGCTCAAGTCCAACTTCGCCGACATGGCCAACATCGGCGGACGGCCGGGCGGCAGCATCACCGCGGCCTGCTTCCTGTCGCGCTACGCCAAGAACTATCGCTGGGCGCACCTCGACATCGCCGGCACCGCATGGAAGAGCGGCACCGCGAAAGGCGCCACCGGTCGGCCGGTCCCGCTGCTGACCGCGTTCCTCGAAGCCCGCTCTGCCTGAGGCCGGGGCGACGATGAGGATCTTCCGGCACCGGCCGTCCCGCATCGCTCGCCTCGTCCTTCGTCGCAGGAGTACCGGGCGTCCGCCGTCACGGACGATCGCCGGTCGATGACGCAGATCGACTTCCACGTCAACGTGCCGGCCAAGCTGGCCTATGCCTGCCGCCTCGCGCGGAAGGGTTACGGCACCGGCCGACCGATGGTGTTCCACGGTCCCGAGCCGGTGCTCGAACAGTTCGATCGCCTGCTCTGGACGTTCTCGGCGCTGGACTTCATCCCGCATTGTCGGGCGCGCGACCGGCTGGCCGCGGTCACGCCGATCCTGCTTGCCGGCCCCGCGGACGCGGATGCCTGCGTCCATCACGAGCTGCTGGTCAATCTCGATCGCGAGCAGCCTGCGTTCTTCAGCCGCTTCGACCGGATGATCGAGCTCGTCGAGACCGATGGGGACGATCTCGTGGCCGGACGTTCCCGCTGGAAGTTCTACAAGGATCGCGGCTATCCGTTGACGCGACACGATCTCGCGGCCGCCGTCGCATGATCGAAGACGACGATCTGCCGGTCCTCACGCAGATCCTGCGCACCGGCACATCCGGTGCGGCGACCACGCCGGCTGCGAACGAGAGTCCGGTCGTCGTCGAGCCCGACCCCGTGCCGCACCTCGAAGAGACGTTGATGGCCGATCAACTCGTGATCGGCAACGAACCGCACCGGAGCGTCGAGGCCTATCTCGCACTATCGTTCGACGAGAACGCGCTCGACCCGCGCGCGCATGCGCCCAACACGCTCCCTCGGCCCGAGCCGCATGCGGACCACGGCCACGATTCTTTCCAGTTGCCGCAGGACCACGACAGTCACGGCGCCCCCGCGTCCAACACCGCATTCCAGGAGCCCCACTACACCGCGACGCAGGCACAGCGTCACGATGCGGCTGCGGACACCGGCGATCTCGATGCCTCGGTCGATCCCCACGCCTCGGCCCATTCCGCGACCACGAACGCGTCGTCCGTCGAGCCGAAGGAAGACCCGGCGATGTTCGCGGGGCAGGTCCGCGATGCCGTACTCGAGGTCCTGAGTGCACGCATCGAGACCGAGCTCGATGCGCGCATCGCGCAGGCGATTCATGCCGAGGTGGAAACGGCGCTGGCGCAGCTGCAGGAGAACCTGCGCAATCACCTGACCGCGGCGTTGCACGATGTCGTCGGTCGCGCGGTCGACGAGGAGATGGCCCGCCGGCGCATGCCGCATGTCGACGACCCTTCGCCGGGCCCCGACGGCCACGGGTGAATCGCCACGGCACTCGGCTCGCCGAGTCCGTCATCGGTGACGTCACCGCTGCGCCGCGCAGGGCCACGGGTCCATCCCGGTGACGATCTGCCGCACCGTCGGCACGCATTGAACGAGGACGCCATGCCCCGCCTGCTCCGCTTCTCCGTCATCTCGTTTCGCGATCTGATGACGACTTATGCCCCGGTCTTCCTCGTCGTGTGCGTGCTGCTGTGGATCGCATACGAGGCGATCGATCCGACGCCGCCGACCACCGTCGTGATCGCGGCAGGTCTCGAAGGCAGCGCGTATCAGGACTTCGCCGAACGCTACAAGGAAATCCTCGCGCGGCACCACATCGCCACCGAGATCCGGACGTCGGCGGGTTCGATGCAGAACCTGGGTCGACTGAACACGGACAAGTCCGATGCCGACGTGGCCTTCGTTCAGAGCGGCACGACGACCGACGAGCCGGCCGATCGGCGCGGCCTGGTGTCGCTGGGCAGCCTGTTCGTCGAGCCCGTGTGGATCTTCTATCGCGAGGCCGCGTTGTCGAAGGTCGGGCCGGTCGCCCCGGTCGAGAGCTCGCCGCGCGCGCCGAACGCCGTGTCGCGCGCGAGGATCGTCAAGCCCGCGACCGACACGGCGCTTGCACAGACGTCGCCGCGCACATCGATCACGCAGCTCGGCGACTTCCGCGGGCTGAAGCTGAACGTCGGCCCCTACGGCAGCGGCGGACCACGCCTCGCACAGCAGCTGTTCGGCGCCAACCGGATCGAGAAGGATGAGATCACGCTGAGCGACCTCGAGGACACCACCGCAGTGATGAAGCTGCTCGACGGTTCGCTCGACGCCGTCATGTTCGTCACCGCGCCCGAGGCGCCGCTGCTACAGATGCTGCTGCAGACGCCGGGGATCCGGCTGTTCAACTTCGACCAGGCCGAGGCCTACTCGCGGCGCTTCCCGTTCCTGAAGCACGTCGTGCTCCCCCGCGGCATCGTCGCGCTCGAGAAGGACTTGCCGCACCAGGACGTGCACCTGATCGCGCCGACCGCGACGCTGGTCGCGAAGAGCGGCACCCATCCGGCGATCATCGAGCTGCTGATGCAGGCGGCGACCGAAGTGCACGGCGGACCCGGCTGGTTTCAACGGGCCGGCGAGTTCCCGAACGACCAGTACACCGAGGTCCCCGTGTCGCCGGTGGCCGAGCGTTACTACAAGAACGGCCCACCGTTCCTGCAGCGCTACCTCCCGTTCTGGCTCGCGAACCTGATCGAGCGGATGGGCGTGATCATCGTGCCGATGCTCGCGCTGCTGATTCCGCTGTCGCGCATCCTGCCGCCGCTCTACACGTGGCGCGTCCGCTCGCGCGTGTACCGCTGGTACGGACAGCTGCGTGAAGTCGAGAACGACGTCGACACCGCCGCATCCGGCAGCGCGCCCGACGCGCTGCGCGACGACAAGGCCCGCAGCGCGCGACGCGCGAAGCAGCTCGCGCGGCTCGCGGACATCGAGACCAGGGTCAACCATCTCGTGGTGCCGCTGTCGTATGCCGACGAGCTGTACACGCTCAAGCTGCACATCGACCGCGTGCGGGCTGCATTGCTCCGTGCGGACGCCCGTCCACCGATCGACGAGGCCCGACCTTCGACGGGCGACGAGCCCGCGCCCGCGATGTCGTGATCGGTCGATCCCCTGCTGCGTCGGAATCATGGCCCTGCTTCGCAGGCCATCGCCCGATCGGGGCACTCCGGATTGCGGTGGCTCTGGATGCGGCGAGCGCGGTAGATTCCACGTCTGCGCGGCGCTGCCGCGACGTCCCGATCGAACGGACTCCGCCTCCCACTCCATGAACGCGCCATCCACCGTCGTCCGTTGTCATTGGGCCCATCCGGCCAACCCGCTCTATCTGCGCTACCACGACGAGGAATGGGGCGTGCCGTGCACCGACGAAACGCGACTGTTCGAGATGATCAATCTCGAAGGCGCGCAGGCCGGGCTGTCGTGGTCGACCATCCTCAACAAGCGCGAACACTATCGCGCGGCCTTCGACGGCTGGGACGCGGAGAAGATCGCGCGCTACCGTGACGCCGACGTCGAGCGCCTGATGAACGACGCGGGCATCGTCCGCAACCGGCTGAAGATCGACGCGGCCATCAACAACGCGCGCGCCGTGCTGCCGCTGATCGACGAATGCGGCGGCCTGGTGCCCTACCTGTGGGCGTGGGTCGGCGGAGTACCCATTGTCAGTCGTCGACCGGCCTCCGAGCCGGCACCGGCGCGCAACGAACTATCCGATGCGCTGTCGCAGGACCTGATCCGGCGCGGCTTCAAGTTCGTCGGGTCGACCATCGTCTACGCCTACATGCAGGCGGTGGGGATGATCGATGACCATGCGGAAGACTGCTTTCGTTGCGGCCGCAACCCGTCTTCGAGGGCAGCGTCGCGGCGATGACCGGCTTCGCAACCGGTCATCGCGCATGGCCCGCCGAAGCCCGGCTCAGGCCTTGGGTTTCGCGTCCTTTGCGTATCGGCCGGACAGCACGTCGTTGATGGCGCGCACCTTCTTGTCGAGCAGCGCGCCTGCCTCCGGCTTGAGGGCCTGCGGCACCTTGACGTAGAGCGTCAGCGTGTACTTCTTGCCGGCCTTCCGCGCCGCGTCCGCCGCGGCCCTGGAGATCGCCGCCCCGCCGGTCGCGATGCTTCCGTCGGCCTTGAAGCGCGCGCGCTTGAGTGCCGTCGTCAACGCGTTGGTTTCTTTCGGGAACAGATTTTGCGGGGAGACGACTGTCTTCAGGGGCGCGTCACCCGTCGACATCGCGGAAGGCTCGGCTGCCGGCATCAGTTGAACGGCGACCGGCTTGCTGCGGATCGTCGGCGCTGTGTTGAGCGACGCGTCAGTGCGGGGAGCGATCGCACCATCTGTACCGTCCGGTTCACCGATACCGCCCCAATTCGGGACGACGCAGTCGGGCGATGCCGCATCCGGGCAGAGCGGAACGGTATCGCCGGTGCCCGCATACGACGTGGACCACATCAACATCAAGACAACGATCAACAGACGGTTCATGGGAACTCCTTAAAGTTGGATCAAGCTCTTCAGGCGCTCGGTCTCATGGGACGGTTGTGCGCCGATCAGGACCGAGAGCATCTGCCGGCATTGCCGGTAGACCCGCATCGCTTCGGTGTGGTTGCCCGCATCCAGATGGATCTGCATCAGCATGCGGTACAGGTTTTCGGCCAACGGCTCGCGCGCCAGCGCACTTTCGATGAGCGTCAGCGCGCGCGCAGCATCGCCGTTCTGGTTCCAATACGCAATCAAAGCGCGGACCGCTCGCACGAACGCGGTCCGATAGCGCTCCCGCACGCCTTCACGCCACGCGCTCGATTCCTCGTGTTCCAGCGGCAACTCATGGAACAGCCCAAGCAGTCGGTCTTCGATCTCGACCACCTTCGCAGGGTCGTGCCGCCGCGTGACGACGGCTTCGGCCTCGCGGGTCGCTTCGACGAACTCTCTGGCGTCGGACGACACCCGCCGCGCATCGAGGCAGACCTTGCCTTCCTTGACGACCACCAGCGACTCGTCTTCGAGCACTTTTCGCAGACGCGACACGGTGACTTCGAGGCTCTTCTTCGCGGCATTTTCCTCAGCATCCGGCCACAGCGCGATCGCGAGGGCCGACGACTCGGCGACGAGATCACGGGTGCAAGCGAGGTATTTCAGCAGTTCGAGCGGCTTCTGTTGGACCTTGCCGGAAAAGGACAGCGGCTCACCGCGGATGAAGATGCGGAACGGACGCAGGACTTCGATTCGCATCGGCCAGGGCCAGTTGCTCGGCGCATCGCGTGGTGCGGGCAGGTTGCGTAACGCAATGACCTGCGTCAGAAAATCTACTTCCACATGGGAGCGCAGCCCGTATGCCGCGATTTGCGCGGCGACTTCCGGCAGCAACGCCAGGAAGGTCATCAAATCGAGCGCGTGCGCGGTATGCAAATGTTGATGCAACAGCGCGACGGCCCTGTCGTTATCGCCGGACCAGACGGCATGCGCCTCCAGCAGACCGCTGGCGCACGCGATCCTTCTTCCATCGGCGACTGTGCCCCCTATCACCACAGCGCGGGCAAGTGCGAGACCTTCTTCGATGCGCCCTTGCGCGTAGAACATCTGGATCCGGTCCTGATCGAGGATCACTTTCATAGATGGCGGAAAGCCCGCATCCGAGATCAATTGCTCGGCACGGTCGATACCCGCCAGCGCGGCCGCGGGATGACCCGACAGGATGTCAACGCGCGCCCTGAGGTGAGCCACCCAGCCCCCATGCCGCCCCAGCCTCTCCTGACCGAGCGCCTCGAGGGTCTCGATGAACGTCTGCGCCCGCCTGACGTCGCCCAGGCCCAACTCCAGCCGCGCGAGTCCGATCAGGGCTCCGATTTTCGGTTGCAGCAACGCGTTCTCGTCGGCCACGGCCAACGCGCCGCCGAAGCAGCCGCGCGCCCGTTCCGGCGCCCCTGCACGCGTGAAATGAAATCCGTTCTCGATGTTCCACTCCGCACGGATGTGCGGTGCCGACCGCGCGAATGACGCCAGGGCTTCGACCCGCAGGATCGCCAGTTCGACCTCCGCGAAACGGATCGAGCGACGCATCGCGGCGACCAGCAGTGAACCCCCGAGAATCGTCTCGTTGGCCGACAGAACCTGAGAGGTCACGTGGCCCATCAAGCGATCTTGGAGTTCGCTCTCCGAAAGTCCGGGATACGGCCGCCCGCCGATCAGGAAGTCATGCACCACTTCCCCTGCGACACGAATTGCTTTTTCCGCAGCGTCAGCGACCTGTTCCAGCGACGACCGGTCGACCCGACCAAACCGTTCGACCCACACCGTCATCTCGCCGACGTTCTCGATCGTTGCAAACACAACGAATAGCGCCAGCGCGATCGACAGCGCCACGCCCGCTGTGTCGCCCGCCGCATCGAAGCCCGCAAAGGCCTCGTCGCAGGCACGCAACGCGGCCGCGTTGTCGGTGCCGATCAGGCCGCGGGCGTACCAGATCGCGACGGCCGGTGCCGCGCGGTCGGCATGGGGCGCCGCCATCTGCAGCAGCGCCAGCAGATGGACATCGCGCAACGCGGCGGTGCCGTGCTCGGCAATGACGCGCGAAAGTTGTGCGGTGTCGAGCCGCGCCGCGAGCTGCCACGCGAGGTCGAGCCGGTCGATCGCCAGCAGATGGTCGACCAGTTGCGCGCCGAGCGACGGATCCGGGTCGCCGACGGCGCCAGGCTCGCGCAAGGCATTGCGGAACAGGTCGTGCAGACGCCAGCAGCCCTTTGCGATCCGCAGGACCTTCGACCCGGCGGCTTCGGACGACGACTTGCGATCCGCGCTCAGACGTTCGACGAACAGTCCGCGATCGGCCAGCGCCTGCAGGCGCGCACAGGCCGAGGCCCACTGCGGATCGACGTCGCCGAGCTCGATCGGGACCTGCGGCAGTTCGGCCATCAAGCGCAGCCGACGCCGGTCGTCGTCCTGGACGCCGCCCAGGACCTGACCGGCGATCAGCAGCGCGAGCGGCGTACGCACGGTCTCGAGCGGATCGCCCGATCCGTCGCCCGGCCCACCGGAGGATCCGAACTGCATCGCGAGCATCAGTCCCGCAGCCCAGCCGTCCGTCGCACGCACGAGTGCGTCGAGCGCAGGCTCGGGAGTGCCGAAACGGCTCGCGAGCTGACGCGCTTCGTCGGCGTCGAACGCCAGAAGCCGATGTCCGACGATCCACAGCCGGGACCCCGCGAGCTGCGGCGCGAAGGTGGCGTCGGGCAGGAGCTGCGACGCGAAGCACAGCTTGCGCCGGCCTCCGAAGCAATCGATCGCGCACGCAAACAGCGGCGCGGTGGTTCCGACCATGTGATGCACGTCGTCGATGACGATCGCGAAGGCATCGGGCAACGCCTGGTCCAGGCGGGCGAAATAGCCGCGGGCGAATTCCGCCGGCTGATCACGGTGCTCGGGCGAGAACGCGGGCAACAGGCCTTCGCAATGCGAAGCCGCGATCGCAGTGATGGCTGCGAACAACGCAGCAGGATCGCGATGGCGCTCATTGGCGGTCAGCCAGATCGAAGGCGTCTTTTGCCGCTCCAGATAGGAACGGAGCAGGACCGTCTTGCCGGCGCCCGTCGGTCCATGCAGCCAGACGGGCGCCGGCAACCGCGCATCGATCAGCGCATGCAATCGCTCGCGCTGCAACACCATGCCGAGCGATGGTGGGCGTGCGATGGCAGGAGAGGGGGAGCGTTGCGCGGCCGGCGTCGATGCGTCGGCGGCATGCGTCTTGCGTGCGGGCATCCGCGCATTTAAAGGCACCGGGGGCCTTCCGGCAATAGAAAGGTCCTGAAACTGCGCTGCGGATGATTGCATGAACATTCATGAAACGGACGTATGAGGGGTGGTCGGAGCCGTCGTCGCGCGGTCGCGGAACGGTCGGTCGGGGGCGTTGGCGCCGTCGGAGCCGGCGCGGCAGATCACTGCGCCGCGGCGTCCGCGTTCTGGGGCACGGCGTCCTTCGCTCGGAAGGACCGGGTGCCCGAGGATTTCGCCGAGGCATCCCGCGCAAGGTGATCGGCGACCCGCTGCACCGCCTCGCTGCCGCGGTCGCTGCCGCCCTCGTCGCCGATCGACACGATGATCGCGACCATCGCGAGCGCGGCCACGATGACCAGCACGGCCATCTCGATGACGACGAACACGCCGGTAGGACCGGTGTCCGAAGGCGTGATGCGCAGACCGGCACGCGCCGGGTGACGCGCGGCGGACAGCGCGCCGCCGTTCTCGTATTCCTTGCTTTCGCTGCTCAGGACCATGAAGACCTCCGTGTCGCGCGGCTCGATTGCCGACGAACGAAGCTTCACCGGGGCCGACCTACGGATCACCCACGCATCCTGCGATCGTCGTGCCGAAGACATACCCAGGACTGCCGGATGGAGTTTCCGGCGCTGGACGGCAAACCCGTGAGCACCGGTCGGACCGGCGCCGGGACAGGGAATCAGGCGGGCCGGACCCCGATCGTTGCCGGGACGTTGCGGCCGCTTGATCGATTCGTGGGTGATCCGTGTGTGGCGGCTCTCGATACTGCGATGACCCGATCAACGCCCCGGAAGAACCCATGCACATCGACACTTTGAACGCCAAGCCGTCCGACGACCGTCACGCGATCGAGGCCGACGCGGCCAGCGAGATCCTCCGCAGGTTGACCGCGGAGCCGATGGAGCCGGCAGCGCGCTGCCGCGCCGACGGCACCGGTGCCTTCGGCTGCAGCTGAATCGCGCCAGCGAAAATCACCGGAGAACGCCATGTGGTTCTGACCCCGAACCCGCCGGGCGATCACTCGCCGAGGAACTCCGAGAAGTCCTTCAGCCCTTCGATATGGTCGGCCACGACCTTGACGATCACCGTGATCGGCACGCTGAGCAGAACCCCCCAGACGCCCCAGATCCAGCCGAAGAGCAGCAGCCCGATGAAGACGGCGACGGTGTTCATCTTCGCGATGCGGCCCGCCATCCAGGTCGTCAGCCCGACGCCGACCAGGGTGGCGATCACCAGCGACGACCCGCCGATCAGCAGCGCCATCCCGATGGAGCCGAACTGCATCAAGCCGGCGAGACCCGTGGTGAGCGCCACGACCACCGGCCCGAAGTACGGGACGACGTGGAGGACCCCTGCAACGATGCCCCAGGTACCGGCGTTCTCCAGGCCGATCAGGCGGAACGTGGCCCAGGTCAGGATCGCGAGCACGATGTTGGCTACCAGCAGCATCGCCATGAAGCGCTGGATCGACAAGTTGATCTGGTCGAACATCTGCACCGTGATCTTCTTCTCCGACAGCGTACGGCCGGCGACCTTGACGAACTTGCGCTTGAACTTGTCGCCGGCGAGCAGGATGAAGAACGACAGGAAGATGGTCATCAACATCTGTCCCAGCAGCGCCAGCACGCTGCGCCCTCCACTCACGAAAAGATCCTTCACCCGGATGCCCGCTGGCTCCACCATCACCAGCTTCGCGCTGCCGCTGCTCGTCCCTCCGGTGGCCTGATCGGTGGCCTTCTGCAGAGCGTCGGCCGCGCGACGTACGTTGTCGAGCCTGCTGCCTTGGCCAGAATCGAGCACGTCGACCAGCCGCGACACTTTCTTCACCACCGCCGGAACCTGATCGATGATCGACTGCGCCTGATGACGCAACGCGTAGACACTCAGCACCGAAGCCGCGATCAAGGCACTCATGACCAGCGTGGCGCCCAGCCATCGAGGCAGGTGCCGCCGCTCGAGGAACGAGACGAGTGGATCGAGCGCGTAGGCGAGCAGCACGGCGACCACGACCGGAATGATGAATGTGGAAGCCATCTGCAACGCGAACAGGACCGCCAGTACCGCGAGCGTGACGATCGCGGCGCCGCGCGCATCGACCTTCGGGAGAAGACTATCCGGGCTGCTCGCGAGGACGACCGGCTTCTCCTCGATGTGATCGCTGTCGCGCGACCCGGGCCGTAGCGGGTCGACCGCCTGAATGCTCAAGCGCCGACCCTCAGCAGATTGGCCCGCAGCGCGTCGTCGATCGTCGCTGCACTCTCGCGCAGATGCGCACGGCTCTCGACCGACAGGCGATTGCCGGCGAGCGCGCGCTGGATCGAGCCCTTCAGCGCGATCACGTTGTCGCGCTGCAGGCTGCGCACGTCGGCCAGCGTCGCGGTCCGCGGCAGCAACAGCGTGTACACCACGCGCTTGAGATGTTCGCGCTGCAGGTTGCGACGCATGCGCGTGATGTCCTTGCCGCTGGCCAGCTCGCTCCAGATCGCGGTCTGCAGCGCGCCGTAAAGCTGCGACAGCGTGAGTTGCTCGCGGGGACGGTTGCTGAGGTTCTCCGCGTCGCCGATGCGCCGCGCGACCGGATCGGACATCAGATGATCGAGCGTGCCGGTCTGGATCGCCAGGACGCGACCCGGCAGGTAGAACGGCGTCTTGTTGCTGCCGTTGGGCTCGCTGCGATCCAGGTAGTCGATCCCCAGGCGGCTGATGAACTCCGGCTTGAAACGAAAGCTGTCGACCGA